>JBGUQG010000253.1:0-7942 GCA_045130815.1 Christensenellales bacterium
TGAACGATCGACTATCGGATCACAAATTCCCGCCGCAGCTTCTTGGCCTCGTACAGCGCCGCGTCGGCCCGGACGGCCAGGGCCTCCCAGTCCTTGCGGTCGCGGGCCTCGCCCATGGCGTAGCCCGCCGAGATCTCCAGAAAGTAGGGCCGCTCTGAATTCTCGTTGTACAGGTCGCACTGGTGCTTGATGCGGCGCACGCAGTCCGCGATCTCCGCCTCGGAGAGCCGGGAAAAGCAGGCCATGAACTCGTCGCCGCCGATGCGGCCGATCACCTGGTCCGGCCCCAGCACCCGGCGCAGTATGTCCGCCACGCTGCGCAGGGCGATGTCGCCCTCCCGGTGGCCGAAGCGGTCGTTGATCTGCTTCAGGTGGTCCAGGTCCGCCATGATCACCGCCGCCTGGCAGCGGCCGGAGGCCGTCAGGCTGGCCCTGGCGCTGACCAGGCCCGCCCGGTTGTACAGGCCGGTCAACTCGTCGATGCGGGCCATGGCCTGCAGCTGGGCGCGGTAGCGGTTCTGCTTGGACCACACGTCCATGTAGCGCAGGCCGGTGCCGATGTCCAGGGACAACATGTAGTAAAAGTCGATCTTCTCCGGCTCGATCTCCACGTTCAGCACGCCGTACTGATACTTTTCGTCAAACAGCAGAAAGGTCATGACGCTTCCGTCATGCAGCGCTTCCTGTCGGCGCTGTCCCCGGCGCAGCGCCGGGCCCTCGCCCCGGTCCCAGCCCTCGACCTTCGTTCCCTGCTGGCGCATGCACAAATGCAGCTCCTCCGGGAATTCGGGAATGGTGCCCGGCTTTACCCGCAGAGGCCTGTCAAACAGGCACAGCGTGGAGCTGGCCGTGCCCAGGTAGGCCATGTACGCGCCCACGGAGGCGAAGAAGCGCTTCGGCTCATCCACCTCCAGCAGCATTTCCCGGTTCATCAGCGCGCCGATCCAGGAGTTGTGCTGGTATTCCCGGCTGCGCTGGATGCTGCGCAGTATGTCCGCCTGCTCCGGGCGCTGGGCCTCCTGCCGGGGGCTGCACCCGCAGGAGCAGCGGCGTATGAACGGCACCGGTATGCGCATGGACTCGGCCTTCCCGCCGCGGAGCGTGTCCAGCGCGCTCTTCACCGCGTACCTGGAAAAGGCCTCGTAGTCCTGGCGGGCAGTGGTCAGGGGCGGGTTAACATAGCGGGCCATCAGCATGTCGTCAAAGCCGGTCACGGCGATGTCCCTGCCCACCACAAGGCCCCTTTCCCGGCACACCCGGTAGATCGCCACGGTCATCTCGTCGTTGGCGGACACGATGGCCTGCAGGTCGGGGGCGCGGTCCAGCAGCAGCTCCACGCTCCGGTCCACGTGCTCGGAATAGTCGCCCGGCACGATGTATTCCCGGCGCAGCGGTATGCCGTGTCTCTCCAGCGTTTCCCGGTAGCCGGCGAAGCGCTCCTCGGCGTCCCGGTTGTTCTCCGGCCCGCTGACATAGCCGATGCGCGTCAGGCCGTGGTCCGCGATCAGGTGCTCCACGCAGCCGGCCATGCCCCGGGCGTTGTCGGCGATCAGGCTGATGCCGTTGTTGGGCTGGCGGTCCGTCTCCATCAGGATCGTGGGGATGTCGGGGGTGTGCCTCAAAAACTCGTCCAGCGGAATGGCGTTCTGGTAGATGGACAGCGTGCCCGCGGAGATGATCAGCAGGTCCAGATCGGCGTATTCGGTATAGCCGCACAGCGAAGCGTACTGATAGTCGAACTGGCTGGAGCGCGCGGCGAAATCCTTCAGGAAGCTGGCGCTTTCCGTGCCCAGAAAGACCTGCAGCTCCACGTCCTCGTCCTGCAGCAGCTGCCAGATGGCGTGCACCAGCCGGCTTGGGTGGTCGGTGTGATAGTTGCCCACCACAAAGCCGATCCGCTTTTTCCCGCTCGTCATCGTCTTTTCCCCATTTTCAGTGATGATGATCTTATTATACTGTAAAAAGCGCGCTCTGGCAAGCACTTTGCATGCCGTTACGGCGATTGCGGTCAATCCGCTCACGCAGCTGGACTTTGCCGGCAAAAAGCGCTATAATAGGCATGGAGGCTGACGCACTCATGACAGATTACAGCGATTACGTAGTCCGATTGGAACAGATCCGGCGGCTGTCCACGCCGTCGATGACGGGCATCCCCGATCAGTTCAGCTATAGCGACAGGCTGAAGGCCAACTTCCTGCAAATCGGAAGGCTCGCCGGTGAGAACCGGACCTTCCTGCGCGGCACGTTCTTCCCCACCATCGCGTCGGAGCACGCGCTGACCGAGGAGGACGTGCAGGGCCTGATCGCACTGGGCCAGTCGCTGCTTTCCGCGGCGGACGTGGAAAACCTGGATCTTCCGATCATGGACATGATCTCCGAACGCCTGCTTCACAACGCCGAGGACAAGGGCGACCTGGCCTCCACCATCCTCCGCCTGGACGCGCGGATGGACACATGCTATGCGCTGATGACGCTGACGGGCCGCTCCGGCGCCGACCCCCGGGTGGCCGACCGCTTCCGCCGGGAGGGCATGCGAATCGGCCGACGCCTTTTCGGCCTGCTGGAGCACGAGTCGTTCAGCGCCCTGGATCCGCAGAGCCGGGAGACCGTGCTGACCGACGTGCGCTATATGGCCGTGTTCTACGAGGGCCTGCCCCCGGACGACCCGGAGCAGCACAGGGAGCTGGACCACCTGGACAAAGTGCTGGCTCTGTACGGCGACCCCTTCTACCGGCGGCTGACGCCGGATTTCGACTGGCGCTACTTCAGATATCGCGCATTGAATTACTACGCAAAGGTCACTGACATGTGCAACCTTCGCGCCTTCGACGCCCCGTCGCTGCTGCGCATCTGGGACAAGACGGAGCAGTTCGCCACCCTGTGGTACAGCGACCCGGCGGTCTTTGGCAGGTACGACGATGAAAAGCAGGTGCGGATGCTGCTTCTGCGCAACCGCTTCCTGGCCGGCAGGATCTCCGAAGAGGCCTACCGCGACGCGCTGATCGGGATGTACCGCAGGCGCGACCCCAACCAGTATGACCTGAACGGCATCTACGACAACCTGCAGCTTCCCGCGGAGGCCATCTGCCTGCTGGACCCGGACAACGTGTCCGCCGAAACGGCGCGGCGGCTGACCGCCTTCTACCGGAACATGATCAGCTACGCCTTCCGCATGCCCAACAGCGGAAGCCTGTCATCGCTGCTGGAATACTACGTGCACATCGTCGACCGGTTCATCGAGGTGCCCGGCGGCCTGTCCTTCCAGCAGATGGCGCTGCAGTGCCTGGCCGCGCTGCACCCGCCCACCTACATCCATTCGGTGATGGTGGGCAAGCTGGCCCGCTGTCTGTGCGCGCACCTGGCGGACCGGATGCCCGGGCTGCTGGTGGGGATCGCCGGCTGCGATTCGGTGGAAGCGGTGCGCGGGAACCGGGAGCGGATCGCCAACTTCGCCTATCACGCCGGCCTGTGCCACGACTTCGGCAAGCTGACCATCATCGACACCATATTCGTGTACGGACGGGACCTGATGGACATGGAGTACGGCCTGATCCGCTCCCATCCCCGGGTCGGCTACGACATGCTGGTCCGGCACGCCTCCACCCGGCCCTGCGCCGACGTTGCGCTGGGCCATCACCGCTGGTATGACAATTCCAGGGGCTATCCCGAGGATTTCAATACCGACGGCAGCCCCCTGAAGGTGCTGATCGACCTGGTGGCCTGCGCCGACTGCATGGACGCAGCCACCGATTCCGTGGGCCGCAGCTATCGCCCGGCCAAGAGCTTTGACGCCTTTGTAGAGGAGATCAGGGCCGGACTGGGCACCCGCTACGCGCCCTGGCTGATCGATATCATCGACCAGCCGGACGTGCGGCGGCTGCTGAGCGAGGGCCGCCAGGAAACCTATGAGGGCGCGTATCACCTGCTGAAGGCGATGTGCGCCGCGGAGGGAGGGAACGCGGATGACCACGGCCATCCACATTGAGCTCAACGCGCTGTGCCTGCTGATCCTGGGCGTGATCATGCGCCAGAGCATCAGCAACGTGAACCAGCAGATGCGGCGGGTGCTGTTCCGCAGCGTGGTGCTGGGCGTGATCGTGCAGCTGGGCCTGGACATACTGTGGCTGCTGGTGGAGGGACGCACGTTCCCCGGCGCGGTCGCGGCGAACAAGGTGATCAACGCGCTGTTCCTGTCCGCCGGGGTGGTGCTGGGCGGCATGTGGTACCTGTACGTGCTGGAGACGCTGGGCTACACCGTCACCCGGCGGCTGCAGACGCTGATGATGCTTCCAGGGGCGGCGTTCACGATGTTCAACATCGTCTCCATATGGACCGGTTGGAGCTTCACCGTGTCGCCGGAGAACGTGTACGCCCACGGGCGGCTGTTCTGGGTGCAGATGGTCGGCGCCTACGGTATGATGCTGGTGTCGCTGGCGCACATCCTGGCGCGCCTGCTCAACCGGGACGACCGGGTGCCCCGGCGCGTCGTGTACAAGCTGCTGGGCTTTTACATCGTGCCCATCATCGGGGCCGTGGTCAGCCTGTTCTACACCGGCATGCCCGGCACGTGGACCTGCGCGGCCATATCCATCGTGCTGATCTACATCGACGACCAGGACAACGAGATCGTGCGTGACAGCCTGACCGGCCTCAACAACCGCAAGACGCTGGACGCGGCCTTTGCCGAATACGTCCGCCAGGGCAGGCCCCTGGTGCTGTTCATGATGGATCTTGACCACTTCAAACAGATCAACGACACCTACGGCCACCCGGTGGGCGACGAGGCGCTGGTGGCCGCGGCCAAGCTGCTGTCCGCCTCGATGGCGGGGCACAGGGGCATCCTCGCCCGCTTCGGCGGCGACGAGTTCCTGGCCATGCTGCTGATCGACGAGGACGACCAGGCCGCCGCGTTCCGTGCGACGGTGAAGCAGGCGTTCTCCGAATACAACCGCACCCACAGCCTGCCCTACCGGCTGGCCGCCAGCGTGGGCTGGGCGAAGCACCGCGAGGGCATGCGCCTGGAGGAGCTGATCAACGCCGCCGACAGCGCGCTCTACGAGGACAAGCGCGCCTGAGAGGAGACATTTTATGGCAAACCTGCTGGATTACATCGCCTGGCGCGGGGACCTTCCCATCGAAGTCGACGGCTTCAACGAGGTGGACAACCTGGTGCTTTCAGAGCTGGCCTACGCCGACTTTACCGACATCATACCCGGTGATTTCAGCCGTCAGGGCGTCGTTCTGGAACGGGTCGCCCAGGCCTACGCGGAATTGGGCCGGGGCAGCGTCCTGGTCAACGATCCCGGGCCGCTGCTGGCCGCCGCAGGGGCAAGCCGCCGCTTCGGCGCGCTGCGGGTCAGCGGCTTCAGGAACCAGGTCGACCCGAAGCGCCAATACCAGTTCTGCGCCGAGGTATTCCTGCTGCCGGACGAGACGGCCTATGTCGCCTACCGGGGCACCGACGACACCGTGGTCGGGTGGCGCGAGGACTTCAACTTCAGCTTCATGCAGACCGAGGGACAGCTTCAGTCCGCGTCCTACCTGAAGCAGGCGGCCGCGTTCTTCGGCTGTCCGCTGCGCGTGGGCGGTCATTCCAAGGGCGGAAACCTGGCCGTATACGCCGCGGCGTTCGGCGGTGACGGCGCGCGGCTCGTCAGCGTCTATTCCAACGACGGCCCCGGCTTCAACAACGACATCGCCGCAATGCCGCAATACGCGGCGGTGCTGGACAAGGTGACGCTGATCATGCCGGAGTTCTCCATCGTGGGCATACTGATGAACAACAAGTCGGAGCGCAGGATCGTCCGCAGCAGCGCCAACGGAGTCATGCAGCACAACCCGCTGACCTGGCAGGTGCTTGGCACCGCCTTTGAGACGGTGGACAGCCAATCCCCGGCGGGCATATTCATGGACGAAACGCTGCAAAAGTGGATCGGCTCGCTGAGCGTCAAGGACCGCACCCTGATGACCAACGCCATATTCGACGCCCTGGAGGCCACCGGCGAGACGACGCTGTGCGACCTCCGCACGCACTGGCAATCGGCCCTCTCGGCGATGCTGAAGGCCGCGTGGCAGATGGAGCCCGACAAGCGCAGCCAGGTTTTCGACATCATGCGCAGGCTCAGCGACGCGGGGCGCCAGACGCTGGCGCAGGACATCAAGGACGCGCTGGCCGCAGGCCAGAGCAGGCTGAGGCGCGAGGACAAGGAGCCCGCCGGATAAGTCACATAGCATAACACATGCGCCGGGAGATGTCTTCAGGACATCCCCCGGCGCATGTATTGCCCAATGCATGTTCCCTGCCTCCTACTCCTTCGCCCCCATCCCGTCGTCCACGCCGTAGTGCTCGCGGTAGCGGCCGTAGTGGGATACGGGCTCGTTTCCAGCATAGAGGTGGGAGGTGTCGCCGAATTCGGTGCAGCGAAACCACACCTCGCCGGGCAGGCGCTCCTCGGTGATCAGCGTGGTCACCGACGAGGGGGCCATGATGAACCCGTGCAGCAGCAGGTAGAAGGGCACGCCGATCAGGTGGGAAAGCATCGCCATGCCGATGCCGAAGTGGCAGAACAGCACCACGGTGGCGTCGGAATTGGCCTCGGTGCGGTACATGTGTCCCCGGCGGGTATAGCCGTACTTCGCCAGCAGCGCGTCCAGCCCGGCGACCGTCTCCTCGTAGATCGCGCCGGAATTGCCGGTGGCCACCAGCGGATTGTCCCGCCAGTCGCACTCATCCCAGAATTCCGGGCACTTCGTCCAGTATTGCGGGGCGAAATCCCAGGCATAGCTGTACCTGCCGGTCTTGGGGTCAAGCACCCTGCCCCGGAATTCCTGCAGCCAGTCCAGCTGCGTCGCCTCGCGGTCCAGCCGTTTGAGGGTCAGGCTGGCGGTGTCCCTGGCCCGGCCCAGCGGTGAAACATAGAAATCGTCCACGGACAGCCGGCACAGCCTGTCCGCCAGCAGCTTGGCCTCGCGCCAGCCCTTTTCCGTCAGCGAATCGACGCTGTAGTCCGGCTCGCCGTGGCGCACGATCAACAGCTTCATCGCCGATTACAGCGCGTTGGCCGCGTCGCAGATCAGCTTCACGCAGGCGTCGTAGCCCAGCAGGCCGCTGTCCAGCATCAGATTGTAGTTGTTATAGTCGCCCCAGCGGCGTCCGGCAAACTGCTGGTAGTAGTTGCGCCGGGCGGCGTCGGTACGCTTCATGTGCTTCTGGATCTCGGTGGGGTTGTCGCTGCCGAGCAGCTCGCCGACGCGGTGGGCACGGTGCAGCTCGTCCGCGTAGATGAACACGTTCAGCGCGTCCACGTTGGCCTCGTCCAGGATCTGGTCCGCGCAGCGGCCCAGCAGCACACAGGGGCCCTTCGCCGCCAGCATCAGGATCACCTTGCGCTCCACCTCGTGGATGGTCTCCCGGCGATCCACGTAGGCCGCGGGGGTGATCAGGCGCAAAAAGGCGTCCGTGCGGGAGATCTCCTCCTCCTCGCGCTCCACGATGTCCACGTCCAGGCCGCTGTCCCTGGCGGTGTTGCGGATGATGTCCCGGTCGTAGATCTCAATGCCCAGCTCCTTCGCCACCTTGCGGGCGATGCTGTGCCCGCCCGCGCCGTATTCGCGGCTGATTGTGATGATGCTGCTCATGCTGAATCCTCCATGTCGTTTATTGTGATGGGTTTACAGGCGGTCGACGGCCTCCGCGATCTGCGCCGCGGCCCGGGCATGGCTGGCGCGGCTGGGATGGGTGCGGCTGCCGACGCTGCCGTTGCAGTCGTCCAGCGCCAGGAATGCCACGCGGTCGTCTCCCTCGGCCCGGCGGCGCTCCACGGCCCGGCGCACATGCTGCGTCATGCCGGTGCCGCACAGCCCGTAGGCCCAGATGATCCGGGCGTCGGGGTTGCGCTTGCGCACCATGGCCAGCAGGTCCGCGGCGCTGTCCTCAAAGGCG
>JBGUQG010000254.1:0-2545 GCA_045130815.1 Christensenellales bacterium
TCCCCAAGATGCATTTTCGGCGCCTTGAACTGCATTTCTGCGTTGGTTTCCCTTGACTTAGCGCCACTAAGCCTGCGGAAAACCGCCTTGAAATGCAGCCCAATCCACTCGAAACTGCACATGTCTCATTTTAGAAACACACTCTAGATCCGGCGAATTATTTGTGTCAGGTATACAGCGGGGACGGATACACAGACCGTCACCGCTGTATTTCGGTTTTTCGTCGCCGGCTACAGCCCCCGCGCAAGTCGGAACGCCTTGGGGGAAGCGCCGTTCAGGTCGTGAAAGACCTTGCACAGCATGTACCAGACGGCGTCCCTGGGAGTTTCGCCCTACGACAGCCTTTCCATCATACTCAGCCGCAGGACCCGCCTGCCCTACGTCGGCTGCCGCGTGCTGACGGACACCGTCAGCGTGCTGCTGTGCATGCTCCTGGGCGGCGTGATCGGGGTGGGCACGCTGATCTGCGCCGTCGGGCTCGGCCCGGTCATCGCCTTTTTCAACCGCGCCGTTTCCCGGAGGCTGACGGGCGTCGATTGACGGCTGATTGTCAGAAATCCGACCGCAAAAATCCCATGCCGCAATCGTCATTACGGTCATGGGATTTTTGCGGTCCGCCCTGCCGCGCCGTTGTTACATCCACTTCTTCCGCTTGAACCAGATCAGGCAGACGATCACGATCGCCAGGGAGATCGCGATCACCGCGGGATAGCTGTAGCGCCATTCCAGCTCCGGCATATAGCGAAAGTTCATGCCATACCAGCCCGCGATCAGCGTCAGCGGCAGGAAGATGGAGGTCACGACCGTGAGCACCGTCATGATCCGGTTCTGCCGCACGTCCAGCTGGGATTGCATCAGGTCGCGCAGCTGCATCACATATTCCCGCTGTCCGTTGACGATGTCCCGCAGGCGCGCCACCCGCTCGGTAAACAGGCGAAAGTAGCGCAGATTCTCCTCCCTGAAGAAGCCGTTCTCGTTCTCCTCCAGCTCCTGCCCCAGGTCGATCAGCTGTTCATAGTGCCCGCGCAGGTCCAGCAGGTCGCCGCGGATATCGTTCATCTCCTTGGGATAGGTCTCGACCTCGCCCCGCAGGATCGCCTCCTCGATGCGGTTCAGCCGATGCTCCGAGCTTTCCAGCAGCGCCAGGTCGTCGCCGATGGTCGTTTCCAGCAGGTCGTACAGAAAGCGCTCCAGGCTCGGCAGCCGCCACTTCTTGGTCCGGCAGAGCCGCTCCAGCATTTCCGGCACATAGCCGCTGTCGTCCACCAGCACCACGCCCTTCTCGTCCAGCGCGAACGAGAAATCATGGCGCGGGCCGCCGATGTCGGCCCGGTTGGGAATGGACAGCGTGCCCGTCAGCGAATCCATGTTGACGACGGCCTTCGTCTCCTGGGGCGCGTCCATCTCCATGTCGATCAGCATGTCAAAGCGCTCCTTCTGCCGCTGCCACTGCTGTGTGGTCAGCACCACCACATACTGCGCGTCGCCCCCATGGATCCCGTCCTCGCCGCAGGGCGTCAGGCGCTCCTTGATCAGGTAATACATCGGCTCTCCCCTCCATGGGAAAAGCTTACCACAATCAGGGGCCGATTGCAAGGGCGGACGGCGGGCAGGCAAAAGGGCAGCAGAAAAGCACATATATACGATAGGCAACTATTTGATGCTCGGAAGATCGAGGGTCTGCGTATACATTCCACACATGGTGTGGCGTAACAACAAAATACTGGCTTGTCAGAAGGGACCCGGATTGCCACGTCGTCGCTGTGCTCCTCCTCGCAATGACATTCTACGATACGATATCGTTGTATGTCATTGCGAAGCCCGAAGGGGCTGTGGCAATCCGGTGCCCTGAACGCGCGTTTCATTGTTACACTGTACTATATGCACGCTTAATGCATTCCTTCACAGCCCCTTTGCAGCGCCTCTCATCTCCACAACCACCACATGTCAGGTTGGACTGAACAATTGCGTTTGCCGAATAAATCATAGGCCTGCGGGCTTGCCATATGCCCTGTTTTCGTGTAAAATACAGGTTAGAAGCGGGAAGGGAGGCGCGCGCATGGGCTACATACTGAAACAGTTCGATACGCCGCTGCTGCGGTTCAGCGTCATTGAGAATACAGCCGCGCCCCAGCTGCGGATTGAGTGGGTCAACGAGGATAAAAAGGCGTTGCTTCCCCTCGACCTCGCCCTGTCGCCGGAGGGCCTGAGCCGCTGGATACAGAAGCGCACCATCCCCAAGAACCGCGCCTATGTGGGCGCGCTGCTGGCCCGCTGCGGATTGAGCATCAACCGGCCCATGTCCATCATCGCCGTCTGCAAGGGGCTTTCCCTGAACGACAGCTACTGGGTCGTGGAGGACGGCTTCACCGGGACGTTCGACCAGTACAATTTGTATGAAAACCGGTTCAGCCGCATCCTTGGCCTGATCGCGTTCACCGGCTACGGCAGCAGCATTCGCTCCTCGCTGGTTTCCACCCCGGAGCTGACCACCAACGGCATGCTGCCCAAGTGCTGGCGCAGGATCGACGGCAAGGTGAAGCTG
>JBGUQG010000255.1:0-15972 GCA_045130815.1 Christensenellales bacterium
TGAACAAATGCAATGGAGAATTCGCAAGAGGTTGGGAACAAATGAAGAGAATGAAGCAAAAGAAAAGAGAGAAAAGAATGATAGAAATTATGCTGGATTTGCGGCCTTGGCTGCTTCTGCCTTCTTTGCCAGTTCAGCTTTGCGGAGGTCTATCAGGCGTTCGCTCTGGTAATTCACTCTTATTTGGTCATAGTGGAGACCTTCCACGACTTTGTACTTCTTCCCGCTTGGGAACTGAACAACATTGTCGCCTAAATATTTGACATAGTAATGGCCCAATCGCAACTGTTTGTAGAGAGACGCGGAATGAATAAAAGGGATTGGTTTATCGCAGGGGGGCGCTTTAGCGCCCTCTCCTGCGTCCATCGAAACTTGTTTCGATGGAA
This sequence comes from Christensenellales bacterium, assembly GCA_045130815.1. Lineage (GTDB taxonomy): Bacteria > Bacillota > Clostridia > Christensenellales > Aristaeellaceae > UBA2862. Next base: position 387 of record JBGUQG010000255.1, read on the forward strand.
GTGAGGAAGTGCCCTGCAAGGGCATCTTCGTCACGCTATTTGTATCGTTGAGTATTGTATTATTTCTTGTGGTAGTTTCCTTCTTTTCATTTTGGCATTTATCCACTTTTGGAACATTTTCTGGAAGTGGAATCTCATAAAAATGATAGAAGGTCTTGTCCTTGTACAGCACCAGAAACCCATTATCAATCAGTTCATGCACCGCTGTATCATACATGTCCTTCTTCATGTTGAATTCTGACAGCACAGCGGCAGAACTCAGGTTCAAATCATAGAATGGCTGGTTCTTCGCCAAGTAAATCCATAGCTTGAATGCTGCTGGTTTCAGATGCTGGGCGGCATACTTTATCGCCTCTATGTTGATCATGGCGTAGATATGCTTGCTGTCACAGTTTTCTTTAATGATCTTGATTCTCTTTTGATTTGGAAATTTTATAGGCATGGCCGCACGCTCCCATCAATAGACATATTCAATCATTTCATAGGGGTCTGGCTCCAACAGTTCAAACCCAGAAGGGGAAATGTGATGCTTGTCCAGCAGGTCTTTAATAACTTGTGTCAGGGGAGCGAAGGAATCATCAAAGACACCCTCGTCAATGTTGTCCTCGCTGTAATCTTTTGAAATCCAGTATTCCCAACAATCGAAACGCCTTCTGACGCCCATGTAGTAGTCATCGAACCTGAGAATCACATCATTGTTTCTCGCATAGGTGTTCAGACAGTCAAACAGTCTTCGCGTGGGCTGGACATAGGCTTTATCGCATTCGTCACAGCACCAGTCATTTTTGTGTTCTCTGATGGGGCGGGGATCATTCCCCAGCCCCATGATTGGCTTGCCACAGATGCTGCATTTGTAGGTGTATCGCTTCTCTATTCCTTTCATACTTCTGTTCCTCCTGTGCGTTAAGAGTTGCTGCAAACAATATACCATTCAATATTGTAATCAAAAGCGTTGTCGCTGATCCAAGCACAGTCTTCCCTGATCCACCAGTCTTCGCCATAGGTCTCGCCATTTTCTTCCAAATCTTTCTGATAAAGAGCAGGGTCAAGGCACGCCAAAACATCCTCTATCATCGCTTTGTGCGCTTTTTCATAGGTTTCGTAGAATGAGGTCATGATTCGCTGACGATCCTCAACATTGATAAGCATGTAGTTCATATTACTATCCATTATTCAAGCCTTTCTGGTTTGAGTGGTTTTCCTTCCACTATTTCTTTTGATAAGGTTTTCTTTCCTTACCTTGTATATATATAATACAAAATATTTTTTAAAAAATAAAAGCAATGCCAAACCACATTTGCGGCATGGGCATCGCAATATCCAAAAAATAAAGAGATGGAAGAATCAAAATCCTTCCATCGTAACAACAGGAATTGTGCTTTCATTAGCCATCGCCTCACAATCATGCGACAGAATCAACATCGTCCTCATTGACGCCCGCCTCCGCAGTGGGCAGGGCCGCAGGTTCATCATGTTCCTCGACTTCCGCTTTTGCAGCGTCATCACCTGCGGCGGCATTTGCTTCCTTCTTCGCAGCAAAGGTCATCTTGCCATCCTCGCCAAACTCTACCTGCTCATTGTAGTGGGGAAACTGGTTTTCAAACCAGGTCTTCACATAGTGGTAGGGGCTGGGCTGAACCCTGCTAATCGCCTTCACCTTCTCAAACAGCGGCAGCTTGTCCGCATCCACCACTTTCATAAATCCCTCCATCTGCATGAAGGTCAGGCTCTTCTGGGCGCTCTTCTGCTTCTTCTCCACCACAATCTGCATGGCGGGGTTGTCCGCACGCAGCGCCTTCACCACATTGTACTCAGCGGAATTGTACTTGCCAGCGGCCTTCAGGAACTTCTCAGAGACAGTCAGGGTGTTGTTCAGCACATCGTAGTTGTAGTTCATCATTTTCATTTCCTCACTTTCTTTTCTGTGGTTGTTCTCTCGACCTTGTGTCTGTATTATACTCGACGTGGTGTCCAATAAGTTGGTCAGGCGGCACATGCTTCGTTCAGGTCAACGCGAACATCAAAGTGTTCACTGGCAAACATGGGGAACTTTTCAATGAACCATTTGAGGACAAACATGTAGGGGTTGGACCGCGCTCTGCTCATCGTCCGCACTTCGCTGAATTCCTCCATCAGTTCCTCACTTCTGGGCTGGAAAGTAATGTAATCCTTCATTTGGCTGTAGCTTGGCCTGAACTGCTTAGGCTGAGTTCTGTTCTTTTCCACAGCCAGCTTGAAATTGGGGAGTTCCTTCTGCAAAGCAACCAACAGTTGGAACTCGTCAGAGAAGGGCGTTTCCGCACGCTTCAGGAAAGACTTCGTAACAGTAATCATCTTGCTCGTGAAATCGACCTTGACATTCTTGCTCATTTTCATTTCCTCACTTTCTTTTGTCAGGTTCTTTTCTCAACCTTGTGTCTGTATTATACAGTAGGGGGTGTCCAATTAGTTGGTCAGGCGCTTTTCTTTTCGCTGTCGTTGTCAATGCTCACGACTTCCAGCTTGGCCTCCCGCTGGGGGTAATTGGGGAACTGCTGCTTGAACCAATTCTGGACGTACAGGCAGGGGTTGTGCTGGCTCTTTGCCTCTTCCTTCACATGCTCAAACTCGGCCATCAGAGCTTCCGCATCGTCAGAGCAGCGGACGAAAACCTCCATCTTCTTGTAGGTCAGCTGGAACGTGGGCTTCTTGTGCCGCTTGGTTTCCTTCTCCACAATCTCCATGCCCAGCTTCCGCAGTTCCATCATCTGGTTGAACTCAGGTGTTCCCAGCTGACCCGCACGCTCCATGAACTTCTTGGTCACAATCACAGTGTTCTTGGCGAAATCAATCTTGTAGTTCTTCATGGGAAATTCCTCGCTTTCTTTTTCTCTGTTGTTTGGTTGCTTCCCTCAACCTTGTGACTATATTATAGTCGATTGGGTGGGGAATAAACTCCCCAGCTGTTTTTCCTTACATCGCCTTCAGCTGAACCTCGTTGTCAGCGTTCTCAGCGTCAGCGGCCTTCTCTTCCTTCACAGTGTACTCTTCCAGCTTGTCAGTGTAGCGGTCAAGGAACCACTTCTTCACATAAGCGTAGGGACCAGCCTGAAAACTGGAAATCGCCACAACCTTCTCGTATTCCTTCGCCGCGTCGCTGTCCTTGCCTTCCCAATCAACAATCAGCTTCCGCATCTTGTCCACAGTCAGGTTCTTGTAGGTCTTCTTGCCAGCCTTCTTCTTAATCTCACGAATCACAATCTTGAAATCAGGGTAATCGCGGCGAATCGCCAGCAGGTCCTTGTACTCAGGGGTGTTCAGCACGCCAGCGGCCTTCGCAAACTTCTTGGTCATCTCAATCGTGTTGTCAACATAGTTCACAGTGTAGTTCTTCATGGTATTCATTCCTTTCTGGTTTTCAGTGTTTTCCTTCACTTTCTTTTCTTTGGTTGTTTCCCTCAACCTTGTGTCTGTATTATACTCGATGGGGTGTCCAATAAATTCACCACTTTATTTTGCTTTTCATTGTTGCTTGGTCATGGCCTTCACTTCCTTTCTGGTTTCAAGTGTTTTCCTTCACTCAGAAAAGGTCTTGGCTGCTTCCCTCAACCTTGTGACTATATTATATCCTGGTGGGTGTCCAATAAAATCCCACACGCGGCATTGGTCAGTCCCTCGTCGTGAAACAAAAAAGGGCGGTAGTTGCCTTTAGTTGCTGTTGACTTGTTAAAAGATGTACAGAGTTGTAGGAAACATGCTGGAAATGATAGATAGATGCACTGAAATTGTGGTAAAATGCTCTCAGCACTTTGAAAACTGCACAAGCAACGCATTAAAGGACATTGCAGAAAGGAAAACGCAATGTCAAAACACAGATTGAGGGTTTGTATTGGCTACAAAGATGATGATTCCCCCATCATCAAGCAGATTTGCGCGACAAGCGAATTTGAGTTGGCGGACCTGGCGGCAAGAGCGCTATTGAAGTCAGCGCGAAGAAATGAGTTTGTTGCGGACGTTCCAGTTCAGAAGGCGATTCCATCGTTTGGAAAATACGCCACTGAATGGTTGAAGACCTATAAAAAGGGGAAGCTGAAGCCCACGACACTGAAAGGTTATGTCAGCATCCTCAACACACACTTCTATCCAGCATGGCGGCAGACGCCCATCGACCAAATCAGCACAAAGGTCATTCAGGATTTCCTTTGCGAAAAGAAATACCTGTCCCCCAAGTATCTTCATGACATGCGGGTGTTCCTCGCTCAAATCATGGATTCTGCTTTGAGGGATGGCTGGATTGACAAGAACCCTGCCACAGACAGCCGCATTTACAATCCCTCTCAGAAGCAAGTCTATGAGCGTGAAGCCCTCTCCATGGAAGCTGTGAAGGACATCATCCCTTCTCTCCACGCTCTGGACAAGATGGACCGCCTCTATCTCGCCCTCGTCATCTTCACTGGCATGAGAAGGGGCGAAGTTCTTGGTTTACGCTGGGAAGATGTAGATTTGGAACAGAATGTTCTTCATGTTCAGCGGAATGTGACCTATACCAACAATCAACCCTTCGTTGGAACGCCGAAGACTAAAAGTGGTTTCCGCGAGGTTCCCATCATTCCAGACTTGCTTGCCCATCTCTTGCCCTTGGGCGAAAATGGCTTCATCGTCAGCGGCAATGACCCTGGGAAACCTTTGACGCTCACTGCCTTCAGATGTATGATGAAGCGCATCAACGCTTCTGTGGACCTCCATGGGGCCACGTCGCACGTCTTCAGGCACACGATAGGCACGATGCTGAACGACACTGGCGCGGACGTGAAAACCATCCAGAGCATCCTGGGACAGTCTGACTTCAAGACCACGATGGACCGCTATGTTCATGCCCGCGACAACAAAAAACAGGAAGCCATCAAAAATGTCTCCCTGTTGCTTCAGAACTGATTTTGTGCGTAATCTGTGCGCGGCGCGAAGGCGCGAAAACGCCTGTGCCGCAAGGGTTTTCAGGCTGCTTTTCAACTGGTTTTGTGCAGATTTTGTGCGTAAATCGCCTGTGAACGAACTTGGTAAGGAACCAGTTAAGCGAAAAAAGATCTTTTCTTGTGGGTGTTGCACAAAAAATCCGCACGACACCTGGCGGTATCGCGCGGATTGGGGTGGCGCCTCAGGTAGGACTCGAACCTACAACCCTTCGGTTAACAGCCGAATGCTCTGCCATTGAGCTACTAAGGCATGTCGGTGTTTCGATTGACAGGAGCTATTATAGCAAAGTCGGGGCGGGCTGTCAAGGGATTTTGGAGATTTTGCCAGAATTTACGGAAATGTACGGGGTTGTTCACGTTCCCCGGCGGGGGTGGGGGAATCGGCGGTCAGGGCAGCGGGGGCGACGGGAGGCACGATGCGGGCTTCGGCCAGCAGGGTCCATTCATCGATGTCCAGGCGGGGCTGGCGGTGCAGCCGGTCCTCCCAGCGGGGCAGGGGATCGTGGACGGCGGTGATCTGTTCCATGGCGGTGGCCTCCTGCGGTGGTGATGGAAACAGCATAGCACGGCGGGCGTCCCAAAATCCGCCCCCAAAGCGGGGGAGGACGGGCGGGGCGTCCGTTATATTTCCCGCGACTTGTCTCATTTGGAGCATATTCGCGGTTGAACCGCGGCGCGAACAATGGTAGAATAGAGGTGGAAGGGGGAGGAGCGCTTGTTCAATCATCACGACATCACCCGCGACGCCTGCATGCTGCACGGGCCGCTGCGGCGGCACGGCTATGATTGGTGGTGGCATTCCTTCACCGCCCGGGACGCGGCGACGGGCGATGAGAAGGCCTTCTTCATCGAATTCTTCCTGTGCAATCCGGCCCTGGGCGGGGACGCTCCGGTGCTGGGTCAGCTGCCGGAGAACCGGGCGGCGGGCAGGCGGCCTTCCTATTTAATGGTGAAGGCGGGCTGCTGGGGCGCGGACCACTGCCAGCTGCACCGCTTTTTCGGCTGGAACAGCGTCGCGCTGCATGCCGACGCGCCCTACAGGATCGAGGCGGGGGACTGCCTGGCCAGCGAGACGCTGCTTCGGGGCAGCGTGTGCGTCACCGCGGAGGAAGCCGCCGTCCACCCGGAATGGATGTGCGACGCGGGTTCGCTGCGCTGGGAGTTGACCCTGGACAAGCGGATCGCCTTCAACGTGGGCTATGGGGCCAGCAAGCCCCTGCGGGACGCCGAGGCCTTCGCCATGTACTGGCACGCCGAGGGCATGAAGACCGCCTTCTCCGGCTGGATCGAGTATAACGGGCGCAGGTACGTCGCCACGCCCGAGGGCAGCTTCGGCTACGCGGACAAGAACTGGGGCCGCGACTTCACCAGCCCCTGGGTGTGGCTGGCCAGCAGCTGCCTGAAGAGCAGGATCACCGGAAAGCCGCTGGCGGACAGCGCCTTCGACATCGGCGGCGGGCGGCCCAAGGTATACTTCGTGCCGCTGGACCGGCGGCTGCTGGGCGCGTTCTGGTATGAGGGGACGGCCTATGACTTCAACTTTTCCCACGTGTGGCTGAACGTGAAGACCGAGTTCTCCTTCGAGGAGGGCGCGGACGAGGTGGTTTGGCACGTGCGGCAGGAGAACCTCCATGCGGTGATGCAGACCGAGATCCGCTGCCGCAAGGCGGACATGCTGCTGGTGAACTACGAGGCCCCGGACGGCTCGAAGCGGCACAACCGGCTGTTCAACGGCGGCAACGGCTGGGGCACGGTGCGGCTGTACGAGCGCGAGGGCGGCGGGCTGCGGCTGGTGGACGACATCGAGGCCACCCATGTGGGCTGTGAATATGGGGAATATGACGAGAGCGGCGAGGGGGCGGAAGCGTGAGCGACGTGATGCGCTGGATCGAGGCGCGGCACAGCGTGCGCCAGTATCTGGACAAGCCGATCCCCGCCAATGTGCGGGCGGCGCTGGACGCCTGCGCGTCGGCGCTGAACGCGACGGGCGGTCTGAACATGCAGATCATCTACGACGAGCCGGAGTGCTTCAATTCCCGCATGGCGCACTACGGCAGATTCGAGAACGCGAGCAACTACATCGCGCTGGTGGGCGCGAAGGCACCGGACCTGGAGGAGCGATGCGGCTTCTACGGGGAAATGCTGGTGCTGAAGGCGCAGTCACTGGGCCTGAACACCTGCTGGGTGGCGCTGACCCACGGCAAGAGCCGGGCTGTCGTGGGCCCGGGCGAGCGGGAGGTCATCATCATCTCGCTGGGCTATGGCAAGACCCAGGGCAGCCCGCGCAGGAGCAAGGACGCCGCGGCGGTGAGCAACCTGGCGGCCGATTCCCCGGCGTGGTTCCGGCGGGGCGTGGAGGCCGCGCTGCTGGCGCCGACGGCCGTCAACCAGCAGAAGTTCCGCTTCGAGCGGGTGGGCGACCGGGTGACGGCCCGGGCCGGAAGGCTGGGCACCCAGCTGAAGGTGGACCTGGGCATCGTGAAGTGCCACTTCGAGCTTGGCGCGGGGAAAGAGAATTTCAAGTGGGCATGAGTACGAAGAGGAGGAAACGGGCATGAATCATCGCAGACTGGGCAGGAGCGGACTGATGGTCAGCGAGGTGGGCTTCGGCGGCGAATGGCTGGAGCGGCACCCGGAGCAGGATTCCGTCGCGCTGATCCGATACGCCCATGAGAAGGGCATCAACATCATCGACTGCTGGATGCCGGACCCCAAGTCCCGCAGCATCATCGGCAAGGCCATCGCCGACTGCCGGGATGAATGGTTCGTACAGGGGCATATCGGCTCCACCTGGCAGGACGGCCAGTATGTGCGCAGCCGCGACATGGCCTTCGTGAAGCCCGCCTTCGAGGATCTGCTGGAGCGCATCGGCGGCGGGTACATCGACCTGGGCATGATCCACTACATCGACTCCGAGGCCGACTGGCAGGCCTCCATGAACGGGCCGTTTATCGAATACGTGCACGAATTGCACGAGAAGGGCATCATCCGCCACATCGGCCTGAGCACCCACAACCCCCGCATGGCCATGCGCGCGGTGGAGACGGGCTTCGTGGAGATGATCCTTTTCAGCATCAACCCGGCCTTTGACATGCATCCCGCCAGCGAGAACCTGATGGAACTGCTGGACGGCGACTTTGACGAGCAGCTGAGCGGCATCGACCCGGACCGGGCCGCCCTGTACCGACTGTGCGAGGAGAGGGACGTGGGCATCACCGTGATGAAGGGCTTCTTCGGCGGCGCGCTGTTCGACGCGAAGCGCTCGCCCTTCGGCGTGAGCTTCACCCCCGTCCAGCTGATCCACTACGCGCTGACCCGGCCCGGCGTGTGCTCGATACTGTGCGGCTATGATACCCCCGACCAGGTGGACGCCGCCGTGGCCTACGAGACCGCCACCTCCGACGAGCGGGACTACGCCTCCGTGATCGCCGGCGCGCCGTTGCACAGCTACATGGGCCAGTGTACCTACTGCGGCCACTGCAAGCCCTGTCCCATGGAGATTGACATCGCCATGGTCAACAAGCTGTACGACTTGGCCATACAGCAGAGCGAGCTGCCCCAGAGCCTGCGGGAGCACTACCGCGCCCTCGGCCGCACCGCCGCCGACTGCGTGGGCTGCCGGAGCTGCGAGAGCCGCTGCCCCTTCGGCGTGCAGATCGCCGAGCGGATGGGGAAGGCTGCGGAATTGTTCGGGGAATAGGGATCAGCAACGGTGTGCCGCAAAGCGGCCCACCGTTGCTGATTCATGGTGCTCCTGACCCAGTTCCTCAACCGGCTTCAGAGGTAGGGGATCCCGCGGATCAGGCATTCCGCCGCGGCCCCGATGTCTTCCCAGTCCGGCGCTTCGCCTTCCCGGGCGCAGCATTCCAGTTCGTCCACGATGTTTTCGATCAGCACCATGTCGATGAACAGCGGCAGCTTTTCCAGCATGTCTTCCGGAAGGTCCGTTTCGGTCTTGTAGCCCTGCAGTTGAAGGTCAAAGCACTGCCGCATCAGCGCGAAGCGCTTGCCGGGGTCGGTTTCGTGCCGCGTCCAGCCTTCGTTGTGGATCCAGAGATTGGCCAGATCGAACATATACCAGCAGTTCATGCAGTTGTCGAAGTCGAACACCGTGATCGCGCCAGTGTCCATGTCGATATGGTGATTTCCGTCACTGAAATCGAAGTGGACCAGCCCGTAGCGGTCCTTGTCCGTCGGCAGCGCGCGGAAAGCCTCCAGGCGTTTGGCGACGGCTGCTTTCAGTTCGCCGTATTCCTCCGGGATCAGGCGGCCCAGGTATTCCATGTTGTACTTATCGAAGTAGTCCGGGCGGGGATGGACAGGCGCATAGGCCTTGGACAGCCTGTGGATCGCGCCCAGGGCCCTGCCGGTGTTGTAAAAGTATTCGCTCAGCGGCGCGCCTTCCCGGTAGCGGTAGCCGTTGTCCGCAAGCAGCATTCCCCTGGCACAGGCGAACAGGCTGACAAATACCTCTTTGCCATCGATCACCAGGCGCTCCACGAGCCTGCCCCGAACGGACGGGATCACATCCGCCACGGGCGCGCCGTTTTCCGCCAGGAAGCGGACAAACTCTGTTTCGGCGAGATACTGCTCCTCGCTCCGGTCACCGAGGGCGGAGATCCGGAGAACGTACTGTTTTTCCCCGTTCCGGCTGACGGTCACGATCCGGTTCCGCCCGCCCTCATGGCCGGATACCGGGGCGAAGGTGCAGCTTTCAAGGGCATATAGCTTTTGTATTTGTTCAAGAATGCCGGTCAATGACGCGCCCTCCCATCATGATTCTTTCTGTTCAAAACTTCTGAGATAAACAACGTTGTTGTCAGGGTCATAAAAGCTCATATTGATCGCACCCCATGGCCTTTTTGCAGGCGGTTCTATGATCCTTGCGCCCATGGACAACAATTTCTCATACTCCTTGTCAATATCATCTACCGTAAAGGCCAGGCATATGTTTTGATTCTGATTGTTCTTATCCGTTCCGTCATTATATACCGTCAGCGCGGTTTCCTCGGCAAGAACAAACTGATGGGTTTCATCGCTGCTGCTTTCCTCCACGCCGAGCAGCTGCCTGTAAAAGGAGGCGAGTCTTGGCACATCATTTGTCAGCAAGCATACTTCGCCGATTTTCATATTGCCCTCAGTTCAATCACGATACGCTGTTCGGACGTCGATTTCCCTCTTCATTTTCCTGACGACGTCCCGGATGTGCTTGCCGTCTGTGTCAATCACGATATCCCCCGGGCAGGGCGGAAGGCGCAGCCAATAATAGTTCGTTTCGCCCTTGTCGCCGCGCCTGTCGTGCCGCTTTTTCAGCGTTTCCTCCGAGCAGGTGAGCGTGAAGGCGACGGTTTCGTAATCCTTCGCCGTGATCCCTCTTAAAATGTTCTCTCTGATTTGGGGGTCTGTCAGCACGACGGAGGTGAAAAACACATGCGCAAAACCCGAATTCAGATAGTTGGAAAGGACAAAGGACATGCTTTTGTCCCCGTTGCGGAGCCGGCTGTCCGCGACGGAAAAGGGATGCACGCACCAGCACCAGTCCCCGTCCAGATACGCGCTGTTGTCATAGGACTCAAACAGCCTCGTGCCCACGGCCGGCTTGCCCACGCAGGGGGACCCGCTGATGAGGATGAGCTTCTTTTGCATGGCGGATTCCTCCTGAAATGGCCCCAATCATTGTTTTACGCAGAACCGGAACAGCGGATCGCCGTTTTCTTCCGCGCCATACTGCACCATGCCGCCCTTTTCCATGGCCAGGGCGGAGGCGACATTCTCTTTGGCACAGCCGCCGTGCACACCGGAAAGCGCGTAATCCTCGGCAATCCGCAGCAATTCCCTCACGCATTGGGTCCCGTATCCCCGATTGCGGTATGCTTCATCCAGCAATATGAAGATTTCAGGCTCCGCCGGATCGCGGCTGCCGTCCAGGCCGCACCAGCCCATGATCTTATGGGGATCGTCAGCGGGGCATACCGCGAGGCACAGATGACAGATGTGCCCCCTGGTATTCCTGCCGTAATTCCGGCGCATATGGGCGATGGCTTTCCGCGCCTGCGCGTCAGAAAGCGGATGATGATCCGCAGGCCATGTCCGGGCGACCTCGGCAAGGTCGTCCTCCGTTACAAAATGAAGGATCAGGTTTTCCGTTCGATGATCCATAATCGACCTCTGATAGCTGTATCCGCCCGGGATCCTGATGTAATTCCTGTTACCGATATTGAAAATAATGCAAACATTATAGAGGGAAAAGTCTACTGTGTCAATACAGGAATGATCGGTGAAAACTGAATATTTGCACGCCGTACACTCGGCGTGCGATCAATCCGGGGAAACCACGGGAAAGCGGATCCCGGCGCGGCTGATCCGAAGGATTTACAGACGAACCCGGCCCACGGCGCAGGCCCAACCGTGTATGCGACATACGGGAGGATAAGGGCGGCATCGGGCCGGGATTTGCATAAAGAAAAGCGAACCCATCATTTCTGATGAGTTCGCCTGAGACGCCTGTTGTCAGTGCAGATGGTACGGGGCGGTCCGGACCCCTGCCGCCTGATCTACACCCCGGCGCAGTGCAGCTCGATGTCGTTTTCGTGGATGGCGCGCAGCATGTTCTCCGGGGGCGTGCGGTCGGTGATGATGCCGCGGATCTGGGGGAAGGGGCAATAGCAGTAGGTGGCGTTGCGCCCCAGCTTGCTGCTGTCGGCCAGTATGAATACGTTGTGGTTCTGGCCCACCAGCTCGGACTTCAGCCGGTACTCGGCGTAGGTGTTGTTGCTGGCGCCCCATTCCACCGACAGGGCGGTGGCGGCCATGAACAGCGTCTGTATGCGCACGGTGTGCAGGGCGGAGTTCACCTCGTCCACCAGGGAATTGGTGGCGTGGTTCAGTATGCCGCCCAGGGCCAGCACCTTCATGCCGGGGTACTTGGCCGCCTCCACCATCACGCTCAGGCTGTGGGTGACGATGCGCACGTTCTTGCGGGCCAGGTGGGGGATCATGTGGGGCACGGTGGACCCGGAGTCCAGGAAGATCACGCTGTCCTCCTCCACCAGCGATGCGGCCAGCTCGCCGATGGCCCCCTTCTCCTCGGCGTGCATCTCCGCGCGCTTGGCCAGGGGCAGCAGCGTGGCGAAGGGCTGGCTGTCCAGCGCCTCGATGCTGGAGACGCCGCCGTACACCTTGCGGATGTGGCCCCGCTGGATCAGCGCGGATACGTCGCGGCGCACGGTGTTCAGCGAGATGTCGAAGTGCTTCGCCAGGTCGTAGAGCGTGGCCGTGCCGTTGCTGAGAATCAGGGCCTCCATCTGGTTCAGCCTGTCCGAGCGCATGAGAGCATCCCCTTCCGGGTTTTTATGCCCATATTATAGCACCTGCCTTATGTTAAAACAAGACACTTTCCTTAAAAAAGTTCCAATATATCATCAATTCGATATTGAATAATGGTCAAGTGTATGGTAGAATGTTGTCAGGTTGGGTGCGCGTCACCCGATGTCGGCAAATGAACATATATAAAGGGAGGAAAACAGCATGGATTACGCACAGGAGTCCCTGAAGAAGCACGCAGAGTGGAGGGGCAAGATCGAGGTCGTCGCGACGGCGCCCGTCAAGACCAAGGAGGACCTGTCTCTGGCCTATACCCCCGGCGTGGCCCAGCCGTGCCTGGAGATCCAGAAGGACATCAACAAGAGCTATGAGCTGACCCGCCGCTGGAATCTGTGCGCCGTTGTCACCGACGGCACCGCGGTGCTGGGCCTGGGCGACATCGGCCCCGAGGCGGGCATGCCCGTCATGGAGGGCAAGTGCGTGCTGTTCAAGTCCTTCGGCGACGTGGACGCCTTCCCGCTGTGCGTGAAGAGCAAGGACGTGGACGAGATCGTGAACACCGTGGCCCTGATCTCCGGCAGCTTCGGCGGCATCAACCTGGAGGACATCGCCGCGCCCCGCTGCTTTGAGATCGAGCGCAAGCTGAAGGAAAAGACCGATATCCCGATCTTCCACGACGACCAGCACGGCACCGCCATCATCACCCTGGCGGGCCTGATGAACGCCCTGAAGGTGGTCGGCAAGAAGCTCGAGGACGTGAAGATCGTCACCTCCGGCGCGGGCGCCGCCGCCATCGCCATCGTGAAGCTGCTGATGTCCGCGGGCGCAAAGCACGTGATCATGTGCGACCGCAAGGGCGCGATCTACCAGGGCCGCGAGGGCCTGAACTGGATCAAGGAGGAGATGGCCCAGGTCACCAACCTCGAAAAGAAGTCCGGCAGCCTGGCCGACATGCTGGTGGGCGCGGACGTGTTCATCGGCGTTTCCGCCCCCGGCACCGTGACCACCGAGATGGTGAAGACCATGAACAAGGACGCCATCGTGTTCGCCTGCGCCAACCCCACCCCCGAGATCTTCCCCGACGAGGCCAAGGCCGGCGGCGCGGCGGTGATCTCCACCGGGCGCAGCGACTTCCCGAACCAGATCAACAACGTGCTGGCCTTCCCGGGCATCTTCCGCGGCACCTTCGACGTGCGGGCCAGCGACATCAACGAGGAGATGAAGATGGCCGCCGCCAAGGCGCTGGCCGGGCTGGTCTCCGACGAGGAGCTGAACCCCGATTACATCATCCCCGCCCCGTTTGATCCCAGGGTGAAGGACGCCGTGGCCAAGGCCGTGGCCCAGGCCGCCCGCGATTCCGGCGTGGCCAGGATCTGATTGGAGATCAGGGAACAGGGAACAGGGAACAGGGAACAGGGATAGTGGCTGCCGTGCGGGCACTGGTTCCTTCCTGTGATGCTCCCGGGCTATGAACGACGCGAAGGACCTTCGCTGACGCTCAGTAGGATGACAGCGACACGAAGTCGTGTCATCCTGAGCGCGGCGAAGGTTCTTTGTGTCTGTTTCTCCGGCATTCTATAACGCCACGCTTCACTCGTCACGCTCCACTCTCTCCTCCAACTTACCCACAAATTTACAAACCTCACCTGAAAAACCGTGTTATTTGTCCCCAAATCTGCCAATAAGTTGCCAAAAAGGCAAATAATATTGTATAAACTATTGACAAGGTTGTGGGCATGTGTTATTATCAGATTGATGGAAGCGAAAGAAATGCTTCCAAGAGGACGCATCGTCGAGATGCAGAACAATTTTAGGAGGTAAGTATCCATGAAGAAGATCCTGTCTGTGGTCCTGGCCCTGATGCTGGTCGCCATGCTGGCCGTGCCCGCGATGGCCGAAGCCGACTACACCATCGTCGTGAACCTGAAGACCCTGTCCAGCGAGTACTGGCAGACCGTGAAGGCCGGCATCGACCGCGCCGCCGAGGAACTGGGCATGACCATCGACGTGCAGGGCCCGCCCGCTGAGTCCGACATCCAGGGCCAGGTCAACCAGATCGAGACCCAGCTGTCCGGCGCTCCCGACGCCATCATCATCGCTCCCGACGACAACGACGCCGTGGTCGGCGTGCTGGAGAGCACCGGCTATCAGGGCGTCGTGGTCTTCTGCGACACCACCAACACCTTCGAGAACCAGACGGCCTTCGTTGGCACCTCCAACGACGAGGCAGCCTACGGCGGCGGCGTGTACGGCGTGGCGATCAACGGCGCCGACACCAAGGCCCTGATCATCTACGGCCAGGAGGGCGACAACACCTCCAACCTGCGCAAGTCCGGCTATGAGAAGGCCCTGGAAGAGGCCGGCCTGACCGCCGTTGAGGAAATGAGCGGCAACAACAACACCGCCGACTCCAAGGCCGTCATGGAAGCCCAGCTGATTTCCCATCCGGAGATCAACCTGGTGCTGTGCCACAACGACGACTCCGCTCTGGGCGCCCTGGAAGCCATCAAGGAAGCCGGCGCTGAGGGCATCTCCGTGATTGGCTTCGACGGCAACGCCTCCGCGAAGGAATCCATTGCCGCCGGCGAGCTGACCGCCACCATCGCCCAGCAGCCCGAGGAAATGGGCTACCTGTCCGTGATGACCGCCCTGTCCGCTCTGAAGGGCGAGACCGTCGAGAAGGTCATCTCCGTTCCCACCGTCGTGATCGACGCCGCGAACGTGGCCGAGAACTGATAGACGGCGCTCCGGCGACCGGCGGCCCGTCCGAGGCGACAGCCTGACTGAGCCGCAACAACACCACCGGACGATCCTTGGTCAATCCCTGGATCGTCCGGTTTTTTCAGAACAGATAAAGGAGCGTGATCGACCAGTGGCGGAATACGTGGTGGAGCTGAAGCATGTCACCAAGCGCTTTCCCGGCGTCATCGCCATGCACGACATGCACATTCAGATCAAGCCCGGCGAGATTCACGGCCTGATCGGCGAAAACGGCGCGGGCAAATCCACGCTGATCAAGGTGCTGACCGGCGTGTACATCCCCGAAGAGGGCGAGATCTACGTCGACGGAAAGAAGGTATCCTTCTCCAATCCGGTGCAGGCCCGCGAGGCCGGCATCGCCTGCGTGTATCAGGAGCTGAACATCGTGCCGATGCTGCCCGTGGTGGACAATGTGTTCATGGGCCGCAACGAAAAAAAGGCCAACGGGCTTTTGGATTATCCGAGGATGCACAAGGAGGCCCACGAGGCGCTGACCATGCTGGGCCATCCCGAAATCGATACCAAGACGGAGTGCGGCAAGCTGGGCATGG
>JBGUQG010000256.1:0-2333 GCA_045130815.1 Christensenellales bacterium
CTGCGGCGCGAAGGAGAAGACGGCGGCGAGCCCCCAGGCGCTGGTGGTGGGCTTTTCCCAGCTGGGCTCCGAGAGCGGCTGGCGCATTGGCAACACCGCCAGCATGGAGCAGGCCGCCAGGGACTGGGGCTTCGGCCTGATGCTGGACAACGCCAACCAGCGGCAGGACAAGCAGATCGCCGCGATCCGATCGTTCATCTCCTATCGGGTGGACGTGATCGTGTTTTCGCCCATCGTGGAGACGGGCTGGGAAAACGTGCTGAACGAGGCGCGGGAGGCCGGCGTGCCGGTGATCCTGATGGACCGCATGATCGATGCCGCGGACGACACGCTGTATACCGCCTACATCGGGGCGGACTTTCTGGCCGAGGGCCGCAGGGCGGGGGAATACCTCGTCAAAAAGGCCGACGCGATGGGGGCGGAACACCTGAACATCGTGGAGATCACCGGCACCGAGGATTCCACGCCCATGCGCGAGCGCCAGCGGGGCTTCAACCAGGCCATCGAGGGCGACGGGCGCTTCGCCGTGCTGGAGCGGGTGTCCGGCGACTTCCTGCGCTCCAAGGGCGAGGAATGCATGCGCTACCTGCTGGACAAGTACGGCGCGGAGGGCATCGACGTGGTGTTCTCCCACAACGACGAGATGACCCTGGGCGCGCTGAAGGTGCTGGACGGGCAGGGCCTGCGCCCGGGCAGGGACATGGTGATCATCTCCGTGGACGGCCAGCAGGAGGCCATCGACGAATTGAAGGCGGGCCGCATCAACTGCATCGCCGAATGCACGCCCCATCTGGGCCAGGACGTGATGGCCATGGTGGACGCGCTGAGCAAGGGCGAACAGATCCCCAAGGTCAATCATCCCGAGGAGACAGTGTTTACCGAGTTTGACGATCTTTCGGAGCTTGCGCCGAGAGGGTACTGATTCAAATTGGAGATGGGGATTGCCTGACAGCGTTGTCCATTG
This sequence comes from Christensenellales bacterium, assembly GCA_045130815.1. GTDB lineage: Bacteria > Bacillota > Clostridia > Christensenellales > Aristaeellaceae > UBA2862. The sequence continues at coordinate 965 of JBGUQG010000256.1, forward strand.
CGACCGAAGGGGGGTGTCGGCGATGAAAAGGGGCGTGAAGCGCACCAGCATCATCGGTCGCCTGGGGCATTCCACCCGGACCACGGCGATCATGCTGCTGATCCCGGCGCTGGCCAGCCTGGCGATGATGTTTTTGACCACCGTGCAGCACCAGCGGGCCATGTCCCGTATGGAGACGGCGGCGCGCCTGAAGCCCATCGTTGGCACGCAGCTGCCGGAGCAGCTGTTCTCCGTGGCGGCGGGCCGCCTGGAGTACGCCGACAGCGGCGCGGACGACCTGCTGGGCCAGGTGAACCAGACGCTGGATAGGCTGCTGGAGGACGCCGCCACCGCCGGCACGCTGGAGCTGACGGTGGCCCGGCGCACGATGGACACGCTGGCGGGCTACCTGGGCCGCCTGCGCGACGGCATGGCCGCGGGCGCGCCGGTGGGCGACATGGAGAGGATCGTGGACGAGGTCCGCGACGTGGGAGACCTGATCACCGACATGCTGGACGACTTCATTTCCGTGGAGCTTGACAGCGCGGTGCGCGTCGCCGCGGACATCCGTCGGGCGGTGTGGCTGACCGCCATCGCCGAGGGCCTGCTGCTGCTGGTGGCGCTGGTGCGGGCGGCCTCGGTGTCTACGAACCTGGCCAACACCATCCGCATGTCCATCATGCAGCTGGAGGGCAGCGTCCACCGGCTGACCGGCGGCGACCTGAAGGCCCGCGTGCCGGACATGGAGGTGGAGGAGCTTTCCGAGCTGGCCACCCAGATCAACGTGATGGCCAACCGCCTGGAGAGCCTGATCGAGCGCAGCCGCCTGGAGCAGGAGAACCTGGCCAAGTCGGAGCTGCGGCTGCTGCAGGCCCAGATCAACCCCCACTTCCTGTACAACACGCTGGACGCCATCATCTGGCAGGCCCAGTCCGGCAAGAGCGAGGAGGTCATCCACCTGACCCGCGCCCTCAGCGACTTCTTCCGCATCTCCCTGTCCTCCGGCGCGGATTGGATCCCGCTGGAGAAGGAGGCGCTGCACCTGTCCGGTTACCTGAGCATCCAGAAGACCCGCTACCGCGACATACTGAACTATGAGATCGACATTCCCGAGGCGCTGGTGGGCGGCTATATCGTGAAGATGCTGCTGCAGCCCCTGGTGGAAAACGCGCTGTACCACGGCATCAAGTCCAAGCGGGGCGGCGGAACGATCCGCGTGGTCGCCCGGCCCGAGGGCGAGCGGGTGCGCTTCACCGTGTCCGACACCGGCAAGGGCATGACGCCCCGGGAGCTGGAGCGGGTGACCGCCAACCTGCGCGGCCAGAGCGCCTCGCTCACCGGCCTGGCCCCCGCCGAGGGGGGCAGCTTTGGCCTGCGCAACGTGGACATG
>JBGUQG010000257.1:0-3491 GCA_045130815.1 Christensenellales bacterium
CGCCGCGCTGCTTGACAACGACGCCTATCACGCTCTGGAGGCGACCGGGGGCCTGATCGTCACCGGCCCCACCGGCACCAATGTCAACGACGTGGCCGTCGCGCTGGTGCGCCCTGATCGCGTCAAATCGGGCCAATGAGAACCGTAGCAGCATCTGCCGTGCCGTGGAGGCGGCGGCCTGACGCCCGGGCATAAAACGCATGCATGACGCAGGGCCATCCCTGCGTAACGCACAACCGGGCGTTAAAGACAACCGGGGGACCGGATCGCCACGCCGCCGTGGCGATCCGGCCCCCCTTTTGAATATGAAATCCGAAGGATTTCATCCATCATTATCCATACTCGGTTCTCCATTTCCCGTTTCTAATTCTGCCCTCTCACCGCCTGCCGTCGGATCTCCCGGGCCCACTGGGCGGTGTAGTCCGGCGTCAGGTGCTCGCCGTCGGCGCTGACCTCGTCAAGCAGCCAGCCGTCTTCGTCGCAGAAGGGGGCGTTGCAGTCCACGTAGTAGATGCCCTCGGTCTCCTCGGCCAGCTGGCGCAGCCCGTCGTTCATCATTTCGATGTGCTCCACCGTGTAGTAGCTGTACTTCTTCGCCGTTTTGGCGCTGGCGTGCATGATGCCGTGCAGTATCACCCTGGCGTCCGGCTGGGCCTTGTGCACCCGGGCGATCACGTAGCGGAACTGCTTCATCAGGCTGTCGTAGGGATAGCCGCACTCGTTGTAGCCCAGCAGGATGTACACCTGGTCGTAGACCCGGTCGGACAGCACCGAATCCAGCGTGGCGTTTTTGAAGTCCTCGTCCGAGGCCCGCTTGTCGAACACGTTGTACACGCTGTAGTTGGTGCCGCAGAAGTACCTGGCCTTGCCCAGGCGGCCCCACATGCGCATGCCGTCGGTCTTTGAATCGCCGATGAACAGCGTGTTGTCGAAATAGCTCTCCGGCACCTCGGTGGGCTCCGGTTCGACGGTGGGCTCGGGCGTGGGGGCCGCGGTGGCCGCTTCGGTGGGCAGCGCCGTGGCCGCCGGGGCTTCAGAGGGCGCTTCGGTGATGATCGGCGCTTCGGTGTCAGCGGCGGTAGGGGCGTCGGTGATCACCGGCGCTTCGGTGGGCACGGGCGTTGCCGCCGCCTCCGCGGCCTCCCACTCCGCCCGGGCCCGGGCTTCGCGCAGGGGGCCGCTGTCCTTCAGCAGCAGCATGGGCAGGGCAATGTCCGGCGCGGCGTCGTACTGAGGCAGGTCCTTCAGCAGCGTGCGCCGCAGTATGAAGCCGCTGCCCGCGGTCAGCGCCGCCACCGCGGCGATGGCGATCATGCAGGGCAGGGCGTAGTAACGCTTCTTTTTCCTCTTGCGCATGGGCTTACCCTCTCAAAAGCTGAAGTACAAAAACGGATCGCTGGCCGCGGTAGCAAGGAAGTACATGCACACCCAGAACAGCACGAACAGCGTCGCCCAGCCGACGGCCCTGCCGGAAAGCTTCGCCCACATCCGCCCGGGCAGCGGCGTGCTCAGCACCGCGCCGGCGGCCAGATAGGGCCAGCACCAGCGCAGCGCGTCCAGCCAGTCGCCCGCGGCGTGGCCCATGCCGCCCAGGCCCACCAGGCGCATGAGGTACGCGCCCGCCTGGGCCGGGGTGGGGGTGATGAAGAACACCCAGGACAGCGCGATCACCAGCGGCACGTACACATGCCCCAGCAGCGGATGCCGGCGCAGCGCCTTGCCGTACACAAGCCGCTCGCCCAGCATCAACAGGCACATCACAAGTCCCCACAGTATGTAGTTCCAGCCCGCGCCGTGCCATATGCCGGTGAGCAGCCACACCGCCAGCGTGGCCAGCACCATGCGCGCCGTGCCCCGGCGGCTGCCGCCCAAGGGGATGTACACGTGCAGCTTGAACCACTGGCCCAGGGTGATGTGCCAGCGCCGCCAGAATTCCGCCACGCTGCAGGCGCAGTAGGGGTGGTCGAAGTTCTCCGGCAGCCGGACGCCCAGCATCAGGCCCAGGCCCACCGCCATCCGGGAATAGCCCCAGAAGTCGAAGTACAGCTGCAGCGCGTAGCCGATCAGCCCGATCCAGGCCAGCTGCGGCGACACGGCCCGCACGCCCCAGGTGCGGATCTGCCCCAGCACGCCTGCAAGGTGGTCCGCGATGACCACCTTGCAGGCCAGGCCCAGTATGAACGCCTCCAGGCCCGCGTCCAGCCGTTTGCGGCTGCGCCGCGGCGCGTCCAGCTCGACAAGCAGCGCCTCCGGCTCGGCCAGCGGGCCGGAGATCAGCTTGGGGAACATCAGCGTGGCCGTGGCGAGGGCCAGTGGCGAGGCCCTTCCGCCCTGGTAGGCCCAGGCCAGCAGGGCGATCAGCTGGAAGGTGTAAAAGCTGAGCCCCAGGGGCAGGGCGGGCGCCTCGGCGCGGACCAGGCCCGCCAGCTTCACATACGCCAGCGGCGCGGCGATCACCGCCGCCCACAGCAAAAGCACGCCCCTGCGACGCAGGGACGGGCGTCGAAGGGCCGCGCAGCCCAGCATGCCCAGGGCGGTCATGCCCGCCAGCAACAGCAGCTGCCACGGCGCGGCGCGCACGCCGATGGCGTAGAACGCCAGGCTGCCCGCGCACAGCAGGGCCTGGCACCAGCCCCGGGGCGCGCGCCGGTACAGTATCAGGAACAGGGGAAAGAACAGGAATATGAACTCAAAGCTGTTGAACACCATGCTTCAACATGCTCCTTTGGTGAATCGCCGCCATTATCGGGGGCGGCCGAGTGCTACCGGTGCAGTATCTCGTAGCTGACGAAGGCGACGCGGCGGCTGTCCGCGGCCCAGCTGTTCACGTTGATGGAGCCCTGGCCGCCCAGGAAGGACAGCAGCCTGCGCTGGCCGCTGCCGTCGGCGTTCATGATCCACAGCTCCACCCGCATGTTGGGCAGATGCTCGTTGGGGTCCAGCTCGCCCTTGGCATAGGACAGGTAGACCACCCTTTTGCCGTCCGGGGACACGTGGCCGAACCAGTTGTTGCGTTCGTTCGCGGTCATCTGGGTCTGCTCGCTGCCGTCGGCGTTCATGCGCCAGACCTGCATCAGGCCCGAGCGGGTGGAGTTGAACCAGATGTGCCTGCCGTCCGGGCTGTACTCCGGGCCGTCGTTGAAGCCGCCGCCGGTCAGCCGCACCTCCTCGCCGCCGTCATACGGTATGGCGTAGATGTCCACCTCCAGCTTCCCGGCGTGCTGCCGGAAGGCGCAGTAGGCCAGCGCCTGTCCGTCCGGCGACCAGCCGTGCAGATAGCTGGGGGCGTTGTCCGTCACCAGCCGGGGCGCGCCGCCGTCGATGGGCAGCACATACACCCGGGAGGCCCAGGGCTCGGCCTTCGCGCTGTGGCTGACGGCGATCTCCCGCTCGTCCGGGGAGATCACGTGGTCGTTGTTGCAGTTGTCGCATTCGCCGGTGTCGATCATCGTTTCTTCGCCGGTATCGATGTCGTAGGCGTAGATGTGCCC
>JBGUQG010000258.1:0-7341 GCA_045130815.1 Christensenellales bacterium
ACGCCCGACTTTCAGCCCCCGTTCCATATCTGCCGTTCCTGTAAGAAGGGAGGACGAACCATGAACAGAAAAGCGGTTGTCACCGCGCTTTTGATGGCGATGCTCCTGTCGGCTGTCGCGCCCGTCGTCGCAGAGGAAGCCGCATGGGCGCCGGTGGATTATCAGCTCTATCCCGCGCCGGAGGGCGGCTACGTGGGCGACACCATGCCCTATGTGACCGAGGAGGGCACGCTGGAGCTGTACTACCTGTACGACACCGACCACAACGGCCAGGGCTATCACCCGATCTACCGGTTCACCACGGACGACCTGGTGGGCTATGAGGATGACGGCAGGATGCTGGACTTCGGCCTGATGTCCGATCCCGACCCGGCCCTGGGCACCGGCTCGGTGCTGCGGGACGGGGAGGGGCTGTACCACCTGTTCTACACCGGCCACAATGACGCCGGCAACGGCGACATGGGCAAGGAATGCGTGATGCACGCCACCAGCGCGGACCGGGCGACCTGGGAAAAGCACCCGGAGGATACCTTTTTCAGCCCGGACGGCTACTCAAAGGACGACTTCCGCGACCCGGAGGTGTTCTGGGTGGAGGCGGACGGGTGCTACTGGATGCTGATTGCGGCGAGGGAGGCCGCGCTGGGCGGCGTGGTAGCGAAGTACACCTCGCCGGACCTGAAGTCATGGACATTTGAAGGCCCGCTGTACGCGCCCCAGGCACAGTACATGCTGGAGTGCCCGGACCTGTTCTGCATGGACGGCGCCTGGTATCTGACCTACAGCTGGGACTGCGTCACCTATTACGCCGTCGGCGAATCGATGAACGGCCCCTTCGCCGCGCCGGAGGACAACATACTGGACGGCCAGGGCCAGATGGAGGGCAACGGCTTCGTGTTCTACGCGGCCAAGACCGCCCAGTGGAACGGCGAGACCTACCTGTGCGGCTGGCTGGGCCGGGCGGCGCTGTCCGCGGATTCCGGCATCTACCAGTGGGCGGGCAACGTGCTGAACCACCGTCTCCTCCGGCGGGAGGACGGCACGCTGGGCGTGACCGCGCCCGCGACCTTCGGGGATTACTTCACGCAGGCGCTGGACTTCCAGGCACGCGAGGCCGAGGGGAAGGCCGGGATCGAGGGAGACGACATCGCCCTATCCGCCGCCGATGGAGAGATCGCGCTGGCGGACATGGGCGTGCGCGCGCCGACGATGCTGCTGGAGTGCGACGTCACCCTGGGCGCGGACGGCTGCGCCGGCTTCGCCTTCGGCGGCAGCGACGGGGACGCGGCCTGGACCGCGCTGTGCCTGGATGCCGGGCGGAACCTGCTGCACTACGAGGGCTACGAGTTGACCGAGCTTGACGACTATCCCCCGATGGCGGTCACCCGGTTCGATTTTTCCGGGGACGGGTCGCACCACGTGACGCTGGTGTGCGAGAACGAGATCGTCGTCATGTACGTAGACGGCGCGAAGGCGCTCAGCTCCCGCATCGGCCATTCCACCGGCGGCGCGCATATCGGCGTGTTCGCCGAGGGCTGCGACGCCGCGTTCAGCGACATCACGATGAAGGTGCCGGAGGGCGTATAAACCCAAAGCGCAGGCAACCCCCGGAGACTGCCTCCGGGGGTTGCCTGCGTTCCTGAGTTATAGCGCTCCGGTGGAATCCCGGTAGATCAGCTCGGTCTCGGTATGTACGACGCGGACGTTCAGGTCGGGCTCCTCAATGCGGGAGATCAACAGGTTCATCGCGGCCAGCGCCATGATCTGGGTGTGGATGTGCACCGTGGTCAGGGAAGGCGTCATGATGCGGGACTGGGGGGAATCGTCGAAGCCGCAGAAGAGCACGTCCCCCGGCACCGACCGGCCCAGCTTGCGCAGGGTGTAGATCGCGTCCGTCGCCACAAAGTCGTTGGCGCAGATGAACACCTCCGGCATGTCGTCCAGCGCGGTCAGGGCCTGCGCGATCTGCTCCAGATCCAGCGTCTTGATGCAATGGCGCTCGTCCACCGGCGCGTCTGCCATCAGCATGGCGCAGCGGAAGGCGGCGTAGCGCTCGTAGAAGGACTGGCAGTGCTCGTAATCGCCGATGAAGCCGATGCGCCGCTTGCCTCCGGCCAGCATGTCGTTGACGAAGCGGGTGATGGCGGTGGTGTTGTCCATGTACAGCTGGTCGGCGGGCAGATCGGTGCCCGCCCGCTTGTGGGGCCCGTCCACGAACAGCACCGGCAGGCCGAGGGTGCAGAGCATTTCGTCATACTCCCGGTCGAACATCTCGATGCAGATGACGGCGAGGGCCTCCTGAGGCGCGAAGGTGACCGGCAGCGACCGGTTTACGATGTTCTCCCGGTCCACGCGGTGGGTGATCAGGGTATAGCCCATCTGGGACAGCTCCAGCTTCAGCTTGTCCAGCATCAGCGAGGCGAAGTGGGCCGGGGCGATCACATTGCCGCACAGCAGCGCGATCTCGCCCCTGCGCGGGGCCGCCTGCTCCGGGGCGCTGGCAGTCGTCTGAGCCTTGATATAGGAAAACTGCTTGTAGCCCATCTCGGTGGCCTTTTCCAGTATCCTGATCCGGGTCGCTTCCGCAAGGCCGTCAGAGTTGTTGATGGCCTTGGACACGGTATTGCGGGAAATCCCCAATTCGTCCGCGATATCCTGAATGGTGACTCTCTTCATTTGGCACCTCGTGGGTTGATCTGCTTGTATTGTAACATAATGTATCTCAAATTACAATTACCGTCGCGGCGTCACACCGTGATTTCGCCCCGGAGGCTGCGCTCCATGCGCGTCCGTACGCCGTCCGCGGGAATACCGCGGCTGAACAGGTAGTACAGCTTCGCCACCGCGGCCTCGGTGGTGATGTCGTAGCCGCTGACCGCGCCTGCCTCCTTCAGCGCGGAGGAGGTCTCGTAGGCGCCGAGGGACACGGTCCCGTGCGGGCACTGGGAGCAGACGACGATGATGGTGCCGTTGTCCGAGGCCTTGCGGATGATGGGCAGCAGCGCGTTGGCCCGGCCCGGGATGTTGCCCGCGCCGAAGGTCTCGATCACGATGCCCCGCAGCCGCTGGGTCATGATGGAATCAAACAGCTCGAACTGTATGCCGGGGAACACCTTGATCACGCCGATGGGGTGGCTCTCCAGCGGCTGCAGGCAGAAACGGCCCCCCTCGGGCGGAAGCAGCGCGGCGCGGTTGTAGCGGATGGCGATACCCGCCTCCGCCAGGGCCGGGTAGTTCGGCGACTCGAAGGCGATCAGGTCGTCGGCGGAGTACTTGATCGTCCGGTTGCCACGCAGCAGCTTTCCCCCGAAGTACAGGCACACCTCGTGCACCTGGCCGCCGGCCGCGATCAGCAACGCGGTGATGATGTTGTCCCGGGCGTCGTTGCGCAGCTCGCACAGCGGGATCTGCGACCCCGTCAGGATCACGGGCTTGCTGTTGCCCCGCAGCATGAAGGACAGCGCCGAGGCCGTGTAGGCCATGGTGTCCGTGCCGTGGAGGATGACAAAGCCGTCGTATGCGTCGTAATGCCCGGCGATCAGCCGGCCGATGGCGTTCCACTCCACCACGGTGATGTTGGATGAATCCAACAGGGGCTCCATGTCCACGATGTCCCACAGCGGCATGCCGGGGGAGCGCAGCTCGGGCATCCGGTTCAGCAGCGCGTGGAAGGCCTCCTTCTGCGGCGCGTAGCCGTGCGGCGTGTTCACCATGCCGATGGTCCCGCCGGTGTAGATGATCAGAATACGCTTCATGCCGCTCAGCCCCTTTACTGTCTCCAGCATATCACAGCGTGTGACATTTTTCAACCCCCCGCCGGTTTATCTCCCAACGCGCCCCGATCCCGCTGGACAACGGGCCGCTTCTCCTGCTATAATGGGAGAAACATTTTCGCCGGTCACCGGCGGGGCGACAGGGGGGATTCGCATGGCCCGCACCAAGGACATGACATCGGGCAATCCCGTGAAGCTGATTCTCGGCTTTGCGCTGCCGGTGCTGGCCGGAAACCTGCTGCAGCAGCTGTACAGTCTGGTGGATTCGCTGATCATCGGCAGGCTGCTGGGCGTCACGGCCCTGGCGGCGGTGTCGGCCTCCGGCTGGCTGGACTGGGCGGTGCTGTCCATGCCGATGGGGCTGGCCCAGGGCTATTCCATACTGGCAGCCCAGCGCTACGGGGGCAGGGAGTATGCCGCCCTGAAGCGGACCGTGGCCCAGAGCTACCTGATCTCCGTCGCCGCCACGGCGCTGCTGGAGGTCGCCAGCCAGCTGCTGCTGGGCCCGGCGCTGCGGCTGATGAATTCGCCGGCGGAGACCGTCGCCCTGACGCAAAGCTATCTGCGCATCATCTACGCCGGGTTGCCGGTGGTGATGGCCCTGAATGCCTTCAGCGGCTTTCTGCACGCGCTGGGGAACAGCCGGGTGCCGCTGCTGGCGCTGGGCTGCGCCTCCGCGGTGAACATCGGCCTGGACTGGCTGTTCGTCGGCCCTCTGGGCATGGGTACCGACGGCGGGGCCTGGGCCACGGTGATCGCCCAGGCGGTCTCCGCCTCGATCTGCCTGGCGGCGGTGCTGCGCATCCCCGAGCTGCGCCCGGCGCAGGGGGACTACAGGCCGGACGGGGTCACGGTGAAGCGGCTTTTGAAGCTGGGCCTGCCCATCGCCTTCCAGAACCTGATCATCTCCCTGGGCGGATTGGTGCTGCAGGGCGTGGTGAACGCCTTCGGTTTCGTGTTCATGGCGGGCTACAACGCCGCGTCGAGGCTCCAGGGACTGGTGGAGATCGCAGGCTCCTCCCTGGGCGGCGCGGCGGGCACGTTCACCGGCCAGAACTTCGGGGCGGGCCGCATGGACCGGGTGCGGCTGGGGCTGCGCAGGTCCGCGCAGATCGGCCTGGCCCTGGCCCTGGCCGTCGGGTTGGCCATCGTGTTGCTGGGCAAGCCGCTGCTGGCCCAGTTCATCCGGGCGGACGACGCCGAGGCAGGCCGCGTGCTGGGCGTCGGCTACGACTTTTTGCGGGTGATGGCGGCAGGCCTGCCGACGCTGTACCTGCTGTTCGTGTACCGCTCCACGCTGCAGGGGCTGGGCAACACCGTGATCCCGATGGCCTCGGGCTTCGTGGAGCTGGCCATGCGGGTGGGCGCGGCGCTGCTGCTGCCCGTGCTGCTGGGCGTGTGGGGCGTCTACCTGGCGGAGATCGCCGCCTGGGCCGGCGCGGGCGCGTTCCTCACCGTCGGCTGCTATCGCTGGATGAGGGCCCTTGAGAAGCGCAACGGCCCGTGAAAAACGGGACGGGAATTCTGGCGACCACGGCATGGAAGCCGTTTTCCGGTCAACCCTCATAGCGAGGGGAGGCGAGTCCGTGTCCGGCAGTGAAGGGAATCGGGAACAAAAGCGGCGGACCGGCGAGGAGATCTGGCTGCAATACTACAATCAGGCGCTGTTCGAGCGGGGCCTGATCAACGAGGAGGAGCGGAACCGGATGGCCAACCGCATCCGGTCCAGGGGCGCGCGGGCCGGTGGAATGAATTGCCACGGCCCGTCCCGTTGACGTCGGTCACGCGGGACAATATAATAGGCTTGTATCGCGCGCTATGGAGGTTGGAATGGATATACTGGGCATTCGACAGATGCTGCGGACGAGGACGATCTACGAGATCCCGCTGCGGGTGACCTACTATGCCCGCGTGTCGTCCGAATCGGACGAGCAGCTGAATTCTCTGGGCAACCAGGTGGCCTATTACGAAAGCCTGATCAAAAAGAACCGGGACTGGACCTTTGTTCCCGGCTATATCGACGAGGGCCTTTCAGGCATATCGACGAAAAAACGGGAGAACTTCCACCGGATGATCGCGGACGGGCAGCAGGGCCGGTTCGACCTGATCATCACCAAGGAGATCACGCGCTTTGCCAGAAACACGCTGGATTCGATCCAGTACACCCGTCGGCTGCTGGGCTGCGGCGTGGCCGTGTTCTTCCAGAACGACAACATCAACACGCTGGACGAGGACAGCGAGCTGCGGCTGACGATCATGTCCGGCATCGCCCAGGATGAGCTGCGCAAGCTGTCCAGCCGCGTGAAGTTCGGCCACCAGCAGGCGATCAAATCCAGCGTCGTGCTGGGCAACAGCCGCATCTTCGGTTATCGCAAGGACAACAGGCGCCTGGTGATCGACGAGGCGCAGGCCCCGATGGTGCGCGAGCTGTTTGAGCTGTACGCCACCGGGCGCTACAGCATGAAGCGGATCGAGGACCTGTTCTGGGAGCGGGGCTACCGCAACCTGAACGGCAACCGGATCTCCCACGTCACGCTGTCCAACATGATCTCCAATCCCAAGTACAAGGGATACTACGTCGGCAACAAGGTGAAGGTGGTGGACATGTTCACCCGGAAGCAGAGGTTCCTGCCGCCGGAGGAGTGGGTGATGTTCAGGGACGAGACGGGGCAAATCGTGCCCGCCATCGTGTCCGAGGCATTGTGGGAAGACGCCAACGCGGTGCTCCGCCGGCGCAGCGCGGACGTGAAGGCCCGCCAGGGGATCTGCAACCACGCGAACCTTTTGACGGGAAAGCTCTACTGCGCCTGCTGCGGCCTGCCCTACTACCGGAAGGAGTCCGTGGACGCGGGCGGGCGGCGGAACAGCAAGTGGGTATGCTCCGGGAAGATCAGGAACGGTCGGGACAGCTGCCCTTCCTTCGCCATCTACGAATCCGAGCTCAAGCCGCTGTTGTACGAGGTGTTCCGGGACAGCGGGGCGGACGCGGACGCCATGGCGGAGGAATATGTGAAAATGTACGCGGAGCTGACCGACCGCAGCCGCCTTTCCGGGCAGATCGGACAGCTGGCGAAGGCCGTGGACAATGCCGAACGCAAGAAGGGAAAGCTGCTGCAGCTGAGCGTGGACGGCATGATCTCCGACAGGGACTTCAAGGCGATGACGGACCGGTGCAACGCCGAGATCGCGGAGAAGGAGGCGCAGATCGACGCGCTAAAGGACCAGCTGGACGCCTCTCAGGCGCCCGGCGGGAAGGCCGTCGCCATCCGCCGCGCGCTGGCAGAGGCCCGAAGGGACGCCGCCGACGGCGTCATCGGGCGGGAATTCGTGGAACGATATATCGACAGGATCCTCGTGACCCCGGAGGCCGGGAACGAAATGCGGCTGGACATCCGCATATTCACCGGGGAAGCCGAGGAAAGGACCCTGGGCAAGGCGCGGGGCTGTGCGGGTAACATGTTCAAGAAGATGATCGAGGCCCAGGAGCGCCAGATGAGCGGCGGTTCCCGCTACTGATAGCCCCTGTCCTCCGCCGAAGGGCGGGCCGGTCCCATGCCCCGTGGAGTCACGG
>JBGUQG010000259.1:0-9328 GCA_045130815.1 Christensenellales bacterium
ATAGACCCGCATGGTGACCTCCGGGTGCCGCCCAAACAGCAGCCACACCCCCAGGCCGATCAGCGCCAGCGAAAGCGCGCCGATGACCGCCGCCGTGGCGACGCGCCGCCTGCGCCTGGCCCGCCTGATCGCCTGCCGCCGCTTGCGGGATTGGACGCCCGTCCTGCCGGGCGTGCGGCTAACCGCACTCTTTTCCTTTGCAGTCATGCGCTTCAGGCCCTGTCGGCCTTCTTCACCGCCGCGCGGTACAGCTGTTCCAGCTCGGCGCGGGTCTTTTCGATGGGGCGGTCGGTGTCGATGGCGTGGGTGGCCCGGGCGACGCGCTGGTCGCTGGGCATCTGGCTGTCGATGCGCTTTTCCGCATCCTCCCGGCTGATGCCGTCCCGGGACACCACCCGGGTGATCTGCATGTCCCGATCCAGATACAGCGCCCAGGTCTCGTCGCACAGGGCGTCCATGCCCGTCTCGAACAGCAGCGGCACGTCCAGGATCACCACCCTGGCCCCCGCCTTGGCGGCGGCGTCCATGGCCAGCAGCATGTCCCGCTGCACCAGCGGGTGGAGGATCCCCTCCAGCGCCCGGCGGGCGGCCTCGTTGGAGAACACCAGCCGGCCCATCACGGCCCGGTCCAGCGTGCCGTCCGGGTGGAAGGCCGCGTCGCCGAACAGGCGACGGATCTCGCCCAGGGCCTCGCCGCCCTCGGCGGTCAGCGCGCGGGAAATCGCGTCCGCGTCCACATGGGCCGCGCCCAGGGATTTCAGGTATGCGGCGGCCTCGGATTTTCCGCAGCCGATGCCGCCCGTCAGCCCGATCACATAGGGCTTACTTGCAAGCACGCCAATCGCCTCCAATGGATATGTCGGTGCGCAGCGGCACGGCCAGCGTCATCACGCCCTCCATGCAGCGGCGCAGCAGTTCGCGCACGCGCTCGGCCTCATCCTCCGGGGCCTCGACGATCAGCTCGTCGTGCACCTGCAATATCAGCTTCGCCCTGAAGCCCTCCTCGCGCAGGGCCCGGTCCACGGCGATCATCGCCAGCTTGATGATGTCCGCCGCGGTGCCCTGGATGGGGCTGTTCATCGCGCAGCGCTCGCCGAAGGCGCGCACCGCGTAGTTCGGGCTGTTCAGCTCCGGCAGGTAGCGCCGCCGGTTCATCAGCGTGGTCACGTAGCCCTGCTCGTGGCCCTTCTTCACGGCGGCGTCCATGTAGGCCTTCACGCCGGGATAGCGCTCGAAGTAGCGGTCGATGAAATCCTTGGCCTCATAGCGGCTGACGCCGATGTTCCTGGCCAGCGTGAATTCCGATATGCCGTAGACGATGCCGAAGTTCACCGCCTTGGACGCCGAGCGCATCTGGTGGGTCACTTCCTCCAGCGGCACGCCGTAGACCTCCGCCGCCGTTCTGGCGTGGATGTCCTGGTCCATCAAAAAGGCGTTGATCATCGTCTTGTCGCCGGACATGTGGGCCAGCACCCGAAGCTCGATCTGGGAATAGTCCGCGTCCACCAGCAGCCAGCCGGGCCGCGCCACGAACGCGCCGCGGATGGCCCTGCCCAGCTCGGTGCGCACGGGGATGTTCTGCAGATTCGGCTCGGCGGAGCTGATGCGCCCCGTGGCCGTGCCCACCGGATCGAAGCGGGTGTGGATGCGCCCGCCCGCGTCGCGCATGGGGATCAGCGCGTCGATATAGGTGGATTCCAGCTTTTGGTACTTCCGGTATTCCAGCACCTTGCCGCAGATGGGCCAGTCATCGGCCAGCTGCTCCAGCACCTCGGCGTTGGTGGAGACCTTCTTCTTCGGCGAGGGGATGCCCAGCTTGCCGAACAGCAGCTCGCCCAGCTGCTTCGGGGAATTCAGGTTGATCCTCTCCCCCGCCATTTCGGCAATCTCATCCGTCAGGCGCTGTATGTGCGCGTTGAATTCCACCCCCAGGCTCCGCAGCACGTCGGCGTCCACCAGGAAGCCCTCGTCCTCCATGCCCCGCAGCACGTAGCACAGCGGCAGCTCGATCTCCCGGTAGATGCGCGAAAGGTCGTTCTCCTCCAGCTGCTGCGCCTGCAGCAGCGCCAGCCTTCGGATGGCCGTGGCGGGATGGCGGTCAAAGCCCTCCACGCCCTCCTGCTCGCACAGCGAGCGGGCGTCAAAGCCGGGCCGCTGGGGATTGAGGGCATAGGCGGCCAGCATCACATCCATGATATCGCCCCGCACGCGCGTGATGTCGATGGGCGCGCGCTTCATGTCGCACAGCGCCACCGGGCAATCCGCCTCCAGCAGCGGCATGACCGCCGACCAGGCCTGCTCGTCCGTGACGCCCGGGGACAGCAGGTCACCGCCCATGGCCATCGCCAGCCGCGCGGTGTCGGTGGCCACGGTGAACTCCGCGCCCAGGTGCACCGAGACCCACTTCGCGCTCCCCGACAGCTGCATCATACGCTTTTCAAGCGCCTCCAGTTCCGAAAAGCGCTCGATATCGGGCAGCGCCTCCGCCGCTTTGGAAATGGCGGGCACGGCGGCGACCTCGGGCGCGACCGCCTTTGCCACCTCCATCAGCCTGCGCAGCGCGGCGTTCATCCGCAGCTCGCGCAGCCTGGGCGCGGCGGCGGCGATGCTGCCCAGCCGCCAGGCCTCCGGGTCCAGCTCCACCGGCGCGTTGCGGTCGATCTTTGCCAGGTCGTAGCTCATCTCGGCCAGCGCCCGGCCCTCGATCAGCCTTTCCCTCAGCTTGCCCTTCTGCTCGGCGTCCGCCGAATCCAGCACGGCCTTCAGGCTGCCGTACTGCTGCACCAGCTTCAGCGCGGTCTTTTCGCCCACCCCGGGCACGCCGGGGATGTTGTCGGAGGTATCGCCCATCAGGCTCTTCACATCGATCAGCTGAACAGGCTCCAGGCCGTAGGTCTTGCGGATGTACTCCGGCGTGACGCGCACGGTATCGGTGATGCCCTTCTTCGTGTACAGTATCGTGGTGTGAGGGCCCGACAGCTGGAAGGAATCCCGGTCGCCGGTGACCAGCAGCGCCTCGTCGCCCTCCCGCTCGCAGCGCAGGGACACGGTGCCCAGTATGTCGTCGGCCTCAAAGCCCTCGCACTCCAGGATCGGTATGCCCATTTCGCCGATCAGCTCGCGGATCACCGGGTCCTGGGCGCGCAGCTCGTCCGGCATGGGCTTGCGGGTGGCCTTGTAGCCGTCGTACAGCTTGGCCCGGAAGGTGGGCGCATGCATGTCGAAGGCCACGGCCAGCCGGTCGGGCCGCTCGTCCTCCACCACCTTCAACAGCATCATCACAAAGCCGTGCACCGCGTTGGTGGGCGTGCCGTCCGGCGCGGTCATCGGCGTCTGCAGCGCGTGAAATGCCCGGTACATCAGGCTGTAGCCGTCCAGTATGACGGTCTTTTTCGCCATGCGGGTTCCTCCCCGTCTTTCGCCGGGCATGGCCCGACAGGATATATCCATTGTATTATAGCATATCAGAGCGAAAAACACAAATACAACCCGCGACCCAGCCGTCGAGGGGTGGACGAAAGCCCGTCGGATGTGCTATACTGACTGTATTACCGCTGGAGATGATGCGCTGTGAATAAGCCAAATGTATTGCAATGGAATTGGCGGAGCTACTTTTCCAGGAAAAACCTGGAATACGGACAGATCGACGCTTCCTTGATCAATCCGGATGCTTTTGCGTGCGATCCCGCCGGCGCGTGGGCCAGACTGACCACGAGCGCCGGCTTTAAGGTCCAGGTGCTGCGCGCGCCGACGAACTATGACGAGCTGCTGCGCTATCCCCCGTGGGACAGGCTGGTGACCTCGCGCTACAGCAAAAGCCCTTTGGCCAGCTCCCGGTTCTATTCCTGTACGTGCTCTGTGGGCGTCATGGGCCAGCGCTGCCGTCATCTGGCGTCCCTGATGTTCAAGTGGGAGCAGGTGCACGGTCCCTTCGTGATGACCGAGAGCGACGAGGCCTTTGCCGCCAGGCTCCGGCGGGAGCAGGAGGAGGCCGCCGAAGCGCTGCGCCGGAAGAAGCTGGAGCAGGAGAAGCAGCGGAAGCAGGACAACAGGTATCCCGCCATCGACTACGTGCTGGCCAGGGCGCAAAGCGCGCCCCAGGGGCTGTACTTCCCGCCGGACACCATCCTTCGCAGCGCAGAGCTGCTGACCGATCAGTATGAAGCCGAGCTCGCTGACGCGCTGCTGGCCTCCGGCAACAACCCCATCACCTCCTTCCAGACCGTCTGCAACCCCGGGCAAAAGCAGGTGCTGGACATTTCCGGGCGCTTCGGCGAGGAGACCGTGCACATCGTACTGCACCAGGACCGCCTGAATCAGGTGACCTGCCATTGCGGCCGGTCCTATCTGCGCAGCAACTACTGGTACCCAGGCGACAATCGTCAGGGACGGATGTGCTGCCATGCCCTGGCGCTGTGGATGCGGGCCCGGGAGATCATCATCCGGGACAACCCCGGCGATGTCACCGACTACAACGGCTTCCAGCTGCTGTCCCTGATCTCGGACGGCGCAAGGCTGGCGCAGTCCGCGCCCTCCGCCGAGACAAAGCCCGGGAAGCGACGCTGCGTCGAGCTCTCTCCCCGCATCACCCGGGACAGGGTCAGCGACGCGATCAAGCTCAACTTCGACATCGGGCGCACCGGCGAGCGGGCCTACGCGGTCAAAAGCCTGCAAAGCCTGATCTCCGCCGTAGACGAAGAAAAGATCTACCCGGTATCCAAGGCGACGAGCCTCAGCTTCGCCGAGGAGACCTTCACGGATTCGTCCCTGGATTGGTATCAGCTGATACAGTCCAGGGTCAGGGCCGTGCAAAGCGTGAACGAGCGGCTGAGCCGTTCGTTCTACCGTTCCTCCACCCTGTCCGTCGGCACGGGCATTCCCCTGGAGGAGGGCGACCTGGACATCGTGTACGACATGGCCGAGGGCGGCGAGATCAATTACCAGTACGGCACGCGCTCCGAAGCCTGCCTGGTGCGCGTGGGCGAGGCGCTGCCCCGGACGCAGATGCGTCTGGATCCGATCCAGGCAAAGGACGGCAGGCTGATCGGCATTTCGATCACGGGCTCCATGCCCAGGCTGCTGCAGGGCAGCCGGTTTAAGTACATACTGGACAAGACCTGCTTTGGCCGGGTCGCAGGCGGCGAAACCGCCTTCCTGAACGCCATGCAGGCCATCGCCGACGGCACGGGCGCGTTCCAATGCGCCATCGGCGAGCGCAAGCTGGCTGAATTCTGTTACCGCGTGCTGCCGGCCCTGCAGGGCAATCCCCAAGTCAGCGTGATGGACAATGTCGGCGCGCTGATCGAGGGCGTGCTCCCGTCGGAGCCGCAGTTTGTGTTCTATCTGGATCTCACCGGCGAGAGGATCACCTGCGACACCCGCGTCAGCTATGACGACCTGTCGTTCAGGCTGGGCCAGTCCCCGGATTCCATATCGGTCAGGCGGCGCGACATCGACCAGGAGCAGCGCGTGCTGCTGGCCGTGCACGGCTTCTTTCCCCACATCGACAACGCGGCCCAGCTCTTCTACGCAAAAAGCGACGACGACAGTCTGGTGCATATCCTGACCGAAGGCGTTTCCGCGCTGTCGCGCTACGGCGAGGTCAACGGCAGCGACGCCTTCAAGCGGGTGCGCGTCCGGCCCGCGCCGCAGCCGCGCTTCACCGTGCGCATCGAGGGCGGCCTGCTGGACCTGTCCGTCCAGACAAAGGATATGACGGAGGACGAGCTGCTGTCGCTTTTGGCCAGCTATCGACAGAGGAAGATCTGGCACCGGCTGAGCAGCGGCGATTTCGTGGACCTGCGGGACACCGCCGCGCTGGACGAAATGATCGATGCCGCCCAGGCGATGGACCTGTCCCCCGAAGCGCTTATCCGGGGCGGCGTGGAGCTGCCGGCCTATCGGGCCCTGTACGTGGACCGGCTGTTGGAGGAACACAACGCCGTGGCCGCGTCCCGGGACAGAGAGTTCAAATCACTGATCCGTTCCTTCCATACGATCAGGGATTCCGACTTCGACGCCCCCGATGCGCTGGCGGACGTGCTGCGGCCCTACCAGCTGTACGGCTTCCGCTGGCTGAGCACGCTGGCACAGGCGGGCTTCGGCGGGATACTGGCCGACGAGATGGGCCTGGGCAAGACCGTGCAGATGCTGGCCTTCCTGCAGGCACAAAGGGACGGCGGCGAGGAGAAGCCGGCCCTGGTGGTGTGCCCGGCGTCGCTGGTGTACAACTGGCAGGATGAATGCCGGAAATTCACGCCCGGCCTGCGCGTCGAGGCGCTCGCGGGAACCCTGCGCCAGCGAAAGGCCCTGCTGTCGGACATGACGGCGGACGTCTACGTCACTTCCTACGACCTGCTGCGGCGGGACATCGCGCTGTACGATCATATCTCCTTTTCCACCGTCGTGCTGGACGAGGCCCAGTATATCAAGAACCAGAGGGCCTCGGTCTCCAAGGTCGTGCGCGTGCTGAAGGCGCGGCATCGCTTCGCGCTGACGGGTACGCCCATCGAAAACCGACTGTCCGAGCTATGGAGCATATTCGACTTTTTGATGCCCGGGTTCCTGTACTCCGAAAGGGAATTCAGCGCCCGCTTTGAAGGCCCCATCATGAAGCAAAAGGACGCGCAGGCCACCGCGAAGCTGTCCGGGATGACCGGTCCCTTCATCCTCCGGCGGAGGAAGGCGGACGTGCTGAAAGACCTGCCCGAAAAGCTGGAGGAGACGCGCAGCTCGCAGATGGATCAGGATCAGCGCAGGCTGTACGACGCCCAGCTGGTGCGCATGAAGGCCCTGCTGGCCTCCAGCGGCGATACCGGCGAGGACAAGCTGCGCGTACTGGCGGAGATCACCCGATTGCGGCAGCTGTGCTGCGACCCCTCGCTGCTGTTTGAAGGCTACGACGGCACAAGCGCAAAGCGCGCGGCCTGCCTTGAGCTGATCCAGAGCGCCATGGACGCCGGGCACCGCATGCTGGTATTCTCCCAGTTCACATCAATGCTGGCGCTGCTGGAGACGGACCTGAGGGCGGCGGGCATCCCCTTCTATACGCTGACGGGGGCAACGCCCAAGCTGGAGCGCATCCGGCTGGTGAACGCCTTCAACGATGGCGACGTGCCGGTCTTCCTGATCTCGCTGAAGGCGGGCGGCACGGGCCTGAACCTGACCGGCGCGGACGTGGTGATCCACTACGACCCCTGGTGGAACCTGGCGGTGCAGAACCAGGCCACCGACCGCGCGCACAGGATCGGCCAGACCCGGCAGGTCACGGTGATCAAGCTGATCGCCGCCGATACCATCGAGGAAAAGATCGTTCGCCTGCAGGAAACCAAGCGCGAGCTGGCCGAGGCGATCATCAGCGGCGAGAGCGCCTCGCTGATGAGCCTCTCCAGGGAGGAGCTGCTGGCGCTGCTGGAATAGGGCCGGCTCCGGCAACGGCTTCGCCGCATACAGCAAGGCCAGCGGCAGCACCACGCTGATGTTCCCGAAGGGCACCTATTACATCCGCGTGTACCCAGAGTGGAGCGCGCTCGGCTATCCCTGCAAGCTGCGCTGGCAGTAAAGCAGGACGATCAAAGGGGCGGCATCGGCCGCCCCTTCGGCGTTTTTTGGGCAATACTGTAAGCCTCACTCCTCCCCCGGCTGCCAGGAGGCGTACATCCGGGCGATGATCGCCTCGAAGTCGCCCCGGTCGGCGTGCTGCAGCAGGCCCTCAAAGTCGCCGTCGTAGCGCACGCGGCCCTCGTGCAGCAGCACCAGCCGCCGGGCCATATCCCGCAGGTCGTCCATATCGTGGCTGGTGACCAGCAGCGTGACGCCGTGGTCCCGGTTGACGCGCTTCAGGCTTTGGATCAGCTCCCGCTTGGCCAGCACGTCCAGGCCCAGCGTGGGCTCGTCCAGCAGCAGCAGCTCCGGCCCGTGCAGCAGCGCCAGCGCCAGGTTGGCCCGCATCCGCTGGCCCAGGGAAAGCTCCCGGGCAAAGGCGTCCATGAAGGCGTCCAGCCTGAATTCGGCGCTCAGCCGCCTGAGCCGCGCCTCATAGTCCGCCCTGGGGATGTCCCACACCACCCGCTTCCAGTCGAAGGAGGCGCGCACCGGCTGGTCCCACCACAGCTCGCTGCGATTGCCGAACAGCACGCCCGTGCGCCGCATCACCGGGATGCGGTTTTTGATCGGGTCCGTGCCGAACAGCCGGGCAGCCCCCTCGTTGGGGGCCAGCATGCCGCACAGCAGCTTGAAGGTGGTGCTCTTGCCCGCCCCGTTGGGTCCGGCATAGGCGACGAACTCGCCTCTCTTCACCGTCAGGT
Source organism: Christensenellales bacterium (assembly GCA_045130815.1). Taxonomy (GTDB): domain Bacteria; phylum Bacillota; class Clostridia; order Christensenellales; family Aristaeellaceae; genus UBA2862. Next base: position 8,307 of record JBGUQG010000259.1, read on the forward strand.
CGACGTGGGACAGGGCGTCGACGTCCTCGTATTCCCTGTGAAACAGCCCGCCGTGCTTCAGACGGCGAAAGCGCTTGGACACATCCCGCAGCTCAATTACGGAATCCCATGGCCTTGTATCTCGGGCATCCATGCCTTGCATAGTGCTTCAACCCCTTTCTGAACAGCATTCCCGAAGCCGACAGCAGCGCGGCCGCCATCGCCACGGGCCAGACATAGGCCGCCGGGGCGTCGATCTTCCCCAACAATAGTAAACTGGGCAGGTACGCCAGCAACCCCACGGGCAGCGCCGTAAAAAACAGCGCCTGCATCCACAGGGGCAACGCCGCCAGCGGGTACTTTCCCGCCGCGTTCAGCGCGTCCAGCACCACGGTGGAAAGCTCCTCGCAGGCGGCGGGCCGGTAGAAGGCCGCCGTGCCCGCCAGGTACGAGCAGCCCGTGGCCACCGCCATCCGGCAGAGCGTGTAGAGCGCCAGCAACAGCAGCCATCCCGGCGTCACCGCGATGCCCAGCCTCGCGGTGGCCACGGCGGTCAGCGCCACGCCGGTCACAAAGCAGCTTGAGCCGGTGAAGGGCAGAAAGCCCCCGGTCAGGATCTGCATCCACAGCGGCACGGGCTGGATCAGCATGTGGTCCACCTGCCCCCGGCCCACCACCCGGCTGATCCACAGCCAGTTACAGCTGCCCAGCATCATGCTGGTAAAGCCGTCCGCCAGCGTGAAAAAGCCCAGCATCCACAGTATCTCGTCTGCGCTCAGCTGGCCGATGCCCTCAAAGCGCACCGCCAGCAGCGCGATGCCCAGCACCGAGGACACGGCGCTGATCCAGTCGCTGAGGATGTAGATCAGGCCCGTGCGCGCGTCCCGGGACAGCAGCAGCCAGTCCAGCTTCGCGGACAGGGCGTACAGCCTGAAAACCTGTCTGATCCTACCCACCGTAGCTCACCATCCTCTCCCGACAGGCCCCGAAGGCCCACAGCGCCAGCGGCCACAGCGTGAGGTTCCAGAACAGCTGCGCCGCAA
>JBGUQG010000260.1:0-14240 GCA_045130815.1 Christensenellales bacterium
CGTCGCGGTGGGCGCGGGCGTGGGCGTCGCGGTGGGCGCGGGCGTGGGCGTCACGGTCGGCTCGGGCATTGGCGTCGCGGTGGGGGCAGGCACAGTGGCGCTGATACCCACGTTATCATATTCGCCCCTTACGCCGCTGCGCACAGCGCACACCGTATAGTGGCAGGTAACCCCTTCAGGCGCGGTGGAGTCCACATAGCCGGTAGTCTCAGAGGTTCCAAGGTCCTTCCATTCCCCGCCATCGATCCTGCGAAGAATCACGTAGCTCTCCGCCTTCTCAACCTCATGCCATTCTACCGCTATACTCTTTTCCCGCACCGAGGCGGCTGTCAGTACCGGCGTCATCGGCAAGAAGGTGACCTTCAATACTTCAGAATAGTCGCTTAGATAACCCGGCTTTCTGGCTGCGACCTTATAATAATAGGTTTTGCCCAGCTTCACATTGGAATCACAGACGCTGGTAGTGTTGACATTCGAGGTCAGGATACTTCTATAATAGTTTGTGCCATCCGAGCTTATCTCAACCTGATATCCAAAAGCGCTATCATCTGTGCCTTCCCAGGAGACTGAAATGTAGTTCGGCCCCAATTCAGCACGGAGGTTGACGGGCACGCCAATCGGATCGCCCCACAGCGCAACAGCAGTAATGTCGGAATCAACGGTGATCAGCGAACCGACCGAATACCGCTCCCCATCAATGCGCCACCCTGAAAAGACCTTCCCTTCGGGTGGGGCAAAGCCGCATTCCGGCAAAGTGTAGGATGAGCCGGCGCTCACACTTGCACCGAGCATGCTGCCTGAGCCACCGTTGGCAGAAAAGGAGACAGTGCGGTTCTCTTGCTCGATCGTGATCTCATAGTCGGTATAGCCGGACAGCATGTATCCCGCGCCGTTGTAATTCTGCAGGTAATAGTAGTCGCACCGGATGATCACCGTGCTGCTGAAATAGGACAGCACCTCGATCGTGCAATAGCTGTCGTTCTGCCTGGTGATGATCACCGCCGAGGAATTGCTGGTGGTCCAGCTGGCGCTGTTGACCGTCACGCCGGCATTGGTGTACAGCGTCATCGTATCCCCGACGGACAGCGTGAGGCGCTGCGTGGAATTCGCGTATACCGGCGTGAACAGCGCCGACAACAGCATCGCCGACAGGGCGATCAGCAGTACTTTGCGTAGTGTCCTCATGTTGAAGCCTCCTTGAATGGGTTGGGTGTGCAGTCGGTCGTCGTCAGCCGGTTGTCCTTTTATTGTTTTCACAGCTCTTGAATCGTCTATCCCAGCAGCACCGCGCTGAGGTTGTCGGAATCGGGGCCGACGCGCGCCAGGGCGGCGCGCCGCAAACGCGCCAGGGCGGCCTCGGCGCTGTCGCCGGCCATGAGGGCGCAGAGCTCGGCGTCGGAGAACTTTTCCCACAGGCCGTCGGTGCAGACCAGCAGGCGGTCATGCCCCAGCCGCATAAAGCAGCGGATCGTGGGGTCCGGCAGCTCCAGGCGGCCCAGGCACTTGAGCAGCAGGTTGCGGCTCTCGTGGGTGCGCATCTGCTCGCGGGTGATCTCGCCGCTGTCCGCCAGGCTCTGGGTGACGCTGTCGTCCCGGGTGCAGCTCAGCAGCCTGCCGCCGCGGAAGCGGTAGGCCCGGGTGTCGCCCACGTGGGCCACCCACAGCCTGAGTCCCTGGGCCGCCGCGAGGGTCAGCGTGGTCATCACGCCGCCCCCGGCCTCCAGCTGGCGGGCCAGCACCGCGGCGTTGGCCCGCTCCATCGCCCCGAGAAGGGCCCTTCGGTCCAGCCGGGGCGCGCGCATCAGCGCGTCCAGGGCCGCGTCCGCCGCCGCACGGGAGGCCGCGTCGCCGCCGCCCTCGCCGCCCAGCCCGTCCGCCGCCACGGCCACGGCGCGCCCGCCGCGGCGGTCAAAGCGTATCGCGTCCTCGTTCACGTCCCGTCCCCCGGCCAGGGAGAAGCCGCAGACGTTCATCGCGCTCATGCCACCTCAAATCCTTCCGTGGCGGAGCCCAGCTCCAGCACGTCGCCGGTCTTCAGGGCGACGTCCGTCTCCCGGGGGATCGACTTGCCGTTGACGAAGCTGCCGTTGCTGCTGCCCAGGTCGCGGTAGATCAGCTTTCCCTTCTCGCTGCGCAGCATGCCGTGCCGGCGGCTGACCTTTTCGCCCTTGAGGATCAGGTTGCATTCCTCCTTCTGGCGTCCGATCACGACGGGACTGTTCTCCTCCACGGCGATGGCGCTGCCGGCAAAGGTGCCCCGGCGGCACAGCAGCGCCGCGGAGGCGTGGGCCTGGGTGTGGATCTGCTCGATCACTTTGTTGACTTCATTGGCCCTAAGCGCCTGGTTGATGCCCCGGCGCAGCATGTACAGCAGCATCGGCCAGGTCACCACGCACTGCATGACCTGCACCAGCACGATTCTGATACCGAGGATATTGATGCTGTTCGTCTGATACATGCCGAAGTTGTTCAGCGCGTGGCAGCCCATGCCCAGCAGCAGCGTGGCGATGAAAAGCGGGTTCAGAAAGCACTTTACGGTCAGCTTGCCGCCGTTCATGCCGTGGCACAGCGCGCCGACAAAGGGCGCGGTGTACAGCATGTGGCTGCCGAAGATCCCCCACACCGTGCGCTGGATGGCCCGCAGGTCCAGCTCCGCGGCGCCGGCATTGACGGCATAGTGGAAGTTCTCCCAGAAGGCGAAGCCCGCGCCGACGGCCACGCCGATGGCCAGGCCGTCCAGGCAGTACAGCTTCTTGTTGCGCGAGGTCAGCAGGATGAATGCCAGCGTGCACAGCAGCTTCGCCGGCTCCTCCACCAGGGCCGCCGTCCAGGCCGTCGCTATGTTCGCCTGCTCAAAGGAGACATGGTGGCTGCTTGCATAGTCTTCGGTGATCTTCGAGTTGATGGGCGAGGCCAGGGTGATGGCGATCAGCCCGCCCAGGAACAGCAGCAGCAGGAAGTCCAGTATGCTGACGTTGCGGTGCATGTCCATCTCCCACACCATCAGGCTGACGGTGAAGGGCACGATCAGGCTGGTAATAATGGCGAATGTGAAGTCCGTTGGTGTCAGATAATTGGGAGACGTCTGAAGGTATTCCAGCACAGCCATGATCACCAGTATGCCGAACAGCCAGACGAACATCCACGGGCGCTGCCAGGTCTTCAGCATGTCCCTGCCGCTGGTCGGGCGTGCGCCCAGGCTGCGCAGCGCGTCCTCCTGGGTGTGGCGCTTGAAGGTGTTGGAGAATATCTGCCGGAAGGTGAGCCTGCCGCTCTGGGCCGCTTTGTAGACCGTGGTATTGCCGTTGTAACCCGATGTCATGAAGGTCACGCTCCTCTCGCGTACTACCGTATCTCGATCCTGAAGCCGTTGGCGCTGCCGCCCAGCTCAAACGTCACGCCATCCCGCAGGGTGACCGGCATGCCCTGCGCCAGCTTCCGCCCGCCCACGAAGGTGCCGCGGCTGCTGCCCTCGTCGGTGAGGATCAGGGCGTCGCCCGCGGGCGCGGGGGTCACGGAGCAGTGCACGGCGCTGACGCCGGGGGTGTCCTCCGGGAAGATGATGCCGCAGCGCCGCTTGTCGCGGCCGATCACCGCCCTGCCCGTCAGCGGGAACACCGCCCCGGCCAGGGGGCCGGAGACGCCGCGCAGGAACACGCTGGACCGCTTCTCCGCGACCGCTTCGACGGATTGCGTCTCTCCGGCCTCAACCGTCCGGGCCGCGTCGTCCGCGCCCGGCATTACCGGATCGATGCCAACGGCGTCGCCCGCGGGCTGCCGCTTCGCCGCGCCGGCGGCCTTCCTCCGCCGGGAGCGCACGACGAGTGCCGCGGCGATCACCACCGCCAGGCCCAGCAGGCCGTACTTTACCTCGTCCTTGATCGACACGCCGCTGCCGCCGTCGCCCTTGTCGCCGCCGCCGTCCGTCGGGCCGACGACAGGCGGCTCGGTAGGCGCTTCGGTGGGCGCATCAGTCGGCGCTTCCGTAGGCGCTTCGGTGGGTTCCTGCGCGTCCTCCCCCGTCGCTGCCCCGTCAGGCTCGGGCGTGGGTTCCGCCGTCGGCTCGGGCGTGGGTTCCGCCGTCGGCTCGGGCGTGGGCTCGCTGTCGTCCCTGGCCCCGGCTTCCTCGAACAGCGAATCCAGCGCCGGCTTGGCGGCGTACACGTAACCGTCGGAGGCCTGCACGCCGATAGCGGGGGTCAGGAACCTGCCCGCCGCGCTGTCCACGGCGTAGATCGGGGAGCCTTCTATGAAGGGCGTGCCGGAATCCAGGCTGTAGCGTGCGCCGTCGGCATAAATCAGCCGGTCTCCGACCGCGCCGATCTCCCCCGTGTCCGCGTTGCGGTAGTAGCCGGCACATTCCTGGGACGCGGCTTCCGGTTCACCGGCAGTCTCCTCGCCCAGGTCCTGATCGACCTGTAGGAGGATGTACGTCAGCGGCAGCCGCGCGGAGAGGAACAGCGTCGGTTTTTCAAACTCATAGTAGCCGCCCTGTCCGTCCGGCATGAGCACCGTGGTGCGCTCGGCGATGGCGCCAATCACGCTGTCGGCATCGTACCCGGCCTTTTCGCCGGAGGCAACGAAATCATTGAAGAAGCCGCCGTCGGTGGCCAGCACCACGAGGTCGCGCTTGATCATCAGCAGCGTGGCGAGCTGGCTGCGCTCATCCTCATCCGTCAGCCGCATCGAGACAATGCCGTGAGACCAGTTTCCAGTGGAGAAGGAAGCGGCGCTGTCCGCAGCGGCGTTGCTCACGGCGGCGCTGAACGCCTGCTTGTCGGCAAAGCGCATCGTGGAATCGTCCTCCCGCGATACCTTCGTCAGCGCCCGGGCGGTCATGCCGTTGGCCTTTCCCCAATCGATCAGCGCGTCGGCGTCGGCCTGGGCGCTCGCGCCCGCCGTCAGCGCCGCCAGCATAAGCAGCGCCGCCAACAGGGTAAGGATGCGTAAACTTCCGTGCTTCATGGTGTCTCCCTCCTTGGCTGTTTCCGGGGCTATTATAGCAACGGGCCCGCGGCGCTTTTTAACCCGAATTCCGAGGGCGGGGATGCCTCGGCATCCCCGCCCTCGGTTTGTTGACATCACGCCCTGCCCGCCACGTCGGCGACGTGGGCCACGGGGCCGTAGTCCGCGACGGGACAGCCCGTCACGTCCAGGTATTCGAGCTTGGAAAGGCCGGACAGCGGCGTCAGGTCCTCCACAGGATTGCCGTCCAGGGCCAGGTAATCCAGTTCGCCCAGCCCCGAAAGCGGCGTCAGGTCGGTCACCCGGTTGCCGGACAGGTACAGCGTCTGCAGCTTGTCGAGCCCCGAAAGCGGCGTGATATCCTCGATTTGGTTGACGTGCAGGCCCAGCCAATTCAGCTCGGCCAGATTCCCGATGAAGCCAATGTCCGTCAGCCCGCAGTTCATCAGCCACAGGTGCTCCAGCTTTGTCAGGCTCCCCACGGCGCCCGCGTCCAGGAGCACGCCGTCGTTCAGATAGATCAGATCCAGCAGGCGCAGCTCCTCGTTCCGGGCAAGCAGGCTCAGGTTCGTCCAGGGAATATCGCCGCTGACGCCCAGCTCGACCAGCGTGTTGCCCATGTCGGCGACGGCCCATGCCGCGTACTCCGGCACCGCGCAGTTGGACAGGCGCAGATACACGTCGAAATTCCAGGGATGGCCCAGCGCCGCCAGCGATTCGATGTCGCAGTTCACAAAGCTGATGCAGGCGAAGGGCAGCCGGGAATCGTACAGCGCGTCCAGTATCGCTTCGGTCCGCTGGGCGCTGATCGCGCCCCGGGCCTCGGGGCCCTGGTCGTGCAGCAGGTACTCCGGATCCCGTTCAAAGCCAAACTCGACGCGGTCAGGCCAGATCGCCACGCTGCGGGCGGCGAAGCTGTCGGGATCATAGTCGCCGGGGTTGATCTGAGCGTCGGCGTCCAGGCCCAGCGCGGCGGTCAGCGCCGCGTACACGTCCGGGCAGGCGTCGAAGGCGGATTGGACGGAGAGCGCGCGCTGCTCATCCCTGCCGTGCACCACGCACTCGGCGGGCAGGCTGTCCAGGGGCGAGAAGTCGGCGATATAGTTTCCCGCCAGCCACAGATTCTGGCGGATGGCCACCCGGCTCAGGGGCGACACATCCGAGATCCGGTTGTCCCCCAGGTTCAGCCAGTCCAGCTCGCCCAGGCCGGCGAGGGGCGTCAGATCCTCGATCCGGTTGCCCTCCAGCTCGACTTCCGTCAGGTTCGTCAGATCCTGAAGCGGCGACAGATCGGCGATCCGGTTGTCGTGCAGGCCGATGTAGGCGAGGTTCGTGAGCTTCGCCACCGGCGAGGCGTCCGCGATCATGTTGACGCCCAGGTCCAAATGCTCAAGACCCGACAGGTTCGCCAGAGCGCTGATGTCGGAAATCCGATTGCCGGCCAGTATCAAGCGGCGCAGATTGACGAGGTTGGAGAGCGCGGAGATATCGCTGAGGCCCATATCCTGCAGGGTCAGTTCCTCTATCCGGTTCAGGCTTCCCAGGAAGTTCATCAGGTATTGTCCGTTCCCGCCGCCTTTCAGGTGCAGCGCCACAAGATTCGGGCAGCCGACCAGCCAGCTCAGGTGTTCCCAGTCATAATCGCAGCTGTAGACGCACAGCCGCTCCAGCCGTTCGCCCATGGCCGCGATGCCGCCCCAGTCCAGCGCCTCGGTCTGGTCCGTGGGCAGGCCGCAGCCGATGAAGTCGATCTCGCGCAGCCATACCCAGTCGCGGTTGAACTGATCCATGTTGGCCGGGCCCCAATCCCAGCCCACGTACACCACCCGGCGCACCGGCAGCGGGATCGTTTGGATGAAATCCATTTGCGCCTTCCACTGCTCGTCGGTCAGCCAGACCCATTTTTCACGATCGCCGACGTAGTTCTCCCGGTCCACGCCGTCGTCCATCTCCGCGCCCAGGAAGCGTATGCCCTCCGGGGCAAAGACGACCGACAGCGGATAGTCTTCATTGACCACGCCGTTCAGATAGTCGCTGTAGACCCCGGGGATATCGGCGAACATGTCCTCAGTCAGCTCGAAGGGCAGCGCGTCGGCCTGATCGCCGGCGGGACCCGGCGCGGGCGCTTCGGTGGGCGCTTCGGTGGGCGCTTCGGTGGCCTCCGGCGTCGGCTCGGCGGTCGGCGCTTCCGTCGGCTCCACGGTGGGCGCGGGCGTGGGCTGCGGGAAGGGCCAGGCGTTGTTCCGCTTCGCCGCGAACAGCCCGCCGCCGAGGGCCAGCGCCGCGGCGCAGGCGATGGCGACGGCCCGCAGCGGCTTGCGCTTGCCGGAGCCGCTTGCCCCGGCGGTCAGCGCGGCATACAGATCCTCCACCCGCTGGTAGCGGTCCTGGGCCTTCACGGCCATGCCCTTCAAAAGCGCCTTCTCCTGGGCCGGGGTCATACCCTTGGCCCCGGCCTTGATGGGCGGCAGGAGGGTATCGCTGTTGATTCGGTCGGTGGCCGGGGGCGGCGTGATGCCGGTGACGGCCTTGTAGATCGTGGCGCTCAGGGCGTAGATGTCGGAATAGGGGCCCTCCTTGCCGCCGGTGGTGTACAGCTCCAGCGGGGAATAGCCGGGCCGCACCTTCAGGTAGCGGGACTTGTCCTTCTTGTTGGTCTTGGTGGAGCCGAAGTCGATCAGCTTCACCACGTTGTCGTTGGTCACCATCAGGTTCTCCGGGCTGATGTCCCGGTGGAACGTGCTCTGGGCGTGCATCTGGCCCAGGGTGGTGATGGGCAGCTCCAGCAGCTTCATCACCCGGGCGAAGGGCAGGCGGTCGTTGTTCTGCTCCAGCAGCACGGCCAGGTTGATGCCCTGCACGTACTCCATGACGATGTAGGCGGTGCCGTTCTCCTTGAAGTAGTTCTTCACGTTCACCACGCCGGGGTTGCCGTCGAACCTGGCCAGCATCCGGGCCTCCTCGAGGAACTTCTCCCGGTCGTGCAGGTAGTATTCCTCGCCGGAGCCGGAGAACACGCTGACCACGTTGGACTGGGTGTTGTCGCGGAATACGATGCCGGTGGGAAAGTATTCCTTGATCGCCACCATCGTGTGCAGCTGCAGATCCCAGCCCACATAGGTGATGCCGAAGCCGCCCTCGCCCAGCACGCAGCCCACCAGGTACTTGCCGTCCAGGATCGTGCGCGGCGGCAGGTGGTGCTTGGCCGGGGTGTATGTGGCGATATCGAATTTGCACTTGGGGCACACGCTCTTCCCCTGCAGCGGGGTCATGCAGCGCGGGCACATATCCTGGCTGTTCTCGTTTGCCATCAAGGTTCCCTCCCCAATCTTTTGCTTCAGATCTCGATAATGATCGCGGTGTAATTGTCCTGGTTGGGCTTGTTCTTTTCCCTGATCATGCGCTCCAGGCGCAGGGCGGCCTCCGAGGCGGGGGCCTGCAGGGCGTCGGCGATCTCGGCGTCGGTAAGGGTGCCGAACATGCCGTCGGTCATGATGATCACCCGGTCCCCCTTGCTCAGCTGGATGGGCGCGGCGGGCATGTCCACGGCCTTGGGGCCGTTCACGCCCACGTAGCTGGTCAGCCGGTCCCGCTTGGGGTCCTTCATGGCGCTGGTGACGCTGACCTGGCCCCGGGCGGCGGCGCTGTCCAGGTCCGCCGCGTAGTTGTGCATCCGGTTCAGCGCCAGCAGCGCGCCGCCCCGGCACAGGGCGATGCGGCTGTCGCCGATGGAGATGAAGTCCAGCAGGTCCTCCTTGACGCTGGCGGCGATGCAGGTGGTGCCCGTGCCCGCGCCGAAGGAATCGCTGGCGACGCCGTTGATGCACGCCCCCAGCATCAGCAGTGCCTCCCGCTGGGTGCCGGTAAAGTCAGCGAAGCGCTTCAGCGCCGAGCGCACGATGGTCCGGCTGATCTCGCCGCTGTTCTCCAGGCCGCCCATGCCGTCGGCCACAACGGCCAGTATGCCCTTTTCCTTCACCAGCCGGTTGTTGGCCAGGCTGGACACGCCGAAGGCGTCCTGCTGGTCGGGCCGCGCGCCGACGCCCTGCACGTTGGCCACGGCGGCGACGGGCAGGGTCTCCCGCTCCGCGTTCGCCTCCGGCCGGGCCTGCCGCTCGGCGGCCTCCGCGGCCCGCTGGGCGGCGGCCCGCTTCCCGGCGGCGGCGCGGGCGATCAGCCCGGCGGCGACGGCGATCACCACCGCCGTCGTGAAGGCGACGTACACCCACGCGGGGATGGTGAGCTTCGCGGCGGCCTCCGCGGTCTGCGCCGCGTCCGCCAGCGGCGGCAGGTTGATATACAGGTTCAAACGCATGGTGATCACAGCTCCCGTCATACACAGTGAAGGCCGAATAAAAGCAATAAATGCAACAGAAATCGCCGACCGTTGATCACGGCCGGCGATACTCCGGCGCGCGGGGATGCGGGCGGGGCGTCACTTGTTTATGTCGTCCCAGTCCCAGTCGAACTGTTCGCCGCACAGGGGGATGAACATCAGCTTGGTCCTGCTGATCTCGATCCTGTCGCCGGAGCGCAGCTCGGTGGTGCTCAGCAGCGGCTTGTCGTTCAGGCGCACCACGCCGCGGCCGTTCATGAACCCGCAGTAGAAGCTGCGGCTGCGGCTGTCGTAGGTGACGATCACGGGCTTGTCGCGGCTGATGCCCTGGTCGCCCTCGATGTTGATATCCATGGTATCGCTGCGGCCCACGAAGTTGTTTTCGTTGTGGATCTCGTAGCTGCGGCCCCGGTCCGGGCCCTCCACGCACACCAGCCAGCCCACCACGGGGCGCACCTCCAGGCCGTCATCAATCCCTATGGTGACGCCGGAATTCGCGAAGGTGTCGTGTCCCTCCACGGGCTTGGTGGCGCCGATCTCCTCGCGGTCGATGATGTTCGGCTCGGAGGCATTGCCGGTCTTTTCGCTGCAATAGGGGCACTGGGTATAGATGGACGCGTCATAGAAATGCCCAAAGGCGCACTGCTTCATCTCCATGATTCAACTCTCCTTTGCTGTTTGCGTTGGGGCTTGTCCCCTTCACTGATGACAGTATAGCACAGGCCCGCGGCGGTTTTTTAAGCGTCGTTCCGCGTCAGCAGGGCGCACAGCGCGGCGAAGGCCCTGCCCGCCCCGGCGACGGCCTCCTCCAGGGCCACGCGGTCCGCGGCGGTCAGGCCCTGGCGGCGCTGCATATCCGAGACCAGGCCGATCACCGCGCCGTACTTCTCCGGGTTCAGGGGCCGCAGCAGGCCCGCGATCCGCCGGGCCGCCTGCAGCCGGCGGGACATGCTGCCGCCCGCCGGACTGCCCGGCGCGACCTGCGCGACGCTCTTCACGGGCGCCGCGGGCTTTACGGGGGTGATCGGCTCCGCCCTGCCGGGCCGCGTCCCTTCGGCGGCGCCCGCCCCGGCCCGGGGCGGCGCGGCCTTGTCGCCGAACAGCTCGCGCCACAGCGCGTCAAAGGAGGGCTGGCGGCGCTCCTGGGGCAGCTCCAGCCCCTTCATCACCGCCCGGGACAGCCGCGGCGGGCAGTGGCACAGCTCGTCCAGGGGCTTCAGCTCATCCCGGAGCATGCGCTGTTTTCCGTCCGGAGGCGCGACGCCGGTGAGGGCGAAGTACAGGCTGGCGCACAGGCCGTACACGTCGGTCTGCGGGCCCTGCCTGCCCCAGGCGTTGTACTGCTCCGGCGGCGCGAAGCCCGGGCGCAGCAGTGCGGTCAGCCGCCCTCCCTCCCGGGGCACGGGGCGGGCGCTGCCAAAGTCGATCAGCTTCGGCATGTCCCCCGGCGGCAGCATGATGTTGGCGGGGTTGATGTCCCGGTGCAACACGTCGGCGTCGTGCATCTTCGCCAGCTCCGGCAGCATGGGCCGAAGCAGACCCATCAGCGCCTCGCCGCCCATGGGCCCCTCCCGGCGCACCCGCTGCTCCAGGGTCTCGCCGGGGATGAAATCCATCACCAGGTAGCTGGTGTCGTTTTCCCGGAAGGTCTCGCGCACGTTGATGAGGGCCCGGTTGCCCCTCAGCTTCGCCAGCAGGGCGTACTCCCGCTCGTAGTTTTCCCGCCAGCGGCTGAACTCCCCGGCGGAATCGGCGCGGATGATCACCGCGCCGCGCGCGCCGCGCGCGGCCACGGCCCGGGGAAAATATTCCTTGATTGCCACCCGGTCCCCCCTGGCGCGCAGGTTTTCGGCCAGGTATGTGACGCCGAAGCCGCCGCTGCCCACGCACTTTTTCACAAGGTAACAGCCGTTCAGTATGGTGTCCGGCGGCAGGGGCCGCAGATCGATCGCTCTTTCGCTCAAGGCCGTTCCCTCCCCCGGTCAGTTCCGGCTCATGTTCTCGGTCAGCACCCCCCGCATGCGCTCGCTGACCTCCATGTCCTCGTCGCAGTACATGCAGTACAGCGCCAGCCAGTCAAAGGTGTTGCGCGGGTCCAGCTGGCAATAGCCGCACTCGTCCAGCAGCAGGTTCAGCCGGCGATAGCGGTCGGCGAACAGCTCGGTGGGATCGTCGCTGTCCGAGGCGTCGTCGTCCGCGCCGTCGGTGATCAGGAAGAGCAGCGTCAGCACCTTGCGGGGCACGTCGATCTGCCGGTTCATGATGCGGCTCAGCAGCACCTCGTCCGGCCAGTGCCGGTTCAGGATCGAGGCCATCACGCCGCCGTCCTTGCCGGCCTGGGCGGGCATTTGCAGGTACATGCGCACCACGTCGCGCACGGTATAGACCTCCTCCTCCACGCCGTTCATGCCGCTCTCCGGGCCGGTGAGTATGGCCATGAAGCGCTTGAAGTGGCGATAGGCGGTGTTGTGCAGATGGCCCAGGCTTTCCGCGTTGCGGGACACGAACTGCACGAACTCATCCACGGTGCTCACCCGGTTGAACTGGCGGATGATATCCATCGTGGTGCCCGCGCCGCCGATGCGTATGCCCGCCACCAGGCGCTGCAGCCGCTGCACATCGTTGTAGGCCAGGCCGCCGCGCAGGCCGTACAGGTAGGTCAGCTCCACCGGGTTGCGGTAGTGCAGCGCGCCTTCGCCCACGGTGGCGATGAAGTTCTGGGCGTTCTCCAGGTCCATTTCAAGGGCATAGCAGATGCGGATCAGCTGTTCCCGGCTGGAGGGCACGGCCTTGCCCTTCAGCCAGTTGTCGATCTTGCGGCGCAGGCTGTCGCCCGAGGGCTCGCCCTCGAGATCCTGCAGCCGGAACAGGTTCACCCGCAGCGAAACCAGGTCGCTGAGGCCCGAGTATTGCAGCATCGTCTCGGGGAACGATCGGGTGTGGATGCCGGATTCCAGGTATTGCCGGGCAAACTCGCTGTTGCGCCGCAGGCGGATGACGGCGTTCATATCCTCCCTGGAAATCCGGGTCAGCTTTTTCAATCGGGACATGTCGGTGTTTCCCTTCTCTCGTAAGCATCCGGCGCGTAAGTCCGGTTATTCCATGGTATACCCATTATAGCATCCCTTCCCGGGCATTTTTGAAGAGCATGTCCATTATAGATAAATCATTAAGAACATGTCAAGGCGCAATGACGGGCGGGCGTCATTCGCGCGGTTTGCCCCGTCCGATAAATTCCGACCAAAATCATATGATATTTTACACAAAGTTGATAGACTGGCGGCTTGTACAATGATAAAAATTATGCAAGGGGCGACGCCAAGAAAATCCGGCCCCGGGGAGGTACACCCTTATGAAGAAGATCATTGCGATCGCGCTGACGCTGGCGCTTGCGTGCGCCGGACTGCTGACCGCCGTTGCCGAGGAGCAGGACCTGCTGGACAAGGTTTTGGCCGCGGGCAAGCTGGTGGTGGGCAGTGAAGGTACTTACCCGCCCAACAGCTACTATGATGATGATCACAACCTGACCGGCTTCGACGTGGAGGTAGGCCGCGCCATCGCCCGGAAGCTGGGCGTGGAGTACGAGCCCTACGTGGCCGAATGGTCCTCGCTGATGACCGCGTTGGAGTTCGGCACCATCGACACGCTGATTGAGGAGCTGGAGCCCACCGAGGAGCGCGCCCAGAAGTACGACTTCTCCGCGCCCTACACCTACATCCACGGCGCGGCGCTGGTGGCCGGCGACAACGAGGAGATCACCTCCGCCGAGGACCTGGCCGGCAAGAAGGCCGCCCAGAACGAGACCAGCCTGTGGGGCGAGCGCGCCCGCAACTACGGCATGGAGATCGTGCCCGTGACCGACGACTACCAGACCTACCAGCTGATCACCACCGGCCGCGCCGACGTGACGCTGAACGCCGAGACCGCCTTCAACGACTATATGGCCCAACACCCCGAGGCCAACGTGAAGATCGCCTTCTACACCGAAGACGCCTCCTCCTCCGTGGTGCCGGTGCGCAAGGGCAACGAAAAGTTCCTGGCCGCCGTGAACGAGGCCATCGCCGCGCTGCGCGAGGACGGCACGCTGTCCGAGCTGTCCGTGCGCTTCTTCGGCTTCGACTACACCCAGGAATAACCGCCGACGGTCGAAGGCCGCCCTGCGGCATCGCAGGGCGGCCTTCATACATTCAAAGAAACGGAATGGATTGAAGCATGTTCAACGAACGGGTATTGAAGCTGCTGTGGGATTCCCTGTGGCCGCTGCTGGCCAAGGGGATCACCGTCACCATACCGCTGACGCTGGCCTCGTTCACGCTGGGGCTGGCGCTGGCGATGATCACCGCCTTCGTACAGGTGGCGAAGGTGCCGGTGCTGCGCCGGATCGCGCGGTTCTACATCTGGGTGTTCCGGGGCACGCCGATGATCGTGCAGCTGTTCATCGTGTTCTACGGGTTGCCGGGCCTGGGCGTGATACTGGACGCCATCCCCTCCGCCATCGTGGTGTTCTCGCTGAACACCGGCGCCTATGCCGCGGAGACGGTGCGCGCCGCCATCGAATCGGTGCCCGTGGGCCAGTTCGAGGCGGGCTACATGGTGGGCATGAACTACATGCAGATCATGATGCGCGTGGTGCTGCCCCAGGCGATGCGCACGGCCTTCCCCCCGCTGTTCAACACGCTGATCGGCCTGGTGAAGGACACCTCGCTGGCAGCCAACATCACCGTGGTGGAGATGTTCCGCGCCGCCCAGGTGATCGCGGCCCGTACCTACGACGTGTTCGCCATGTACTGCGAGGTGGCGCTGCTGTACCTGCTGTTCTGCACCTTTTTGACCTGGGTGCAGCACTTCTGCGAACGCAGGCTCGAGGCCGGGAGGTGACGGGGCATGCTGAAGATCGAGCATTTGAAAAAGCAGTTTGACGGCCAGGCCGTGCTGCGCG
>JBGUQG010000261.1:0-23225 GCA_045130815.1 Christensenellales bacterium
GGCAAAGGCCGCCCCCTTCATCGTTTTAAATTCGTTCACAAATCATGTGATGTTTGTTTATTGACTTTGATCTTGCCTGATCATATAATAATCCCGGCGGTTGGGAAAGAAAGCCCGGCCGGCTGCAAATAATAGCAAATGATCTTGTGAGAGGAGAAGATAGATTATGAAGACCAGGAATGTTCGGCGCAATCGTCGCGGCAATCGCGGCGGCGCGATGTTGTTTGTGTCCCTGATGCTGGTGTGCGCGCTGGCGCTGGGCGGCATGTTCGCCCTGGGCAGCCTGTCCAACCGGGCGGCCTCAGCCGAGGCGACCCAGCCCGAGGTCTCCGCGCCGGTGACGGATGACAGCCCGGCCATCTACGTGGCCCAGAAGAACGCCAACTCGGTGGTGGGCATCATCACCAACACCGAAACCTGGAGCCGCAGCGGCGGCGTGCAGAACAGCCCCGTGGCCCAGGGCAGCGGCGTGGTGATCGCCGAGGGCGGCTACGTGCTGACCAACAACCACGTGATCGAGGACGGTACCGCCTTCCAGATCCTGATGCCCGACGGCGACAAGGTGAACGCCACGCTGGTCGGCGCGGATTCCGCGATGGACCTGGCCGTGCTGAAGGTGGAGGATCAGGCGGACAAGCTGGTGCCCGTGACCATCGGCGCCTCTGAGAGTCTGCCCGTGGGCAGCACCGTGATCGCCATCGGCAACCCCGGCGGCGAGATCCTGGCCAACACCGTGACCCGCGGCATCATCTCCGCCCTGGAGCGCAGCAGCGTGTCCAGCAACAACACCAGCCGCAACGTCAACTATATCCAGCACGACGCGCCCATCTCCAGCGGCAACTCCGGCGGCGGCCTGTTCGATTACCAGGGCAACCTGATCGGCATCAACACGCTGAAGTATGGCGGCAGCTACTTTTCTTCCGGCAGCTATGAGGGCCTGGGCTTCGCCATCCCGGTCGAGACGGCCTACCCGATCGCCCAGCAGCTGATCGAAAACGGCAAGGTCATCCGCCCGCAGATCGGCGTGACCGTGCGTGACCAGGAGGGCCCGGACGAGCCCATGAACGACTATGCTCCCGCCAGCGTGTGCATCTACGGCATCAACGAGGGCAGCCCCGCCGAGCAGGCCGGCCTGAAGCAGTATGACTTCATCACCGCCGTGAACGGCAACCGCGTGACCTCCAGCCGCGAGCTGACCACCCTGCTGGATACCTTCAAGCCCGGCGACACCGTGACGCTGACCATCGTGCGCTACAACAATACCCAGATGATGAACCCCAACAGCGGCTATGACAGCTACTACAGCAGCCCCTTCGGCTTCGGCTTCGGCTTCCCCTTCGGCGGCTACGGCTACGGCGATTACTATGGCAACGGCAACAGCAACGGCAACAGCAACGGCAACGGCAACAGCTACGCCAACGGCACCCTGACCGTGGGCGGCGGCTACACCACCTTCGACGTGCAGGTGACCCTGGAGGAAAAGGAGTAAACCTGCAAGGCCGCGATCCGGCCCTCGCCCCATGCGGGCGGGGGCCGCTTTTCGTGATTGACACGGCGGACGGCCACATTTTATTCAATGCCGCTGAAGACCGGCCAGACCTTCGTTTACAACGTGGGCCTGACGCGCTTCGGCGAATAATCCGCGCAGCCGTGTCGGGGCCGTCCGGATCGGGCGGCCCTTCATTTACCCAAAATTTTTCACAATGTTCCCTTGCCGAGGGGGCATTTTTCATGTATAATGATCTGTGGCGCATCCTTGCCACGGTTAACCGGCCGTGGCCGAAGTCCATAAGGAGGTGAAAATGAATATGAACCAGTATGAAGTCATGTACGTCATTGATCCCGCGTTGGAGGACAGCGCGAGGACCGAGCTGATCAACCGTTTTTCCGACCTGGTGAAGAAGAACGGCGGTGAAGTGGATCGCGTGGACGAGTGGGGCAAGCGCCGCCTGGCCTATGCTATCCAGTACAAGACCGAGGGCTACTATGTGCTGATGTACATCAAGGCCCCCGCCGAGCTGCCCCGCGAGCTGGAGCGCAACATGCAGATCAACGACAGCATCCTGCGCTACCTGACCGTCCGCTACGAGGGCGAGCTGCCCGCCAAGCGCGAGCCGCTGAAGCCCTACGCGCCCCGCGAGGCCGCCGCGCCCGCTGCCGACGCCGCCGAGGCGCCCGCCGCTGCCGCGACCGAAGAAGCGCCCGCTGCCGAGGCTCCCGTGGCCGAGGCGCCCGTCGCCGAAGTGGTCGACGACGAAAAGCCTGAGTCGGAGGCCGAATAACGACCCCGAACAAAGGATGGTGTGAAGTATGAATAAGGTCATCCTGATCGGCAATCTCGCAAACGATCCCGAAGCCCGCACTACGCAGAGCGGAATCTCCCAATCGACGTTCCGCATTGCCGTGCAGCGCCGCTTTGCCAACGCGCAGGGCGTGCGCGAGGCGGATTTTTTCACGATCATTGCCTGGCGCCAGACCGCCGACTTCTGCAACCGCTACCTCACCAAGGGGCGCAAGGTTGCCGTGGAAGGCAGCATCCAGAACCGCTCCTATGATGCGCAGGACGGTTCCAAGCGCTATGTGACGGAGATCATTGCCGACAGCGTGGAGGCCCTGGGTGGCCGTGATGACGGCCAGCCGCGTCCCATGGACAACGGCCCCACCCCGCCGCCCGCCGCCCCGTCCGCGAGACCCGCAAGCAACGACTTCACCGAGGTCGACGACGACGAATTGCCTTTCTGATTCGTTCGCCGGTGACCTCCCCGGCCCGTGACCCGATCACGGCAAGTTCTTCTTTGGGGATGCCGCCGAGCATGCCCTATCATCCAAAAGGAGGAAAAACAACATGTCTGAAGACAGAGGCGAACGCATTCGCCGTCCCCGCGGCCGCAAGCCGCGCCGGAAGGTCTGTGCATTCTGCGTGGATAAGATCCAGCACATCGATTACAAGGATGTCGCCCGGCTCCGCCGCTTCACCAGCGAGCGCGGCAAGATCCTGCCCCGCCGCATGACCGGCACCTGCGCGAAGCATCAGCGTCAGCTCTCCACCGCCATCAAGCGCGCTCGCACGATCGCCCTGATGCCCTACGTGTCTGACTGACCGAATGCCACGTGAAGCCGCCCCGAAAGGGGCGGTTTTTTGTTGCCCGGGACGGGGTGAAGGGAAGATGGAGAATGATGGTCGAAGTCCTCCGGGCTCCAGCGTCATGCGCCGCGCGTGAAGTGTTCTCATGGATCAAAGGTCACACTTTTGTCCTCAAGTTATGAATTCATGCCTTTTTTGCTTTACAAAATCGTCTTTATCTGAGATAATAAAAACGGTGGATTATCCCGCGAGGGATGGCGGCGACAGAATACGATCAGGCGGGGCGCGGCCCCGCGGGAGGATATATCTATGAACAACGCGATCCAGGCTCCGGCGCCGAAGCGGCAGAAGCGAGGCTTAATCATCGTGCTGCTGTGCCTGGCAGGACTGCTGATCAACATACTGGGCGTGCGGCTGGCCCGCGCGCTGAACCTGCCGCTGTATCTGGACAACATCGGCAGCGCCCTGGTGGCGGCGCTGGGCGGCTATATCCCCGGCATCGTGGTCGGGTTCTTTACCAATATGATCAACGGCATCGGCGACTATGAGACCGCCTATTACGGCTCGCTGACGGTGCTGATCGCCATCTGCTCGGCGTGGTATGCCGACCACGGGTTCTACAGGAAGCCCTGGAAGCTGCTCGTGGTGGCGCTGACCTTCGCGCTGATCGGCGGCGGGCTGGGATCGGTGCTCACGTGGCTGCTGTACGGCTTCGACTTCGGCGCGGGCGTCTCCGCGTCGCTGGCCCACCGAATCTACGAGACGGGCAGGCTCAGCCAGTTTTGGTCCCAGTTCTCGGCGGACATGCTGATCGACCTGGCGGACAAGGCCATCACGGTGGCCGTGGTGGCCATGGCAATTGTGCTGCTGCCCGCGACGCTGAAGGAAAAGCTGTACTTCGCCGGGTGGCAGCAGGCGCCCCTGTCCCGCCGGCGCATGGAGGCGGCGGAGCGCAAGCGCGCCCGCAGGATCTCGCTGCGCTCGAAGATCATCTTCCTGGTGGCGGCGGCCATGCTGGTCATCGCCGGGGTGGTGACGGTGATCAGCTTTATCCATTTCCAAACCGCCGCCAAGGAGGAGCAGACCGCCCTGGCCTACGGCGTGGCCAACGTGGCCTCGGCCGCCATCGACCCGTCGAAGGTGGATGATTTCATCCGTCTGGGCGAGGCCGCGCCCGACTATGACCGCATCGACAAGCGCTTCAACGACCTGGCGAACAGCTCCGAGAACATCAACTATGTGTACGCCTATAAGATCATGGAGGACGGCTGCCACGTGGTGTTTGACGCCGACACGCCGGACACCCCCGGCTCGGAGCCGGGCGAGATCATCGAATTCGAGAGGGAGTTCGAGAAGTACCTGCCCAGCCTGCTGGCGGGCAAGGAGATCCCGCCGCTGGAATCCAGGGGGCGCTTCGGCTGGCTGCTGACGGTGTACAAGCCGGTGTATGACCGGCAGGGCGTCTGCCGCTGCTACGTGGGCGTGGACATCAACATGAACCACATCACCATCAACGGCTATCAGTTCCTGACCCGGGTGATCTCGCTGTTCTTCGGGTTCTTCCTGCTGATCCTGACCGCGGGCATCTGGCTGGCGGAGTACAACATCATACTGCCCATCAACACCATGGACATCGCCACCGACAAGGCCGCCTACAACAGCGAGGCCGCCCGCGCCGAGACGGTGGACAGCATCCGCCGGCTGGACATCCACACCGGCGATGAGATCGAGAACCTGTACCATTCGGTGGTCAAGACCACCGAGGACATGGTGGGCACCATTGAGAACGTGGAGCACCAGAACGAGATCATCAACAAGCTGCAAAACGGCCTGATCCTGGTGCTGGCCGACATGGTGGAGAGCCGCGACAAGTGCACCGGCGACCACGTGCGCAAAACCGCCGCCTATGCCGATATCATCCTCCGCCAGCTGAAGAGGGAGGGCGTGTATACGGACCAGCTGACCCCCGCGTTCATGGAGGACGTGGTCAACTCCGCCCCGCTGCACGACGTTGGCAAGATCCAGGTTTCCGATGCGATTTTGAACAAGCCCGGCAAGCTGACGGTAGAGGAATTCGATCAGATGAAGAAGCATACCACCGCCGGCGCCGAGGTCATCAGCCGGGCGATGGACATGGTGTCCGAGGAGAATTCCGGCTATCTGAAGGAGGCGAGGAACCTGGCCCAGTTCCACCATGAGAAGTGGAACGGCACGGGCTATCCCTGCGGCCTGAAGGGCGAGGAGATCCCGCTGTCCGCCCGGATCATGGCCGTGGCCGACGTGTTCGACGCGCTGGTTTCCAAGCGCAGCTATAAGGACGGCTTCCCCTTTGAGAAGGCCATATCGATCATCCGGGATGGCTCCGGCAGCCACTTCGATCCCAAGGTCGTCGACGCCTTCCTGCACGCCCAGGACGAGGTGAAGCGGGTGATGGAGACGAGGATGGAGTAGGGAGTGGACGGCGGACGGCGGACGGTGGACAGTGGACGGCGGACGATGGACGGTGGACAGGGGTCGGCGTGATTGTACCCGTCATTGTAAGGGGGCTCTGAAGGGGCCGACGGGGTGATCCGGTTCCTGGCTGCGACGCGCCTTTCCCAACGGGAAGGGCGCTTTTTGTGTGGGGCTTCCGGAACGCGGGGGGTGGGGAGGCCCCCGGGACCCGGGGAGGGTGCGTAGACACACAGATTGACGAAAAATGACGGGAATTGCTGGAAAATTGACTTTACATCAGGCGCATTTGGCAAAGTAGACGCCAAAAAGCCGGTGATTTGCGTAAAAATAGACCTGTTGATCCTGCGAAGGGCCTTTATGGCGGGATTGTGATGTCGCCATCACAGGTTTGTCGTGATATGGGTTTGGTCAGTCCAAGTAGGAACATAATCAGGCTGTCTGGACCAAAACAGAGGAATAGGCTTCAAATGATGCGTTAAGATAGAGCGCAAGGCGGGTCGCCATCGAATGGGTTTAAGGGGACTAACAGGGAGGGGATCGCCCCTCCCGGATGCCCGGAGTGAGCAAAATTGGCGCGAAATGTGATGTAAACGGGCATACGGGCATAAAAGTAGACGACAGATACAGGAAGTAGACGTTTATGAAATGGCGATTGAATCAAAGTAGACAGTAAATGCAGTCGAAGGGAGGGCCCTTTTTCAGCCTAAAGCGCTGAAAAAGGGCCCTCCCTTCGCTGTATTGTGGGGGTCAGCCCAGCCGCAGGACTTCGGCGCCGAAGGCCGCCACGTCCGTCTCGTCATGGGTGACCAGCAGGGCGGTGCGGCCCGCCAGCATGTCGCGGGCGAGGGCGACGGCGGCGGCGCGGGTGTCCGCGTCCAGCCCCTTGAAGGGCTCGTCCAGCAGCACCAGCGGGGCGGGCACGACCAGCGCCCGGGCCAGGGCCACCCGCCGCCGCATGCCGCCGCTGTACTCCCGGACGGGCTGGTCCGAGGCCGGGTCGATGCCCAGCGGAAAGAGCGCCTTGGCGATGCGCGCCTCCCGGTCAGGCGTCTTCTTCATCACGCAGCGCAGGCAGCCCGCCGCGCTCAGCTGGGGCGGCAGCCGGTCCTCCTGGAACACCATCGACAGGCCCTCCCCGGGGAGGCCCTCCACCCGTCCGGCGTCCGGCGCCTCCAGCCCCGCGATCAGCCGAAGCAGCGTGGTCTTGCCGCAGCCCGATCTGCCCAGCACGCAGCTGACCCGCCCCTCGGGGAAGGCGTGGGTAAAGCCGTCAAGCACCAGGTTGTCGCCGTAGGCCTTGGTCAGGCCGATGCAGTTTATTGACATGAGAACCTCCGGATTCTTGGGAATGAAGAATTAGGAATTAGGAATGAGGAATGGATGTTCAAATTCCTTGTGGAATTTGTTTTGATTGAACAGGAAACGGATTGCCACATCGCTTCGCTCCTCGCAATGACATGGCAGGAGAATGGATGCGTCGGAGGCCTGCCGGAACGGGGAAACGCGCTTCCGCCGCGTGTCGACGCGGCACCCCCACTCACTTTAATTCCTCATTCCCCATTCCTAATTCCTCATTCTCCCCAGCCCCCACCTGACCATCCGCGTGCACGCGGCGCTGATCAGCACGACGGTCAGGGTCCAGGCGAACAGGTCGGGGGTGGCCAGGTATACCTTGGCCTTGTACAGCTTTTCGCCGATGGAGCCGGTGGGGATGCCGATGACCTCGGCGGCCACGCCGGACTTCCAGGCCAGGCCCATGGCGGTGGACAGCGCCGCGCCCGTGCTGGGCAGCGCGGCGGGCAGCGCGATGTGGCGGAAGCGGTTCCAGCGGGTCATGCTAAACACCCGGGCCATCTCCGAAAGCTTCGGGTCGATCTGGCGGATGCCGTCCAGCGTGCCGGCGTACACCACCGGCAGCACGATCACCGCCACGATCAGCAGGCTCAGCCGCCGGGAGGGCACCCAGATCAGCGCCGCGATCACGAACGACGCCACCGGCACCGAGCGCAGCACCGACATCAGCGGCGACAGCAGGTCCGCCACCGGCGCAAAGCGGCTGGCCAGCACCGCCAGCAGCATGCCCGCCGACGCGGCCAGCGCGTAGCCCGCCGCGATGTGCCCCAGCGTGAACAGCACCGAGCGCCAGAAGTCGGCGGTGGGAATCAGCTGGGTCCAGCGGACCACGGTCTCCACCGGGGAGGCCAGCAGCACCGGCAGGTTGACCGTCATGGCGACCAGCTGCCACACCGCCACCCAGAACGCCGCCGCGATCAGGCGGCGAAAACCCCGGTTCGTCTGTTTCATGGCAACGCCCTCATTTCGGAATGTGAAAATCTATCCGCTATCCATTATAGTCAATCCGGCCCAGGGAAAGCAAGCGCGGCGGCGCGTTCGCTTCTCCCCGGGATTGTTAAATCTCGCGCGCGTCATATCGGTTTGCGCCGCCCGCGCGTCCTATTGGTGGAGCCTATCATTGATTCCACCGAAAGGAAATGCCTATGCTTTGTCAATTTGCCGCGATGGCCGCGCTGCCGGACGATGAGGAGCGCGCCTTTATGAATCAACTGTGGCGGCAGTATCATCGCTATATGTTTTTCATCGCGCGGGGCTACGCTTCGGAGCAGGGTGCCCTGGAGGACATCGTGTCCGACGCCTGCCTGCGGCTGATGGAGCACGTTGATACGCTCCGCGGGCTCTCCGAGGCGCAGCTGAGGGCGTATATCCGCCAGACCGTGCGCAGCCGGGCGATCCAGCAGCTGCGCCGGGCGGGCCGGGAGGCCGCGCTGCCGACGGATGACCTGCCCTCGGAGGGCGAGGGCCCGTGGCAGGGCATCGAGCTTCGGGAGGAGCTGGCGCTGCTGCGCGCGGCGGTGGCGCGCCTGCCGGAGGCGGAGCGCCAGGCGGTGCGGCTGCGGTACGGCGACGGGCTGAAGGGCGCGGCCCTGGCCGAACGGCTCGGCGTCGCCGAGAGCACCGCCCGAAAATACCTCGCGGAGGCGAAGAAGCATCTGAAGGCCATGATCTACGCGGACGGGAAGGAGGAGGAACGGGAATGAGCATGGAAGCCTTGAGGGACAGGCACCTGGAGTGCCTATTGGAGCTGGCCCTTGCCGAAGGGGACGACGGCGGGGAGGCGGAGGTCGACGAGGCGCTCTGCCGACGGACATGGGAGGCCTTCTCGCGGAAGCGGGCGGCGAAGCTGCGCAAGGCGCGGCGGGAACAGCTTCGCATGCGGCTGCGATGGGGCGCGCGGGCCGCGGCGTGCCTGGTGCTGGCGCTAGCCGTCGCCATGCCCATCGCCGTCGCCGCCAGCCCCGCCGTGCGCAGCCGGGTGTTGAAGCTGCTTATGGAGCCCACCCCCGAGTACACCGGCCTCAGCCTCGTGGAGGAAGCGGCCTTCGACGTGCCCGCCGGGTACGCCGGGGAATGGTACATGTCCTGGATTCCGGAGGGCTATGTCCTCACCAACGTCATTCCGGAGGCCGACATCGTGGAATACGACGGCGCGCGGGGGGAGCACCTGTTTTTCACCGAGATGGACGAGCATACCGAGGCCAACGTCAACACCGAGGGCGCGCGGATCGACACCGTCCTCGTCAACGGGCGGGAGGTCATGATCGTCGACCTGGATGACGAGCTGAGCGCCGTGTGGAGCACCGAGGACCGCTACTTCCTGCTGATCCTGGAGGGCGGGGAGCGTCCGCCCGAGCGGGAGACGCTGCTGAAGCTCGTCGGCGGGGTCCGACGGATCGTGCGATAGAACGAAGGAGGATCATCGATGAAGCGCAGGATCATACTGCTGGCGCTGCTCTGCGCCTGCCTGTTCGCGGCGCGGGCGGAGGGCAAGCTGCTGAGGCCGGAGGGGGACGGCTGGGTGGAGGATATCTTCTCGGACGGCGAAACGCTCTACCTGAAGGGCCACGGCCTGTACACCTGGCGGCCCGGCGAGGAGGGCCTGACCGCCTGGGAGGACGGGGTCAGCCTGCCCGCGTCCGGGGAGGGCCTGTGGCGCGAGGCCTTCGACGGGCTGTCGCTGTTCGCCGACGGGGAGGGGCTTCACGGCGCGCGGCTGGACCGCGACGGGGACGGCGCGGTGATTGCCGTGCAGCTCTGCGACCTCAAGCTGACCGAACGCGGGGCCGTCGAGGCGCAAAATGTGGTTTCCATCGACGTGCCGCAGGCGCTTCGGGACAGCGGCCTGTACCTTTCGGCGGCGTGCGGGGCGGACGGCGTGCTCTATATGCTGGCCGAGGACGACGTCGGCGCGCTGCTTTTGACGGTGGACACCGACGACCCCCGGCAGCGGCACGGGGAGCGGCTGTCGGTGTGGGACTGCCGCCTGTTCCCGGGAGGGGACGGCCCGGTCCTGCAGGCGCGGGACGAGGAGGCGAACCGCCTGACGCTGTGGCGCGTCGCCCCGGACGGTACGCGGACGCCGCTGTGCGCGCTGCCGGAAGGGTCGTGGGGCGTGGCCGTCGATCCGCGTACCGGCGCGGTGTTCGCCACTATCGACGGCAGGGTGTGCCCGGTGGACCCGGCGACCGGGGAGGCCGGCGCGCCCGTCGCCGCCGTGCCGCTGAGCGTGTCCCGGGCCGCGCTGCTGGACGGCGGCCGATGGTACGCCGCGCTGTTGAGCGACCGCACTGTGCTGGTGGCGGACACTGCGCGGCCGCTGGATGAATCCGCCGTGCTGGCGGTGCGCAGCGATTACACCAGCGACTGGATGGACGGCGTGCTGGCGCGCTTCGCGGCGGAGCACTCGGAGGTGCCCCTGCGCACGGTCACGGAGCGGGGCGGGGACGCCGCGGTGCTGGACGCCATGCTCACCCGCTCGCAGGCGGTGGACGTGTACGTGCTGGGGAGCCTGGAGGCCGGGACCTTCGAGGCGCTGCTGAAGCGGGGCTACATGCTGCCGCTGGACGGCAGCGGGGCGCTGCAGGCGTTCTACGAGGGGATGACGCCCGGCTTCCGGGATTGGACCGGCTCGGACGGCCGCGTGTGCGCCCTGCCGGTGTTCGTCATCGGGCGGGGCGTCGGCTTCAGCGAACCGGCGCTGGAGGCGCTGGGGCTGGGGCTGTCGGACGTGCCCGGCGACTGGTCCGGCTTCCTGGACTTCCTGGAGGGGGAGATACTGCCCCGGCTGGACCGTCTGCCGGAGGGCGTGGGTTTCACCTTCGACGATATGACCGACCGGGCCCTGCGCGGCTGGCTGAGGGATCAGGCGCTGCGGGACTGGGTGAACAGCTGCGACGCGGCGGGCGTCGCGCCGGACTACGAGGATATGCGGCTGGTGGCGGTGCTGGAGAAGCTGGACGACATGGACTTCACCGCCTTCGGCGTGCCGGAGGACAGTGGGGAGGAGGACGACTGGTACAGCTGGAGCGGGAATTGTCTGCTGGCGCTGGACGCGCCGTACGGCTTTGACGGCGGGGATTCGGACGCCGTGCCCGTGCCGCTGGGCTTCGGCGACGCTCTGTCCGCCACGATGCCCTTTGACATGTACGCCGCCTTCGTCAACCCCTACAGCGCCCACCCGGAGGCCGCCGCGGCCCTGGTGGAGGCGATGCTGGACGCGCTGGACCCGCGGGTGGCATACGTGCTGCGGCCCGACCTGACCGAGCCGGTGACCGAGCCGGACTGGGAACAGAAGCTGGACCTCTACCGGCAGGAGATCGGGCGGCAGCAGGAGATGATCGACGCCGCCGCGCCCGAGGATCGGCAGGCGCTGGAGAACGATATGCGCTACATGGAGGGAGCTCTGGAGGAGTACGAGGCGCGGGGCAGGTGGCTGATCTCGCCGGAGCAGCTGAAGCGGTTCCGGGCGCAGGGCGACATCGCGCGGCCCGCCGTGGCCGACTGGTTCCGCAAGGATACCTCCGGCGAGGCGTGGCAGCTGCTTAAGCAGTACGACGCCGGGCTGCTCTCCGCCCGGGAATTCCTGGCGGCGGTGAACCGCAAGGCGCGGATGATGGCGCTGGAGGGGTGAAATACCGGTATGAACGCGGGGGAAACAGAAGGTTGCGCTTGCGCAAAGCAGGGGATATGGGCTATAATGGATGTACAGCCATATCCGGGAAGTGATGGAGCATGCGCGAGCCGGACGAGCTCCTGTACGGCCGCTATGTGGCCTGGGAGGACGCCGCGGATCTGGAGGCCCTGCTGGTACGCCACAGGGAGGGTCTGTTTTTGTTCCTGCTCGGCTATGTGGGCAGCCCGGAGGACGCGGAGGAGCTGCTGATGGATACCTTTGCCCGGCTGGCCGTGGACAAGCCGCGCTTCGACCCCCGGCGGCCCGGCAGCTTCAAGAGCTGGCTGTACGCCATCGGGCGCAACAACGCGCGAATGCAGATTCGCCGGGGCCGGGTGAAGACCGCGCCGCTGCACGAGGGGATCCCCGCCGGGGATGACCTGCCGGAGGTCAGCCTGCTGAAGGACGAACGGAACCGGATGCTCTACCGGGCGCTGGAGGCGCTGAAGAGCGAGTACCGCCAGGCGCTGACGCTTCTGTACCTGGAGGGCCTGAATCATGACGAGATCGCCGCGGCGATGGGGCTGCGCAAGCCGCAGCTGTACGATACCCTGAAGCGGGGCAAGGCCGCGCTGAAAAGGGCGCTGGAAGGGATGGGGATGCGCGATGCGCAGTATTGACGAGCAAATGGGGGAGATCCTGCGCCGCAGGGCCCGGCAGTACGGGGAGCGTGAGCGCTGATGTCCGCGGAGCTGTTGACGCTGGCTCCGGCGCTTTTCCAGATCGGGGTGCTTTCGGCGCTGCTGGCGCTGTCGGCGCGACTGGTCCGCGAGAGCGGGCGGGCCCTGGCCGCGGTGTTCCTGGCCTTCATATTCTCGCTTTGGCTGCTGACTGACCTTTATTGGGTGATCTACGATATCATGCGCCCGGACGCCCGCATGCCCTTTGCCGCCAACGAGATCGGCGAGGCGGCGGTATTCCTGCTGGAGGCGGCCATGCTGGCCTCGCTGCGTCGGGGAAACGGCCCGGCCCGCGGGCCGGTGATCGGGGCGCTGATCTTTGCCGCCTGCAACGTGGCGCTGTGGGTCGGCTGGTCCGGCGAGTGGGCGGACGACCTGATCATCGGCGCGACCTACGGGTGCTTCCTGACACAGCTCGCGGTCGCGCTGGACGCCGAGGGCCTGCTGCGCCGTGGCGAGGGGATCGCCGTGGCCGCGGGCTGCGCGCTGCTGGCGCTGGGCGAGGGGCTGACCTTTCTCCTGCCGGAGGCGGCGAAGGCGCTGGATCTGGGCTGCTCGCTGTTGATGGTGGCGGGGTGCGCGTATTGGGCGTTCAAGCTGCGGTCAGCGTGGCGCGGCGGGTCCGTCCCGGCGCTGTGCCTGGCATATGCGCTGCTGGGCTGGATACTCACCGCAAAATACATGAGCGCCGGGGGCTGGTACGCCCTGTTCGTGCTCGGCGAGACCCTGTGCCTGCCGCTGTTGTACCTGGCGGCCCGAAGGGCGGTGACCGAATGATCTTTTCGGAGAACGTGCTGGTCTGCATGGCGATGCCGCTGCTGCTGACGCTGTTCTTTCTGAGGGGCGGCGCGCGCCGGTTCGTGGGCTTCTTTTTGCTGGGCATGGCGGCCTGCCTGCTGGGGGCCTACGTCAGCGGCTTCATCGACGCGGCCTCCGGGCTGGGCGTGGAGGATACGGCGGTGTTCATCTCCCCGGTGGTGGAGGAGGGCATGAAGTTTCTGCCGCTGCTGTTCTATTTCCTGATGCTCGAGCCCGGCGACGGCCGGCTGCTCTACGCCGCCATCGGCGTGGGCGCGGGCTTCGCGTCGTTTGAAAACGTGTGCTCGATGATCGCCTCCGGCGCCGAAAGCCTCGGCTTTTTGCTGGTGCGCGGGCTGGCGGTGGGCGTGATGCACATCGTCAGCGTGTTCGCCATGACCCTGGGCCTGGTGATCGCCCGCCGCCTGAAGGCGCTGCGGCTGGCCAGCGCCGTGGGCGCGCTTTCGCTGAGCATGCTGTTTCACGGCATGTACAATCTGCTGGTGTCCCGGCCCGGGGCGACCACGGCGATCGGCTACGCGCTGCCGCTGCTGACCGCGGGGATGCTGCTCTATGCGTTCAGGCGGGTTGTTGGGAGCAGGGAATAGGAATTGCAGGGGCGGCGATGCGCCGCCCGCCAAAGGCCTTCCCCTGGGAGCAGACAATAGAAAAGGATGAGGAGACGCCGCGATGGGCGTCTCTTTTGTTAATAATATATTAAATCACGGCTCTCATCTGCCTAAAAATGCCAGAAAGCGCATTTTGGGAGGTGAGAGTGATTTTTTGGAAGGGGGCGATGTCATGCGCGGCGTGGAGGAACAGATGCGGGTGATACTGCGGCGCAGGGATGCCTGGCGAGCCCGGCGCGCGGCGCGCAGGCTTTCGGCGCTGGCCGCGCTGTTGGGCGCGGGGCTGATGGCGGCGCTGCTTGTGGCTCCGGGCGTGTCCGGCAGCGTGAAGCCGATGAAGGGCTCCGTGCTGGGGGCCACCATACTGGGCCCGGAGGCGGGCGGCTATGTGATCGTGGCGCTGCTGGCCTTCGCGCTGGGGGTCGTCGTGGCGCTGGCCGCCGCGAAGCGGAAGCAGGCGAATCGCTCCGGGGAGGACAAGCCGTGAGGGCGCTCCGGGGGCTTTCGCTGCTCTTGTCGGCGCTGGCGCTGATCGGCCTTTCGCCTGTTGCCCGGGCGGAGGCGGCCCCGGATGTGGACCGGCTGGCCCAGAGCGTGGTGCGGCTGGAGGTCTTCGACGCGCGGGGCGAGCGCCTGGGCACGGGCAGCGGCTTCGCGCTGGGCGACCCGGCGGTGCTGGTGACCGCGGCCCACGTGATCGAAAACATGGCAAGCATGACGGCCTGGCGGGACGACGGCACGTCCTTTCAGATCGACAGGGCGCTGGACGCGGACCGGGATGCCGATGTGGCCATCTGCCCGCTGCCGGAGGACGCGGAGCTCACGCCGCTGGCCGCCGCCGGGGAAGCGCCCCGGCGCGGGGCGGACGTGCTGGTGATATCCAGCCAGTTCGGCCTGACGAACCTGGTGAGCAAGGGCGCGCTGTGCGGCCGGTGGAACACGGATGAGGCCGACTGGCTGCTGTTCACCGCGCCGGTCTCCGGCGGCAGCAGCGGCGGGCCCGTGTTCAACGAAGCCGGAGAGGTGGTCGGCGTCGTCACCGGCACCTATGAAAAGGGACAGAATTTGAACCTGGCCGCGCCCGTGGACGCGGCGCTGGGCCTGATGAAGTGATACGGATGACCGTGACGGGGAGGATAACACCATGAAGAAGCTGCGATTGAGAAGCCTGGCGCTGCTGTTGACGCTGGCGCTGCTGGCGACCATGCTGCCCATGAGCGCGCTGGCGGAGGAGCTCACCGGCGGGGGAGAAAGCCTCGAGGAGGCCCTGAACGTCGACACCACCTATTATGAGGTGGCCTTTGCGCTGCCGGACGGCCTCTCGGACGAGGAGGCGGCGGAGATCGCGCTGCCGGAGCCGGTGCTGCTGCCGGCGGACACGCTGCTCTACGCCCTGGCCGAGCCCACGCGGGAGAACTACAGCTTTGCCGGCTGGTACTACGACGCCGCGCTGACCCAGCCCGCCGACGGCGGGGACGCCGTGACGCGGAACCTGACGCTGTATCCCTCCTTTGCGCCGATCCAGAATTATGACGATGAGTTCCGGATCAACTACATCTCCAACCAGGAGGTGGCGCCGGACTTTCCCATCGAGGTCGTGGCCCACGGCCTGTCCGAGGATCAGCTGCGCGAGCGGTTGAAGGTGACGAACCTCGACAGCGTAGAGGGCGCGGAGGCGTTCACACTGACCCGGATCGAGCCGGACCTGGTCGCGCTGATCCCCGACGAGGACCTGCGCGCCCGGACCCGGGACATCCTTGATCAGGCCGACGCGCCGGAGGGCACGCTGACCGGGGCGCTCTCGGCGCTGACCGTCGAAGGCGAAGGGGAAGGGGAGCCGGCGCCCGCCCTCTCCGAAGCGGTGATCGCGGAGCTGGTGGCTTACTATGCCCCGGAGGAGAGCGCCGGGGCCATGCAGAGCGCGGACCTGCTGAACCGCGCGAAGGCGGCGGGGCTGGATGTGAACAACGTCACCCTCGCCCAGCTGCGGGACATCGCCACTCAGGAGGAGCTGGCGGCACTGGACCTGCCCGAAGGCAGCCTCGCCGGGGACGGGGAGGACGCGGCTGTCGACCTGGGGTCGCTGTTTGAAGACATCTGGGAGAGCCTGCCCGCCGCCCACTACATCGTGCGCCCCGAGGGCGGCAGGTGGAGCCGCGGCGACATGCACCAGGTGGAGATCCTGGACACCGCCAGCCTGCGCTTCTTCCGGGACGGCGAGGAAACCGGCAAGTACATCGTCTATTACAACATCACCGTCCACCAGGACGACTTCAACAACATGAAGCTCAACAGCGGCGTGGTGTTCCTGCCCTATGCCGAGGTGGAGGGCGTGACCCTGGACAGCGGCCTGTTCAAGGCCGACGCCGAGAACGACAGCGAAGAGATGACCGTCACCAAAAACGACGATTCGGGCATATTGACCTACGCCGGCGACGAGGCCCTGGCCGCGGGCGTCACCGTGGCCGTGTACGACGGCGCGCTGAACGCCGACGGCACCGTGGACGGCTCCGTGGGCTATTTCAAGATCACCGGCGAGCTGGGCGACGGGCAGTACGCCTGGGAGAGCCCGGACTTTACCGACGTGGTGTTCCTGCCGGACATCATCCCCGCGCGGGACGACGGCAGCTTTGACGACGGCGAGCTGCTGCTGACCGCGGACCAGCTGGATTTCTCCGGCGAGGTATACAAGGCCCTGGGCCTCGGCGCGGACACCGTGGTGGAGCCCGGCGACTTCGTGGCCGTGTACACCGGCAGCCTCGATCAGCCCGACGGCATGGCGCTGGCGGGCTACGGCTGCATCACCGCCGTGGAGCCCGAGGGGGACGGCCTGCGGCTGCGCTACGATGCCGTCAGCGAGGAAACGCTGCTGTCCTCTTCCGATATGTACACGCACATGGACAACGTGCCCATGCCGCTGACGGACGCGGAGCTGGAGGAGGTTGGCCGCAAGCTCGAAAAGGAAGTGGAGGAGAGCGGCTTCCTGGAGGACTCCGCCGAATACATCAAGGACCTGATCACCGAGCCGGAGGAGGCCATCCTGCCGGATTCCAAGTACTCCAACGCCCTGAAGGAGCTCAAGTTCCAGCGGGACGACGGCGGCGAGATCTCCCTGGAGGAGGTGCGCGAGCTGGCCGGCGGCAGCAGGGTGACCGTGGAATGGCCGCCCAAGCTGTCCTTCCTGATGGGCTTGGGCCTGCAGCACTTCGACGGCACCGGCCTGCGGGGCGAGCTGGCCGCGGAGATGACCATCAAGATCAAGCTGAACGACGGCGCGGACATCAAGATCAATATCGTGGCCCTGTTTGAGGTGGAGGTCGCCTTCGGCCTGAAGATCAAGTGGGAGCTGGACTGGCGCAAGGCCTGGATCTTCCCCTATATCTACGATATCCAGGGCAACGTGGGCCTGCATGCGGGCATCTACGTGGGCCTGGGCATCACCGTGACCGTACAGACCGTGGACGCTGAAAAGGACGATACCGGCAGCGTTGACAGCCTGATGGGCGGCTATGCCAAGGACAAGGACGGCAATTACAAATTCACCTCCGACAGCCAGAACAAGGCCTTCAAATTCACCGAAAAGCTGGGCAAGGGACTTGAGGGCATCGCGAAGATGTCCAAGTTCGGCAGCGACGGCCTGGGCATCTCCCACATCCCGGGCGGCGCGACCAACAAGACGGGGGTCAAGAGGAGCACCAAGAACAATCCCGACGCCAACAAGGACTTCGGCAAGGACGGCGAGGGCACCCAGGAGATGCACAACACCGTCGGCGGCAGCTTCGAGGAGAAGTATTCCAACTTCATCCAGGGCAGCGACGCCAAGTACGTGACGCTGGTCAACAAGGAGCTGGTCAAGATCGACCTGCCCGCCGATCCGCTGCACGTGGTGGCGCTGGGCCTGGGCATCAACTTCGTCGTCAAGTTCAAGCTGAACGTCATGCTGGGCATTTCCATCACCTATGGCAACGCCAAGCAGATTTCGGCGACCTTTACCATCTTCCATCCCTCGAGCACGTCGACCTGCGGCGACCTGGAGACGCCCAACTTCCAGGTGGACTTCTTCATCTTCGGCATGGTGGGCATCCGCGTGGGCTTTGAATTCAACTTCATGATCGGCCTGATCAGCACCAGGCTGGCCTCCCTGGGCGTCGCGGCGGAGATCGGCATCTATCTGGAATTCTACGGCTACTTCTACGTCGCCTACAAGTGGACCAGCGGCAAGGGCTCCAGCACCGAGATGTTCGGATCGCTGCTGGTGCAGTTCGGGCTGTACCTGGACATCGATTTCAAGATGCAGATGGGCGACGGAAAGCTGGAGCAGCGCTTCGACATCTACGACGTCAGGTGGCCATTGCTGTCACTGGGCGACGAGTTCTGCGCCCTCGACTTTGAGATCGAGGAGGACGACGACGCGCTGAACCTGGAGATCGAGGCGCGGACGGAGAAGAACAAGAACCAGAAATCCACGGACAACCACGTGATCGGCGGCGCGTCCATCAAGGTGCCGGACGAGCTGTTCGACATCAAGTTCCTGGCGATCGACACCGGCGAGATCGACAGCGCCAACATGGACCGCAATGTGGCCGTGGGCGGCGCCACCACGTTCAAGGCCATGGATGTCACCTACACCCAGAAGGACGAGCGCAACTTCCACGTGGAATTTACGCCCAAGGGCAAGAACTTCGCCAACGCCACCACGGCGGACAAGGCGAAGGGCGCGTTCCTGTACGATCCCGTCACCAACAACATCTACGCCAAGCCCAACTCGCTGAAGGACACCGAGCTGTGGGGCGAGTTCACGTTCACCTGGTATCAGGGCGAGCCGGCCAGGACCAAATCCGCGCTGAACTACGGCGCGGGCTTCGGCCTGAACACCCGCAAGATCGAGCGCAAGGTGAAGGTGCACTGGACGGGCACGCCCGTGAAGGGCACGGCGGACATCTACCTGTGCAAGCAGCGGGGCAAGGGCCTGAGCGACGATGTGTCGTTCAGCGAGGTCAAGCCCTATTACACGAAGCGGGACACCCTGGAGTTCGACGGCCTGGAGGGCGTGCTCTACTACATGGACCTGCAGGGCCTGGCCGACCGCTATCCCGGCTATACGCTGTACGCCGTCAAGGAGACCTACGACGAGACCGCCCTGAACGCGTACTACGAGATGAAGGTCAATAAGGGACAGGTCACCGGCTTCTGCACCCTGATCCGGGAGCTGGCCCGCGCACTGGCCTATAACTGGGAGGCCGTGCAGGGCGATCCCTCCAGCAGGGGCTGGCTGCTGGTGGACCCGACCGACACGGCGGTCTACTGCATGATGCATCCCCCGAAGACCGAGGTGGCCATGTACTTCGACTTCAGCGAGGCGGAAGCGGACTGGCACATCCTGGACGAAAAGGGCAACAGCGACAAGCCCCTGCTGTCCGCCTACGGCGTCAAGTACAGCCCGGGCTACAACGCGCTGGAGGGCATGCCCGCGGCCATCAAGGCGGAGACGAACAGGGATCCGGGCTACGAATACCAGTGGTATATGGTCCCCGCAAACAGCCTGGAGCCCAACATCCGCGACCCCAGGACCAACCGGATCATCTATCTGTATGACGTGAAGGAAGGGGAATTCAAGCAGTATGAAGACGCGTCAGGCAATCTGCAATATGTCACCATGCCCGCCTTCTCGGAGGTCATGGGCGACAGGAGCAAGTGGATCAGGGTGACGCCGGAGACCACGCTTCCCCACGCGAACACCCTGTTCTTTGCCCTGCGCGTGCCCAGGACCTACACCGTCACCTGGAAGTACGACGACGGGGACGTGACCACGAAGGTGCGCTACGGCGAAGCGCCGGTGCCCCCGAAGGCCGCTACGCGGAAGAAATTCACCTTCGATTACTGGGCCGACGCGAAGGGCAAGAAGTATCCCACCATGCCGGCCAGCGACCTGACGCTGTACCCGAATTTTACCGGCAACACGTATACGGTCACCTGGAGCCTGGACGGGGATTCCAAGACCTCCGAGTGCCGGGCCGGAGAGAACCCGCTGAGCAACTGCCCCTTCAAGGCGGGCAATTACGCCGTCAACTGGACCACCGAGCGCGGCGATATCCTGACCACGATCGGCAAGGAATACGAGATGCCGACCAAGAACCTCAAGCTGTACGGCATGTATGTGTACAGGTGCGACTGGCTGCTGTACGACACCGGCAACGGCAAGTACACGGCGCTGAAGAGCGATGTCAGGTACCAGACCAAGAAGAAGGGCGACGCGGTGCTCAGCAGCCTGCCCGAGGAGGTCAGCCAGTACCTGACGGATGACCGCTACGCCTACAGCTACTTCTACACCTTCGAAAGAGGCGAGAAGAAGGTCGAAGAACAGAGGAGCAAGTGGAAAACGCCCACCGCCAAGACGCAGTACGACGGCCGCGACTCCACGTATATCCTCCAGCGTTCGCCGGTGATGGTAAACGTGACCTGGAAGTACGACGACGGCGACGTGACGAACAGCTGCTGGGTGGGCCGCAAGCTGGCCGCGCCGAAGGCGATCTCCCGCAAGGGCTACACCTTCACCGGCTGGGCGGACGCGGATGGCAATACCTATGAATATCCTCCGCATCGGGACGTGACCCTGTATCCGCAGTTTGAGGAACACAAGCACAGCTGGAACGGGGGCGAAATCACCACCCCGGCCACCTGCCGTGAAAAGGGCGTGCGCACCTATACCTGCACGGCGTGCGGCAAGACCCGGACGGAGGAGGTCGACATCGATCCGAAGAACCACGCCGGCGGCACGGAGCTCCGGGACGCCGTGGCGGCCACCTGCACCGCCGAGGGCTATACCGGCGACACCTGGTGCAAGGGCTGCGGCGTCAGGATCGCCAGCGGAAAGGCTATTGCCAGGCTGGCGCATACGCCGGGCGAGGCGGTAAGGGAAAACGAGGTCGCGGCCACCTGTACGGAAGCGGGCAGCTACGACGAGGTCGTGTATTGCACGGTCTGCAAGGCGGAAGTGAGCCGGGAGACGAAGACGATCGCGGCGCTGGGCCACACCCCCGGCGAGGCGGTAAGGGAAAACGAGGCCGCGGCCACCTGTGAGAAGGCGGGCAGCTACGACGAGGTCGTGTATTGCACGGTCTGCAAAGCGGAGCTGAGCCGCGAGGCGAAGACCATCAGCGCGCCGGGCCACGACTGGGGCGACTGGACGCAGAGCAAGGCCCCCACCTGCACCGAAGCGGGCGAGGAGAAGCGCGCCTGCAAGCGCGACGGCAGCCACACCGAGACCCGCGCGGTCGCGGCGACGGGCCACACCCCCGGCGAGGCGGTAAGGGAAAACGAGGCCGCGGCCACCTGCGAGAAGGCGGGCAGCTACGAGGAGGTCGTGTATTGCACGGTCTGCAAAGCGGAGCTGAGCCGCGAGGCGAAGACCGCCAGTGCGCTGGGCCACGACTGGGGCGAATGGAAGGAAACAAAGGCCCCCACCTGCACCGAAAAGGGCGAGGAGAAGCGCGCCTGCAAGCGCGACGGCAGCCACACGGAGACCCGGGAGATCGCGGCGACGGGCCACGACTGGGGCAAGGCCGCCTATGAATGGGCCGCCGACCATGCCGCCGTGACCGCCACCCGCGTATGCGCCAATGACAAGGGGCATGTGGAGACCGAAACGGTCAGCGCCGCCGGAGAGGTGATCACGCCCGCGGCCTGCGAGGCGGAGGGCAAGATGACCTATACCTCCGAGGCGTTCAGGAACAGCGCCTTCCAGGCGCAGACCGAGGATGTGACGATCCCGGCCCTGGGCCACGTCTGGGGTGCGCCGGTGCGCACGCCGGCAGAGCCGATCATGGAGACGGTCTCGATCTCCGACGGCCCTGAAAACAGCGACTGTGTGGGATGGAAGGCCGGCTGGGAGACCCGGACCTGCGAAGGCTGCGGTCTGCTGAAGGTCGATCCGGTTCCCGTCACACCGTCGATGCTGGTTGGCGACGGCGAGACGAGCCTTGCGATTTCTCCGGATCAATACACCGCTGAAGAGCCTGCGCCGGATACGTTGGGAGAGATCGATCTGTACCGGACCGTCCAGGCCTATGCCGGCAGCTTCCGTGGGAACGATCATTACGATTTTGAACTGTATGATCCGGATCAACGCAAGGGCACGCTGTCGCTGGTGTCCGGCGGCGATACGGCGCTGGATTACAGGAAGGTCCAAAGCTACGCGCTGGAGGTCACGTTCACACCCGATGCCGAGCGCTTCCGGACGACCTACGTCAACAACGAAAGCGATGTGCTGTTCGCGGGCGAGCTGCTGCTCAAGGGCAGTGAGAAGTCCTTTGCCACCTATCAGAAGACCACGCAGACCTTCACCGTCAATACGGTGCCGGCCGAAAGTGGAACCTTTGATTATACGGTGACCGTCGGGAGCTTTACAGAGGGCTCTTCCATAAACTATGGCGGGGATCTACGGGCGCTGGCTGAACGGTATGAATATGACCTCAGAAAAGATGACCCGCATACAGGGGAGCGGCTGGTCTGGACGGTCAACGGGACGCCCCTGGAAAGCTACAACGACGGCAATCCCATCGCCATTGCGAATGTGACCCTCACGGGCACGTGGGAGGCGATCCTGTGCGCCGTCACCTGGATCGGCCAGAACGCGGATGAGACCTATGAAGAGACGACCGATGTGGCGTACGGCAAAACGCCTGTTGCGCCGGATAAGGAGCCCGCGCGGACCGGCCATACGCTGACCGGCTGGGTGGATGACACCGGGACGACGCTTGACGACGGCTATACCGTGACCGGCGACACCACCTTCTACGCCGTTTGGCAGAAGGATGAAACGCCCGCGCCGCGCATGGCCGCGCCGCCGGAGGAGGAACAGGTGGAGGAAACGCCCGTTGCGGAAGACGGACCCGCCGCGCCCGACCTGCGCATGGCCGCGCCGCCGGCGGAGGAGCCGACCGAAGAGCCGACCGAAGAGCCGACCGAAGAGCCGACTGCGGAACCCACCCCCGAGCCCACGCCCGAGGCGTTCGTCGGCAGCGTGAAGATCGAGCTGCAGAACCGGGAGGACGTGTTTGTAGGCGACGCGCTGGAATTCAAGGCCGTCGTCACCGGCAACGCGGCGCTGGTGACCATACTGTGGCAGAAGTGGGTGGAGAACGAGGAGACCCACGAATGGGAATGGATAACCGTGGAAGAGGGCGATACGCTGCGCATCGAGGCCAACGACGCCAACGCGGCGGAGACCTTCCGCGTGGTACTGGTGGACGGCCAGGGCCTGGAGTGCGCCGAGGCCGCGGTGGTGTTCCCGACGATCCACGTCCGGGAGGAAGCAACGCCGGAGCCGACCGAGGCACCCACGCCGGAGCCGACGGATGAGCCCACGCCGGAGCCGACCGATGAGCCCACGCCGGAGCCGACCGAGGCGCCCACGCCGGAGCCGACCGAGGCGCCCACGCCGGAGCCGACGGATGAACCCACGCCGGAGCCGACGGATGAGCCCACGCCGGAGCCGACCGAGGCGCCCACGCCGGAGCCGACCGAGGCGCCCACGCCGGAGCCGACCGAGG
>JBGUQG010000262.1:0-3267 GCA_045130815.1 Christensenellales bacterium
GTCAGCTACCTGCTCCTATTGCCGGTGCAGACCCTTTTGATCGCCGCGCGGGGCAGCCTGATGCCGGGGCTGCTGCTGCCCACGCTGTACGGCTTCTTCGTGCTGGCGGCCTGCCGGTTCATCATCGATTGGAACGACAAGTACCTGCACTTTGGCATCGTGAAGCTCAAAAATCCGAAGCGTGCCGCTGCGTTTATCGCGATCTGGGTCGCCACCGTCGCGGTCGTCGCCTATGCCTATCCCAGGATCGAGGTCTTTGCGACCTCCTGGAACAACTATCTTCTGCCGTAAACGAAAACAATACGCGAATATGAGAGGAGAAAAACCATGCTGATCAACAAGAACATCGAATCGGAACGCAAACTGACCCTGGCCATCTCGGGCAGCATCGACACGAACACCGCGCCCCAGCTGCGCGAGGCGGTGGCCGCCGTGCCCGCCGACACGGAGCTTTTGACGCTCGATTTCAGGGACGTGTACGTCATCACCTCCGCGGGCCTGCGCGAGCTGCTGGTCTGCGCCCAGCGCTTCCCGGAGGAGCGCCTGCGGCTGATCAACGTGAGCCCCGACGTGATGGAGGTGTTCTCGATCACCGGCTTTGACGACATACTGAACGTCGAGGCGGCGGCGGAGGACCTTTCCACCTACGTCCACATGTCCTTCAAGGAACTGCTGGCGCGCCACGTCAGGCAGTCGGGCGACAAGGTGGTGCTGAAGAATGAGCGCGAGGCCTACACCTGGAAGGACATCGACAAGGCCTCCCAGATCATCGCGGGCGATTTGTCCGTGCTGGGCGTGGGGA
Source organism: Christensenellales bacterium (assembly GCA_045130815.1). GTDB lineage: Bacteria > Bacillota > Clostridia > Christensenellales > Aristaeellaceae > UBA2862. The sequence continues at coordinate 803 of JBGUQG010000262.1, forward strand.
AGGGCGCGCACGTGGGCATCTGCGCGGGCAACTCCATCAACTGGGTGCTGACCTTCTACGCCGTGCAGAAGCTGGGCGCCATCGCCATGCTGATGAACCCGTCCCAGAGCGCGGAGGAGATCGGCAAGGTCTGCGCCATCGGCGACGTCACCACCTTCTGCTACGGCGAGATCGCCGCCATGAAGGAGGACATGCCGTTCCTCGCCGCCGTGAAGGCCGTGGAGGGCAGCAAGATCAAAAACTGCTATTCCATCCGCAACAGCCTGAACCTGCGCGAGCGCTTCAATGAATACGAGGCGCTGGAGGGCCGCTTTGAGAACGAGGTGAATCCGGACGCGCCCAGCGTGGTGATATTCACCTCCGGCTCCACGGGCAGACCGAAGGGCGTGATACTGTCCTCCTACAACCTGCTGAACGCCGCCGCGGTTCAGGTGAAGCTGCAGCGGCTGACGGACGCGGACAAGAACCTGTTGATCGTGCCGCTGTTCCACATACTGGGGCTGGTGGTGTGCTTCCTGCCCTGCGCCATGACCGACGCGGTGCTGTTCGTGCCGGACGACATCCGCACCAACACGCTGATCCGCGTGATGAACAGCGAGCACTGCACGCTGTTGCACTCGGTGCCGACGATGATCATCGCGCTCTTGAACAACAAGGACTTCACCACCGACGCTTTCGCCTGCCTGCGCTGCACGTATCTGGCGGGCGCGGCGGCCACGGAGGCCCAGCTGCGCATGTTCCGCGAGAAGCTGCCGGACAATCACTTCATGATCGCCTACGGCCTGAGCGAAATGGCCCCGGTCAGCGTGACGCTGTACGACGACACGGACGCGCACATACTGCGCAGCGTGGGCAAGCAGGTGGAGAACATCAGCATCAAGATACTGAACCGTGCCACCGGCGAGGATTGCCCCGCGGGCGAGCCGGGCGAGATACTGGTGCAGGGCTTCAACCTGATGACCGGCTACTACAAGGTGCCGCTGCAGGACCAGGCCATCGACGAGGAGGGCTGGCTGCACACCGGCGACATGGGCTATCTGGACGCGGACGGCTACCTGACGCTGTCGGGCCGCTACAAGGAGCTGATCATCCGCGGCGGCGAGAACATCATGCCCTCCGAGGTGGAGTCGGCCATCTCCGAGCTGGACATCATCGAGAGCGTGAAGGTGATCGGCGTGCCCAGCGACTTCTTCGGCGAGGAGGTCGGCGCGTGCGTGAAGCTGAAGGCCGGCGCGACCTTCGACGAGGCGGCGGTGAAGGCGGAGCTATTGAAGCGCCTGGCGAAGTACAAGGTGCCCTCGCACTTCGTCGTGTACGATGAATTCCCAATGCTGGGCAGTGGCAAGATCGACGGCGTGGCGCTGAAGGCGGACGCGCTGAAGCGGATCAAGGAGGGCTGATCGAACCCAACGGCGGGTCGGGAGGCACCATCGTGGATCGACACGCAGTAAAACTGTGATCCCGGATGAAAAGGGGTGGAACGAATTGAAGAGAATCCTCGTGTCGGTGCTGGCGGCGCTGCTGCTTCTGCCCGCGGCCTGTTCTGCTTGCCTGGCGGAGGAGGATCGTCCCGTGCTGACCATCGGCGATTTCAACGACCGTTCGGCCTTCTACAGGGAGGGGGAGGATCAACCGGGGATTCTGCGGTATCTGGAGGAGCTGCTCGGGGTGGATATCCGGTATGTCCATATGTCCTCGGAGGAATATGACGCCGCGCTGTCCAGCGGCAATCTGCCGGACATCGTCGCTACCCGCAACAATCTGTCAACGATCCTGGAAAACAGCGTGGCGCTGGATGTCGACCCGTATCTGGAGGAATACGTGCCGAATTTCCTTCAGGGGGCGGCCAGGCTGACCTATGATGTGTACAAACAGCTGGGGGATGAAGGGGACGGGTTCTATTTCTTCCCCGTCCGGATCGGATACAACGGCGTCGGCTTCAGCAACGGCTGCAGCTATCCCGGCAGCTATATTCTCCGATGGGATTATTACGCGGAACTGGGCTACCCACCCATTGAAAACGAGGACGATTACCTGGACGTGTTGACTCGAATGCACGAGAAGCACCCGTTCACCCAGGACGGCTACCCCACCTATCTGTTCGGAACGGCGAATATGAGCGGCTACGCGACGGCCTTTCGCGCGGGAGTGAGCCTCGATTACTGGGCCGCGTACAAGTATCAGAACGACATATTTACGAACGAGGTATACGACGGGTACACGGACCCGGCGCATTCCATGTGGTGGACGTCCATGGCTTGGTACAACAAGCTTTACCGCGCCGGAAGGGCGGACGGTTCCTTCGATATGGAGATCTTTACCCAGACCTCCGCGCAATTTGAGGCGAAGTGTTCGCGGGGGCAGTATCTTGGGCTGCACAACAACAAATCCGAGCTATACAATGAAAGCGTCAAGGCGGACGCGGACACGCTGACCGGATACGCGATGGTTCCGTCGGCAGACAC
>JBGUQG010000263.1:0-4139 GCA_045130815.1 Christensenellales bacterium
AGCGCCCGGAAAACTCTCCAGTGGAGAGTTTTCAGCGAGAACGGGCCCGTCCGTGCGCGATGGGACCCAATGCGCAGCATTGGGCGCGCGCGTTTGGTAGGCCCCCGTCGATGGGGTCGGCAGACCCGTGGAAGGTGGCCGAGCGCAGCAAGGTCGGATGAGGTCCGGGAAGGTGGATTCCTGGAAATGCGAAGATCCTTCGCTGCGCTCAGGATGACACCATCAGGATGACGCCAAATCGCGCCTGTCCACCCGAGCGCGGCGAAGGATCACCTTCACAGCCAACCCCGCCGTTCCCCACGCGCCCGAAGGGCGCATATCATCCCGCGCAGCGGGATATTACCCGCGAAGCGCGGATATCACCCGTTCCGAAGGAACGGATATCATAGAAAACAGGCAGTCATCAGACCGCCTGTTTTCCATATGTTACTCGTCCAGCTCGAACTCCTCCACGTCGTCCTCATCCTCCTCCTCACCGGGCATGGGAGCGTCCAGCGGGGCGGGCTCGATGGCGCCGGCGGTGAAGCTCTCGCGGATCTTCGCCTCCACGGCGTCAAAGGCGTCGGGATTGTCGCGGAAGTACTTGCGGGCGTTGTCGCGGCCCTGGCCGATGCGCTCGCCGTTATAGGAATAGAAGGAACCGGACTTCTGCACGATGTCCATCTCCACGGCCATGTCCAGCAGCTCGCCCTCGCGGCTGATGCCCTCGCCGTACAGCATATCCACGACGCAGGTGCGGAAGGGCGGGGCCACCTTGTTCTTGACGATCTTGATCTTGGTGCGGTTGCCGACGATGTCCTTGCCTTCCTTGATGGCCTCGCTCTTGCGGATGTCGATGCGCACGGAGGCATAGAACTTCAGGGCCTTGCCGCCGGTGGTGGTCTCGGGGTTGCCGTACATCACGCCCACCTTTTCGCGCAGCTGGTTGATGAAGATCACCACGGCGTTGGTCTTGCTGATCACGCCGGTGAGCTTGCGCAGCGCCTGGGACATCAGCCTGGCCTGCAGGCCCACGTGGCTGTCGCCCATATCGCCCTCGATCTCGGCCTTGGGCACCAGCGCGGCCACGCTGTCCACCACCACGATGTCGATGGCCCCGGAGCGCACCAGCGCCTCGCAGATGTCCAGCGCCTGCTCGCCGTTGTCGGGCTGGGACACGTACAGCTCGTTGATGTCAACGCCCAGCTTGCTGGCGTACACCGGGTCCAGCGCGTGCTCGGCGTCGATGAACGCCGCGGTGCCGCCGGCCTTCTGGGCCTGGGCCACGCAGTGCAGCGCCACGGTGGTCTTGCCCGAGGATTCCGGGCCGTAGATCTCCACGATGCGGCCCTTGGGCAGGCCGCCCACGCCCAGCGCGAAGTCCAGCTGCAGGCTGCCGGTGGGAATGACCTCCACCTGCGTGCCGCCGGCGTCGCCCAGCTTCATCACCGAGCCCTTGCCAAAGTCCTTCTCTATCTTACCCAGCGCCACCTCCAGCGCCTTCTTGCGGTCGTCGCCGAATTTCTGCATCGCGGGCTTCTTCTCCGCCTTCTTCTCCGCTGCCATGGGCATGCCCTCCAAGTTGTATTTCAGTTTGTGCCATCATTATAGCACACCCCCCGCCGGAGGTCTATCGAACATATGTTTATTTTTTCTTGACAGCCGAAAATGGAATAAGGGCCGTCCCCTATTCCATTTTCTCCTCCCGCAGGGTTTCCAACGCCTTCTTCAGCTTCTCCGGGAAGGGCAGGCCCATCAGCGCGGCGTTCTCCAGGATGGAAAGGCCCTCGTTGGCGATGTAATAGAACACCAGGCTGGTCTGAAAGACCATGGTCTCGTTGCCGATGGCGCGGTCCAGCATCGTGGCCAGGAGGACCAGCAGCATGATAAAGCCCTTCTTGGCGATGCCGATGAAGCCCACCTTGGAGCTGAGGCCTCCGGCCTCGGACTTGGGAGACTTGCCGCAAGCGGCGACGATCACGCCGCTGATGTAATCGATGGCCATCACCGCCACAAGGATCGTCAGCGTGGTCGACCACTCCCCGAACAGGCCGGCAATCGCGCCCGCGATCCCGGCCAGGAATTTCAGAATCTTGTCCCATGTCATCCCACAGTCACCTCCGCGTGTTTGCTGGACACCCAGCCGTCCTGGTCGTCAAACAGTATCTTGAACCATTCGCGCCCGCCCCACTGGCGGCTCTCGCCCTGGTAGGGGGCGGTGTAGTGCGCCGGCAGCACGCCGATGATACGGGCGTCGGTGCCCGGCTCGGCGCGGACGTTGACGTCGCCGGTGGCCAGCACGAAGGCGGGCTCCTCCGGCGGCTCGGGGGCCGGGGCGGTCAGCGCGGCTCGGGTGGCCCCGTCGTAGACGCCGGTGACGGGCAACCCCGCCTCCGCCTGGTAGGCCCTCAGCGCGGCCTCGGTCTCGCCGCCGAAGTCGCCGTCCGGGCCCCACTGGGGCAGGCAGTCGGGCCGCCAGGTGAGCAGCGCCTGCTGCATGGCAGTGACGGCGGTGCCGTAGTCGCCCCGGCGAAGGCCCACCACCGGCGCCACAACCGCTTCGGCTTTGCCGCCGTTGGACAGCACCACCACGGTGTGCCCCTGCGTGCGGGTGCACAGGATGTCGCCCCGGCGCAGATAGTCCTGCCGGTCGGTGTACTGGCTGCCGGTCAGCTCATTGAACAGGCCGGTCTTCAGCAGCGCCGAGCACAGGGTCGTGGTGTTGAAGTAGGAAACACCCGCGCCAAGGTCCTTCTGAAAGGCCCAGCCGCAGCACACCCGCACCAGCGCGGAGCAGTCGGTCTCCACCGCTGTGGTCAGGCGCCGGATGTCCCATCCAAGGGGCATGACGGCCTTCCTCAGCGTCTCCCGCTGGTTCTGGTCATAGCCGATCAGGGACGAATCGCAAGCCCACTGCATGGCCTGTGCGATCTTCTCTGCCGCTGCCGGGTCCTTCGCCCTCAGCACCCGCCAGCCCTTGCTGTGCCTGTACCAGTTCTGGGTGGAAACCTCCTTGCCGGTCTGGTCGCCGGCCCGGCCTCCGGTGGCGTGCCCGTTCTCATCGATGCGGGCGCTGCCGATCTTGACGGTTGCCATAGTATCACTCTCCTTTTTTGTGGCATAGGTATCATAAAAGCGCTGCCCGAAGGAAGCGCGTTTGACCTTCACGGATTCGCTCTGGTCTGTCGGTCGTTCATAGCCGGTCAGCACTGCGTCGGACGCGGCCCGGACGCTGGCCGCGGCGATCAGCGCGGACCACACGGAGCCGTAGCCCCGAAGCTCCTCGATCAGGAAGTCCAGCTGCATGTCCAAGTCGCCGATGGAGACATCGCGGGTCCGTGCGAAGATCAGCAGCTTGCTCTTACGGCTCCAATACGTCCACTGGGCCAGGCCGTAGCCTGCGCCGTCGTACACGAAATTGGAATAGCTGCCCGTGTCCACGGCGGCGGTGTAGCTGTCGTCTGTATAGCCCAGCTTGCGCTCGTAGGACTGCTGCAGGTTCCTCGGGTTCAGCGCGCTCTCTGCGTACAGGTTGCCCATCAGCCCCGCCGCGCCGCAGGAGTTGCCGATGGCGGCCAGCAGGGCGGCCCAGATCCTATCCTCGTTCATGGCGTATCTCCTCCCCGGTCTCTCAGCTGATCCCCGTAATGATCCCATCCGTGACGGTCACGGTTTGGCCGCCCGCGGCGTAGAAGTGGGTGGTCACGCCGTTGCGGGCGCAGAGCGTGTCGGCGGTCACATCGCCGGCCACGTTCACGTTGCCGGTGATCCGCGTGTTCGCGGTCACACGGAAGTCGGCGCCGAAGTGCAGGGTGAAAATCTCCTGTTGGCCGGTGTCCGGGTCGATCGCGCCCGTGGGGAAGGTGATGTCCAGGCCGTCATCGAGCGTATAGGTGAGCGTGTGCTCCAGCGTCGTGCCGGACTCAAACTGACTGACGCTGATACCGCCGCTCCGGGAGATTTCGACGCGCAGCCGGTTGTTCGTGCCGACGCCCTTCAGCGTGATCACGAGGGAGTCGTCCTGCATGGACACGGTGGCGTAGTTCTGGTCAGTATACCCCGCCTGGTTGTCGATGGTCACGCCCCCGTAGCCGCCCAGGAACAGTATCCCCCTTTTCGCGGCAATGGACGTTGACGCGTCGTTGGCGCTGATGCTCAGC
>JBGUQG010000264.1:0-9575 GCA_045130815.1 Christensenellales bacterium
CCATGCACTATGGCATCTTGATGGATTATAGAATGCGTTTGAAGGGAGATTTCGCCTTGGATGATGCCCCATGTCTCAATATTACCACGCCCAATTACATTTCCGTTTATTGTTCCATGATTTAAAAGATAAGCACCTTCCTCAACTATTACATCGCTACAAAGCATCCCATGATTTGTAAACGTTGTTCCGCTGGATATTGTTACGGTTCCGGTGATCATCCCATGCCAGGCTTCATCCTTCATTGCAAGATAGTTCCCTTTGATCATGTTACTCATTGCTCATTCTCACCTTTCCAGTTATTAATAATTGCATCAGGGCTTTTTTCTTTTGGATTTCTTCATCGCGCTTACGCTGATGAAGGGTAATAAGGTGGTCGAGATCATTATAAAAGGCGCCGATTTTGACTTGCTCCTCCATCTTTGGAACAAAGACGTCATAAGGTTCAATGTGCTTATTGTTTATTTGAGGGATAGTTGAAGTATCAGCGATTCTAAACAATCCTTCTCTGGAGATCAGCACATAAAGGAACTCAGAATCCATACATTGAGGTGTCAGCGCCATCATATTTGTATCCATATAACTATCAACGCCCAATATACGGATTTTGTTCGTAAGAATCGCGGCTCCTCTTTTCGGGAAAATTATGCTTTGGCGCTTCACCTTTGAGATTGTTGGATGCTCTTGAACGCGGTGTTGAGTTTGCAAAACTACTCTCAAGGCATAATTCAGATCGTCAACTTTAACATACGGAAATTCGCCTTCACAAAACTTTGATGGTGCTTCGCCAGAAGATATCTGTACAAGTTCTCCCAGCTTACGCTGTTCCCAAGCGTCAGTAAACCCCGGAAAGCGAACTTCCGGTGTGTTGTGTCTGGGCTTGGGGAACATTTTGCTCAGCGCACCCTTTTTGAACCTTTGCATCTCCTCGATCTTTCGGCCATACAGCTCAATGACCCTGTCCTGCGTAGCGAGAATCTCGGCAATCCTACGCTGTTCCTCGATGGACGGCAGCGTGCAGCGAATCGGCGCAAATGAATCCCAATACAGGCGCAGACGAAAGTCCGTGACACCGTACGACTGCCGGTGGATGGTTTCGATCATGCGAGGCGTCTTCATGTAATAATCCATAAACAGAGGCCAGACTTTGTCGTTGGGCTTCGCCACGATATACGCCGGGCTAACCATGCCGTCTGTTTTCACTACGCCAATCGCGCCTTGCCACGCGCGCATCATGTTGAAAACCAGGTCGCCCGCCATAGCCTTGCGATACTGCGTCTTGTCCGCAATCCGCTTGACCTTCTTGCCCAGTTCCTCCTCGTCCAACTCCCCATCCGACACACCCGAATGAATGGACACGGAAAGTACAGGTAGCCCTTCCTCTCCAGGCTCCTTGCGCTCCGTATAGATTTCATCCATGCGATAGATGTTCCAATCAGATGGAATGATGGCCTTCTTTTGTAGATAATTCATAGTGATTTCCTTTATTTATATATAGCAATTACTTCAACCTTTAGCACCGGGCCATCAACAATAATCTTTTTCAAACCAATATCGTTTCCCTTTTTCTCCATATCTCGTCTCGTAGACCTTGGTAAATGTATAAAATCCTTCAAAGGATCGAATACTTCGACTTCTGACTTACGAGACATACCTACTACCTTACATAAGAGACAGACTCCTTGGCTTTCATATTCATCTAAAGTTGCATATGCTTCACGCAAATTTGATGAATTCAGTTTTCCTGCAATCTTGATATCATCATATTCTGCAAGAATAGGAATGTCTGCGGATGTCTGTCCGAGAAACGCTTCGAAAGCAGCTTGCTCTTCAACGGAAGAAGCATCAAACTGTCCCATTAGCAAGGGTTTAAACATTTCAATCATGTTTACCATATCGAATGCTTCGGGGACTTCAAAGCTGGAAAGAAGACGTATGATCTTCATGGACGGAACGGTTGCTATATCGTAACCTGAGTTGGATATGCAGTCGAAATAATCTTCTCCCTCGTGCTGTTGCAAAGCCAGCTCAAAGTGATCATAATCAAAGCTGACATCTTGTTCAAAATCAGAATTGATACTTGTCTCTATGCCACCATTGGCATTGATACCCAATGCACCAGCAGAGAAACCGGCGTTTTTCTTCTGTGTCATCGATTTTGGTTGTGCTTGATTCCGACCTTCTATCTGACGTTTGTAGGTATACATTTTTTCCTTGTCAAGATAAATGAAGCTTCTAAACATATTGTACCTCCAAATCGCTTGTGCTTTCGCTGTATTTCTGCCATCTTATGCGCTTGGCGCCTGCTTCCGATTGTTCTAAGTTTCCCGCCTCAGCCTTCCCTCAAAGCACGTCATACTGCTCGTATTTCGCAATCGCGAGGGCGAATCCTGCCCGCATCGACAAGGTCATTGCTCATAATCCCAACTCCTCCATGTACTTCGCCATCTGTGCCTGTACGTCCTTGAGCTCTGCCTCGATGCCGGCGATGTTGCGCTTGACCTCCTCGAGGTCGATCTGCTCTTCTTCCTCGGAGGTGTCCACATAGCGGGGGATGTTCAGGTTGAAGTCGTTCTCCTTGATCTCGTCAAAAGTGGCGACGTGGCTGAACTTCTCCCGGTCCTCACGCGCCTCGTAGGCGCTGACGATGCGGGCGATGTCGCTGTCGCGGAGGCGGTTTTGGTTCTTGTCCTTCTCGTAGTTGCCCTCGCCGGAGGCGTCGATGAACAGCACGTCGCGGCGGGTGCGGTTCTTCTTGAATACCAGTATACAAGCGGGGATGCCGGTGCCGTAGAACAGATTGGCGGGCAAGCCGATGACCGCGTCCAGCAGGTTGAGCTCCACCAGCTGGCGGCGAATCTTTCCCTCGCTGGCCCCGCGGAACAGCACGCCGTGGGGCAGTACGATGGCCATGCGCCCGCTTTCGGCGTCCAGGCTGCTCAGCATGTGCAGCACGAAGGCGTAGTCGCCTTTTGAGGCCGGCGGCACGCCCCAGTCGAAGCGCTTCCAGGGGTCCAGCTCCGCCTTCATCTTCTCCTGTTTCTTGCCTTTCGCGTCCACTGCCGCGTCGGACAGAAAGCCGCTGTCCCACTTGTCCAGGCTGAAAGGCGGATTGGCTACCACGCACTGAAACTTCATCAGCGCGTCGTCTTCGATGTTCTGTGGGTTTGAAAGGGTGTCACCCTGCCAGATGCGGGCGTCGTCCACACCGTGCAGGAACATGTTCATCGTACACAGCGCCCAGGTCTGCGCATTCAACTCCTGTCCGTAGATGGCCACCTTGCCGCTGGGAACCTTTCGATAGGCTTTCAGCAACAGACCGCCGCTGCCGCAGGTTGGGTCGTAAATGCGATCGTTCTCCCGGGGCTTGACCAGTTGGGCCACCAGCTCGGAAACCTGGCTGGGCGTGAAGAACTCACCGCCCTTCTTGCCGGCGTCGGAGGCAAAATTGGCGATCATGTATTCATAGGCGTCGCCGATGATGTCCGCGGAGCCCAACTGGCTTGGACGGAGATCAAGGCCGTGGAAATCTTCCAGCAGGTTGCGCAGCGTAGCATTTTTGGCCTTGACGTCGCCGAAGTCCACCTGAGAGTTGAAGTCGATGGCGCGAAACACATTGCGCAGCTTGGCGCTGTTGCGCTCTTCAATGTGGGACAGCGCAACGTTGATCTTCTGGCCGATTTCATTGTCGGTGCGATGTTCGTAGAGATAATCAAAGGTGGAATCGGCATCCATGGTGAAGCGCTCGCGGCTCATGGCCCGTTCCACGCGGCGTTCGTCGCCGTCGTATTGTTCCAGATAGTGGGCGCGCTTCTCCTTGGAAACGTCGCTCAGGAACTTCACAAAGAGCATGGAGAGTATATAGTCCTTGTAGCGGGAACTGTCGATTTTGCCGCGGAAACTGTCACAGGCGCTCCAGAGTACTCTCTCAATATCGTTTCGAGTGGTCATGGCTTATGGCTCCTCCTCATATTCCTTTGTGCAGCGTCGATCATTTCTGCGTTGTATATTTCTTTTTCCTCGGCCAGTCGGCGCAACAAGTATACTTCTCGTTGGGCAAGCTGATTGAGATCGGCGATCTTGCGTTGGCCTTCAACAGGGAGCAGTATGACATCGAGGTTTGCATAGTATCTTGCGTTGATCGCGCTGAGCATATTGCCCGTCGCGCTCTCGTAGATTTGCTTCTTCTGCTTTGGGGTATTCAACAGCCATGCCAGATAGCCGGGCAGAATGAGCTTGGAATCCACGCGAATCACAACGAAGTTGGAGGTGATTATGATACCGGCTGTTGACTTATCGATCAGTATTGCGGTATATGGCGCGGTAAGCCGGATGATGATATCGCCCTCATGCGTCAGATAATCGGGGCTCAGTACTTCGGAGGCGCTGAATGAATCCAGCTGTGCAGCATCCAGATAGCCATTGGAAATGATCGAACGAAGGTTCAGCGCTCGATATACGATGGATGGTTGATCCGGCTTTGCTTCTTTTCGCTTGAGCACCAGCCCGCTACGTACAGAAGCAACCTCTCCCAGTCTCACACAATCACCTTCTTGTCACGGCAAAGAAATAACAATTGCTCTTGAAAAAAATGCCCTCTTTCCAGCTTGATGCCATTATACACGATTTCTGAATAATTGTCAATAGATATTTGTCACGATATAAAAATAACATGACAAGGCAACGTGGTTTTTCAGCATAGAAAGAATAATCATAATAGCATGAAGGCAAAGTGTTGCGCATCCTTCGCCTTCATAATTAATGCTGGAAATAAAGAACAAACCCGAACCCTTCGCCGATCGGTAAAAGGTTCGGATTTTGTTGGTTTGGTGCGGTCGACGGGACTTGAACCCGTACGGTCTCCCACACGCCCCTCAAACGTGCGCGTATGCCTATTCCGCCACGACCGCATGACCATAAGTATTATACACACCGGAAAAGCCAATGTCAAGATAAATTTGGCTTACGCGGGCAGGGTATGGGCGAGGATCGCGCCGGGGAGGGCCTCGGCGGCGCGGCGGGCGGCGGCATCGTCCTCAAACGCGCCCACGGCGGTGGAGCCGCTGCCGGTCATGAACGCGGCGGATGCGCCGAGCTCGCGCAGCCGCCGTATGGCATCGCCGATTTCGGGCAGCAGGGAGATCGCCGGAGCGGTGAGGGCGTTGGCGTGCAGCGCGTCCACGGCGCGCAGGTCCCGCTTCACCAAGGCGTTTGTCAGCGCCGCGGCGTCGAAGGCCGCCGGGGGAAAGCCGCCGCCGTCGTACAGCCGGAACACCGCGCCGGTGGACAGGCCGCCGCCGGGGCGCACCAGCACCAGCGGGACCGCGGGCGCGTTCGCCACCGGCTCGATCACCTCGCCGATGCCAGACACCCGGGCCAGCCCGCCGGTGAGGCAGAAGGGCACGTCCGCGCCAAGCTTCTCGCCGATCTGCAACAGCTCGGCACGGGACAGGCCCAGCCCCCACAGCTCGTTCAGGGCGACAAGCGCCGCGGCGCAGTCGGCGCTGCCGCCGCCCAGGCCCGCCTGGGCGGGGATGCGCTTGACGAGCGCCATGCGCGCGCCGCGGTTTTCGCCGGTATGAGCGTTGAGCGCCCGGGCCGCCCGCATCACCAGGTTGTCCTCCCCCGCCGGTTCGCCGTCCACCGTGAGGTCGAGGGCGTCCGCCGGCTCGATGAGAAGGTCGTCGTGCAGGTCGATGCTCTGCATCACCATGCTCAACAGGTGATAGCCGTCCGCCCGGCGTCCGGTGATGTCCAGCGCCCAGTTGATCTTGGCGCGGGCCTTGAAGGTAGCGGTCATGGATACGCCCTCTTTCCGGGATGGTTTGAAGCCATTATACACCCGGGGCGCGGAAAGCGCAACGCTTCACGAATACACGCTGGTGTCCGCGTAGATCCCGTGGAAGACGGTCCAGAAGATCGTGTCGTCGATGCCGCCCAGCGCGTTGCGGGCGCTGTCGCCGGTGAGCAGCCGGCCCTCCTCGTCCATGAACAGGTAGTCGCCCTCGTCCAGGCTCAGGGCCAGGCGCAGGTCCACGTATTTCGGGACGCCGTTGGGATAGATGTCGTCCGTCGGGTCCAGGAACCGCGCCAGCAGCAGCGCGTTCATGGGGCCGGGCTCCGCGTCCTCCGCGGGCACGAGGTCCTCCAGCAGCTTTTGCAGCGCGTAGGCCTTCACCGTGTTCTCGCCGTCGATGTCGATGAATACGGCGCGGCAGCGGCCCAGGGGGTTCGTGGCGTACAGCGCCGCGTGGTCCAGTAAATACCGGGCTTCCCCGTCCAGCTCCGGTCCCGGCGCGCCCCGGCGCAGCTGGTCGGCGGGCACATAGCCCTCCTGCCCCGCGAACAGCACCCGGGCGAAGCCCTCGTCGGCCTGACCGAGGTAACGCACCCGCATGCCATTGACGGCGTTCACGCAGCGCGACTTCGGAGAAGGCTGCTCGTGGAAGGGGACATATCCGCCGTAGGCCAGGCAGCCGTCGGCGTCCGTCAGCACCAGCCACTCTCCTTCCTCGAAGGGGCCTGCGTCGTCGAGGTATTCCCTGCCGCTCTCCTCGTCGATCCGGGAGGGCCTGAGCGTGGGCTCCGGCCGGGGCGTGGCCGTGGGCTGGGGCGTGGCCGTGGGCACTGCGACCACGCCCGTGGGGTTGGGCGCGAGCACGGTGTCGGGCCGGGGGGCGTTCCAGCGGTCCAGCAGCAGGCCGACGCCCACGGCCAGCAGCACGAGGGCCGCCGCGGCCAGCGCCAGCCGCCGAACCCGCCGTTGCCGGGTCCGATAGCGGTAGATGTCGTCCGCGCCGTCCAGTATCGCCCGGGTAAAGCCCTCGGACGCCTCCGGCAACAGTGCGCTCCTGTCCTGTTCGCGCTTATCCACGGTCCCCGCCTCCCCTCTCCCAGGGCATCATGTCGTCGTCCAGCATATCCCGCAGCTTTTCCCGGCCCTGGCGCACCCGGGTCTTGACCTGCTCGCCCGTCGCGCCGACGATTTTCCCGATCTCCTTCTGGCTGTAGCCCTCGAAGTAGTACAGCAGCACCGGCAGCCGGTACTTCTCCGGCAGGCGGTGGATGGCCTCGAGGAGCTCCCCGCCGCCCTCCGGCGCGGGCGGCGGCACGGCCTCGGCCTCCAGCTGCGCGCTCAGCCTGCGCCGCCGGATCAGCCGCCGCTGGGCGTCCCGGCACTGGTTCACCAGGATGCGGGTGAACCACGCCTCGAACAGCGCCTCGTTCCGCAGCGTGCCCCGGCGCTTCCAGCCCTTCAGCATGGCCTCCTGCACGGCGTCGGCGGCGTCCTGCTCGTTCCACAGGATCGACATGGCCACGTGGTACAGCTTCGAGCGCATGCCCATCGCCGCCGCCAAAAAAGCCTCCTCGCCCATGGCCGTCACCCTCCCCCGCGTACAGTCTACCTTGTTTGACGCGCGGGGGCAAGGGAAGGGGGACACGTGCGGAAAATTAACAAATGGACAATAGGGGGACGGGGATTGGGAATTGGGAATGAGGAGTTAGGAGTTAAGAATGATGGTTGAAAACTTGACGCTTCGCTGGACCTACGGTGCGGATTTCTTTGATTCAAAGGGGAACGACCTCTTCCGTCATTTGCTCTGCAAATGCCACCTTCTCCTAAAGGAGAAGGCTTTTGTTGCGGCAGCCACTATTCCTGTTCCCTGTTCCCTGTCCCCTAGTTCCTAGTTCCTAGTTCCTATTCCCTACTCCCTCTTCCCTACTCCCCCATAATCTGCTATAATGGTATACAGGGAAGATTTGTTCCGGGGGGATATCCATGATCCGCGGCTTTTACGACGCCATGCTCGTAGCCTCGCTGCTATTGATGCTGGGCTATGTGTGCATGTGGCACAAGCATTTCGACATACACATCACGCTGGCGTTCGCGCTGGTGCCGGTGGTGAACCTGGGCTACAGCCTGCTGAGCCGGGCGGAAACGCTGGAATCGGCGCTGCTGGCCAACGCGATGAGCTACATCGGCCCGTGCTACCTGCTGCCGGTGATCATGCTGAGCGTGTTCAGCCTGTGCCACATCCCGCTGTCCAAGTGGCTGCGGGCGGGGGTGCTGCTGCTCAACACCGCCATCTACGTCTGCGCGCTGACCACGGACCGCCACTACCTGTTCTACCGGTCCGTGGCCTACGAGCCTGTGAACGGCACGCTGGTGCTGACGAAGGTATACGGGCCCGTCCACACGCTGTTTTACGCGATGATCGTGGCCTTGTTTTTGACCAGCATCGGCGCGATGGCCTACAGCTACGCGCGCAAGAAGCAGGTGTCCCGAAAGCTGATCTACCTGTTGTTCTTCCCGGTGGCGGTGTGCATGCTCAGCTTCTTTGTGGGCAGGCGGATCACGCGCCAGGTGGAGCTGATCCCCGCGGCCTATGTGGTGGCGCTGGCGGACTACCTGGTGATCAGCCACAGGATGTGCCTGTACGACATCTCGGAGACGGCCATCGACTCGCTGGTGCAGACCGGCGACACCGGCTTCATATCGCTGGACTTCCACCTGAACTACCTGGGCAGCAACGCCACGGCGAAGGCCGTGTTCCCGGAGCTGGACGACCTGACGGTGGACCGGCCCGTGGCCTGGTCGGCAAAGCTGCAGAAGACGGTGCTGACCTGGCTGGAGGCCTTCAGGGAGAACGAGGCCGACTGCGATTCCTTCTACACCCAGGGCGAGCGCATCTACCAGGCCCACGTGGGCTACCTGTACGACGGGCGGCGCAAGCGGGGCTACCAGTTCATCGTCACCGACGACACCACCGACCGGCAGTACATCAACCTGCTGAACCGCTTCAACACCGAGCTGACGGAGGAGGTGGCCGAGAAGACAAAGCACATCGTGGAGATGCACGACAAGCTGATCCTGGGCATGGCCACCAT
Source organism: Christensenellales bacterium (assembly GCA_045130815.1). Classification (GTDB taxonomy): domain Bacteria; phylum Bacillota; class Clostridia; order Christensenellales; family Aristaeellaceae; genus UBA2862. The sequence continues at coordinate 8,890 of JBGUQG010000264.1, forward strand.
GGTCGAGAGCCGGGACAATTCCACCGGCGGCCACATCCGCCGCACCAGCGAGGGCGTGCGGCTGCTGACCGAGGCGATACGCCAGGGCGACGAGTTCGAGCTGACGGACGACTTCTGCGCGCGGCTGATCAAGGCCGCGCCGATGCACGACCTGGGCAAGATCGCTGTGGACGACGCGATCCTCAGAAAGCCCGGGCGCTTCACCCCGGAGGAATTCGACAAGATGAAGTCCCACGCCGCCGAGGGCGCGCGCATCGTGCGGGAGATCCTGGACGGCGTGGAGGACGAGCGCTTCGCCCGAATCGCCGAGAACGTGGCCCACTACCACCATGAGCGCTGGGACGGCTCCGGCTATCCCGAGGGGCTGAAGGGCGAGCAGATTCCGCTGGAGGCGCGGATCATGGCCGTCGCCGACGTGTACGACGCCCTGGTCAGCAAGCGCGTGTACAAGGAGAGCATGTCCTTCGAACAGGCCCACGCCATCATCATGGATGGCATGGGCAAGCAGTTCGACGCGCGGCTTCTGCCCTGCTACCTGCGGGCCAAGCCCGGCCTGGAGGCGTATTACGAGGCTACCATTCACCCTGCGGGCGAATGGTAGTCGGCGGGGGACCCGCTTCCCCCGCCAATACCACCCCTTTGGACATATTTTGCTTGAGTTTTGGGGCTGTTTGATCAAAGAACAA
>JBGUQG010000265.1:0-9097 GCA_045130815.1 Christensenellales bacterium
CAGCTTGAACAAAAAGAGGATCGATTCCGCCACGATCATCACGGCGGCTGTCGTGCTGTGCATCTATGTGGCCGCCTTCGTCGCGGAGCAGTTCATCGCGCCCACCTCCATGCTGTTCACGGTGCTGAAGAAGGGCGCGACCTACGCGCTGGTGGCTGTGTCCATGAACCTGCTGAACGGCTTTACCGGCATATTCAGCCTGGGCCAAGCGGGCTTCATGCTGATCGGCGCCTATGTCTACGGCATATTCACCGTGCCCGTGGCCGAGCGCATCAATGTGTACCAATACTATAACGGCGGCCTGATCCAGTTCACGGTGCCCTGGTTCGTGGCCATGATCCTGGCCGGCCTGGTGGCGGCGTTCTTCGCCTTCCTGATCGGCATGCCGGTGCTGCGGCTGAAGAGCGACTACCTGGCCATCGCGTCGCTGGGCTTCGCGGAGATCATCCGCGCCGTGATGCAGTGGGACAAGCTGGGCCCGATCACCAACGGCTCCAACATGCTGCGCCTGTTTCCATCGTTCAATGATTTCAACATCAAGGGCGCGGACGGCCAGGTGACGGTGTACCTTTCCACGCTGGTGCCGCTGATGATCGCCGGCGTGTGCATCGGGATCATCATATTGCTGATCAATTCCACCTTCGGCCGGGCGCTGAAGGCCATCCGCGACGATGAGATCGCCGCCGAGGCCATGGGCATCCGCCTGGCCAGCCACAAGCGCCTGGCGTTCTGCATCTCCAGCTTCTTCGCGGGCGTGGGCGGCGCGATGCTGGCCATGTACCAGACCACCGTGCAGGCCAAGGGCTTCACTACGGCCATGACCTATGAGATACTGCTGATCGTGGTCATCGGCGGCATCGGCTCGGTGACGGGCAGCTGCCTGTCGTCCTTCCTGTTCGTGGCAGCCAGCGAGTGGTGGCTGCGCTTCCTGGACCAGAAGCAGATGATCGGCTCCTTCGAGGTGCCGCTGCTGCGCAACGGCTTCCGGCTGGTGGTGTTCTCCGTGATCATCATGGTCGTGGTGCTGTTTTTCCGCAGGGGCATCATGGGCAACCGCGAGCTGCCCGACGTGATCCGTGGGCTGCAAGAAAAAAAACGCAAGGGAGGGGCTGAAAAGTGAGCGAAAATGTTCTTCACCTTGACCACCTGACCATGCGCTTCGGCGGCGTGGTGGCCGTGAACGATCTGTCCATGGACATCAACAAGGGCGAGATCGTGGCCCTGATCGGCCCCAACGGCGCGGGCAAGACCACCGCCTTCAACATGGTCACCGGCGTGTACACCCCCACCGAGGGCAAAGTCATGCTGAACGGCCAGGACGTGACCGGCAAGCGACCCGACGAGATCACCAAGCTGGGCGTGGCCCGCACCTTCCAGAATATTCGGCTGTTTTCCAGCATGACGGTGTTCGACAACGTGCTGACCGCCCGCCACCTGCGCCGCACCAGCAACTTCCTGACGGCCACGTTCCGCCTGAACGCCGCCGAGGAGCGGCGGATGCGCGAGGAGACGGAAAAGCTGCTCCGCGAGGTAGATCTGTACGACCTGAAGGACGAGCAGGCCACGTCGCTGCCCTACGGCAAGCAGCGCCTGCTGGAGATCGCCCGCGCGCTGGCCACCCAGCCGAAGCTGTTGCTGCTGGACGAGCCCGCCGCCGGCATGAACCCCCAGGAGACCGAGGAGCTGGGCGCGTTCATCAGGCAGATCAAGGACAAGTTCGACCTGACGGTCTTCCTGATCGAGCATCACATGAACCTGGTCATGGGCATCTCCGACCGCATCTACGTGATCGACTTCGGCAAGCAGATCGCCGAGGGCACCCCGGCCGAGGTACAGGACAACCCCGCCGTCATCGCGGCGTACCTGGGTGTGGACGAGGAGGCGAACGACGCATGAGCATGCTGAAGGTGAAGGACCTGAAGGTCAACTACGGCGGCATTGAGGCCCTGAAGGGCATCAGCTTTGATGTGGAGCAGGGCCAGATCGTCACGCTGATCGGCGCCAACGGCGCGGGCAAGAGCACCACGCTGCGGGCCATCTCCGGCCTGGTGAAGACCGCCTCCGGCGCGATCAACTTCATGGGCCGGGACATCATCCCCTTCAACGCCCAGCAGGTGGTGGCCGAGGGCATCGCCATGGTGCCCGAGGGCCGGCGCGTGTTCGACAACCTGACGGTGAAGGAAAACCTGAAGATCGGCGCATACCTGCGCAAGGACAGGGATGAGATCGAATCCGGCATAGAGGATATCTACCAGCGCTTCCCCCGCCTGAAGGAGCGCGAGTGGCAGATGGCCGGCACGCTGTCCGGCGGCGAGCAGCAGATGCTGGCCGTGGGCCGCGCCATGATGGCCAGGCCCAAGCTGCTGATGATGGATGAGCCCAGCCTGGGACTTGCGCCGCTGGTGGTGAAGGACATCTTCTCCATCATCCGCGAGCTGAAGAGCGAGGGCATCACCATACTGCTGATCGAGCAGAACGCCAACGCCGCCCTGCGCTGCGCCGATATGGCCTATGTGCTGGAAACCGGCAGCATCACCATGTCCGGCACCGGCGAGGCGCTGCTGGCGGACCAGAGGGTGCGGGACGCGTACCTGGGATCGACGGCAAGGTAGCGCATTATGGCGGGGGACCTGCTTCCCCCGCCATTGCCACCCCCTCCGGATTTGCCTGAAATCGCAAGCGATTTCCGGGCGGCAAATCCGCAAGGAAAGCATCTTATCTACGGGGAAATGGGATTTTCCTGCGGGAAAATGCTTTCGGCCCCGCCGCGCATGTCGCCGGGGCCGATTACAAGGTGGGGCGCTGCCGCCTCCATACCCCAGGCGAGGTACTTATAGGAGGGTGCATGCTTGAGCGTATTTTGATCGAGCGCGCGACGCTCATGGGCATCGACATGACCGAAGGACAGGCCGTTCAGTTCCAACGGTATCATGATCTTCTGTCGGAGGCCAACGGGCGGATGAACCTGACCCGGGTGCCCGGGGACGAGAGCGAGGCGGCGGACCGGAACTACCTGGACTGTATCGCCGTGCTGTCCGGCGGCTTTCCGGGGGCGGATCGCGCTGTGGACGTGGGTTCCGGCGCGGGCTTTCCCGGGATCCCGCTGGCGATCATGCTGCCGGAGGTGCGGTTCACGCTGATCGATGCCCTGGGCAAGCGGGTGGACTTCCTCAACCATGTGATCGGCGAGCTGGGCCTGAACGCCGAGGCGCTTCACCTGCGGGCCGAGGATGCCGCCCGCAGGCCGGACCTGCGGGAGCGCTTCGACCTGGCCACGGCCCGGGCCGTCGCGCCGATGAACGTGCTGTGCGAATACCTGCTGCCCCTCACCCGGGTGGGCGGGCGCGCGTTGGCGCTGAAGGGCCCCGGCCTGGAGGACGAGCTCGCCCAGGCGCAAAACGCCCTTACCCTGCTGGGCGGCGCGGTGGAGCGGGTGCAGCCCCTGCCCATCCCCGGGCGGGACTGGGACCATAAGGCCGCCTGGATCGCCAAGGTGGCAAGCACCCCCGAAAGATACCCCCGCAGGGCGGGCGCAGCGGAGAAGCGGCCGCTGTAGCCGGAAAACGAGACGCCCCGCCGGGCTTAAGCATTTTAAGCCCGGCGGGGCGTTTTCTGTTCTTCGGGCAATGCTTGCGACATAAATAATTCCCGCTCCAGGGGAGGAATGGGGATGCTTCTAAGTATTGAAGGCTTGGGTTGGGCGGAACTTCTGCGCTGGGACGCCGGCGGGACGGCGCTGGCCGGGCGGCTGTTGAGGGGACTGGGGATGGCGGCGGCGATGTTTCTGCTGTGCCGGGCGACGGGAAACGTGACTCTGGCGCCCTTCGGCATGGCGCTGCTGGCCGCGGCGCTGATGGCGGGCAGGAGCGCGGCGGCGCCGCTGATCGGCTGCATGGCGGCGGCCCTGCGGGGCGGATTGGCGGAATTCGACCTGCGGCTGCCCGTGGGCGCGGCGCTGGTGCTGGGCGGCAGCCTCGCCTGGGACCTGGCTGCCCCGGCACTCGGGCGCTGGCGGAACGGGCCGGCGGGCGGTCGCCTCCGGCAGCTTGCGGCGCGGCTCCAGCCGGACAGGGCCGGGCGGCCCACGCCCAGGCAGGCCCGGTCCCCGAACCGGCGGGCGGCGGCGCTGGCGGGCTTCGGCACGCTGATCCCCGCCCTGGTGGGCCGGACGGGGCCGCTGTGGACCGCCGGGGTGACGGGGCTGGCCGCCTCGGTGGCGGCGGTGGCTGCCGCGCCGTTCATGGCCGAGGCGCTGGCGGCGGAACCGGCGCGGCGCGCCATCGGCCCGGAGGCGCGGGGAGGGATGCTTCTGACGGCGGGACTGCTGGTCGCGGGCCTGACCCGTTGCAGCGGGCCTTTGGGGCTGTGGGCCGCCGCCGCGCTGGCGCTTTTGATGTACCCGAACGGCGCGTTGGCGGGCGTGGGCTTCGGCGGTATGCTGCTGGCCGCGGGGGCGGAGCCAACCCTGTTCGCGGCGGTGGCCCTCGGCGGCGCGACGGCGCGACTGTGTACGGACATGACACGTCCCGCCCGGGCGGTGGGCGTCAGCGGGGCGATGCTCACCGCCGGGGTGCTGCTGAACGCGCCGTCATCCGCGCTGGTGGCCCTGGGGGCGGCGGGCCTGTCCGTGGCCGCCCTGCCAGAGGCCTGGACGGAGAGGGCCGCCGGGCTGGCCCGGCCCCTGCCCAGATCCGACGACCCGCGGCGGCTGGCTCTGCGACTGCGCCGGGATTCCGCCCGACGCCTGCGGGCGCTGGGCGCGGCCTTCGGGGAGCTGGCCGAGGGCTATCGCGCTCCGGCGCGCCTGCCGGACGAGCAGCAGCTGATGCTGCGGCTGCGGGAGCGGCTCTGTTCGGGCTGCGGCGGCTATGCCCGCTGCTGGGACGGCGGCGGCGAGGGCGGCGCGCGGCTGCTTTGCGATTTGATCGCCCGGGCGGTGGCGCAGTCCGGGGAGGCGCCCCTGTTCGAGGGCGAAGCACCGCCGGAGCTGTGCCGCCGCTGCCGCAGGGGTCGGCTGATCCCGGAGCGCCTCCAGGAGCCCCTGGAGGATTTCGCCCGCGCGCGACTCACGGAGCTTCGGCGGGGCGCGGAGAACCGGCTGGTCTCCCGGCAGTTCGACCAGGCGCGGCGGCTTTTGGAAGGGCTGGCCTGCCGCCAGGAGCGGCCCCCGGGGTCGCGCCGTGGGGAGAGGCTGCGGGTGTCCGCCGGGGTGCTGTGCGCCTCCCGGGAGGCGGGCGCGCCCTGCGGCGACAGCCACCTGGTGTGCCGACTGGAGGGCTGCCGCCTGCTGGCGCTGATCTGCGATGGCATGGGCAGCGGCGACGGCGCGGCCCGGGAGAGCGCCGTGGCGGTGCGGCTGCTGGGCCGCTTTCTGCGGGCGGGTGCGCCCGGCTCCCTGGCCGTGGAGACGGTGAACGCGCTGATGCTGAACCGGGGCGGCGAGGAGATGTTCGCCACCGTGGATATGCTGGTCATCGATCTGGTCACCGGCGCGGCGCTCTTTACGAAGCTGGCGGCCTGCTGCACGCTGATCGCCCGGGAGGGTGAGGTGTTGCGGGTGGAGGGGGGCCGCCTGCCCCTGGGCATACTGGAGCAGGTGCGCCCGGAGCGCAGCCGGCTGGACCTGCGGCCCGGGGACGTGGTGCTGATGGCCTCCGACGGCGTGATGGATGCCGCCGGTCCCGGGGCGCTGGAGGCCCTGCTGCTGGACGACCCCACCGACATGCCCGCCCTGGCCAGGCGGGTGCTGGACGCCGCCGGAAGGGCCGGGGGCCACCGGGACGACATGACGGCGGTGTGTCTGAGGGTGGATGATAAGCGTTAATTCCATCTTTACATTGCTTTCCCGTTGTGCTATAATGTATCTGGTTATCCAAACACGACAGGAGGTAATTGTTTATGAAGAAGCTGCTTGCGTTGGTTTTGGCCCTGCTGCTTGTGGTGGGCTGCTGCGCCGCCTTCGCCGAGGGCGACGAGATCACCCTGGACGTCATCATCTGCCAGTACGGCCCCAACACCAACGACTGGTTCCTGGGCACCGGCATGAACGGCACGAACTTCGTGGATAAGTTCGAGGCCGAGAACCCGGGCATCAAGCTGAACCTGGACGTCGTTTCCTGGAACGACGTGTACACCGAGGTCTCCACCCGCATTTCCAACAACAACGCCCCCGACATCCTGAACATCGACGTGTTCGCCAACTATGCCGCCGACGGCCTGCTGCTGCCCGTCAGCGACTACTGCCCCGAGGAGCTGTTCGAGGACTTCTTCCCCTCCTTCATCGAGCAGTCCGTGGTGGACGGCGTGTGCTGGGCCGTGCCGGATCTGGCCTCCGCCCGCGCGCTGTACGTGAACATGGACATCCTGAACGAGGTCGGCGTGGAGGTTCCCACCACCTGGGCCGAGCTGGAGGATGTCTGCCAGGCGATCATCGATTTCTATGACGGCAATGTCTATCCCTGGGGCATCGACATGACCACCGACGAGGGCCAGGCCGCGTTCTCTTACTATGTGTGGAACAACGACGGCGGCTTCGTGGACGCCGACGGCAACGTCGCCCTGAACAGCGACAAGAACGTCGAAGCCATCCAGTTTGCCATCGATCTGGTCAACAAGGGCTACACCAACCCCAACCCGGCCACCCAGACCCGCTATGACCTGCAGGATATGTTCGGCGCGGGCAAGCTGGCCATGGTGATCGCGCCCAACCAGCTGCCCAGCTATCTGGCCGACAAGGAGTACACCGTGAACTTCGCCACCGCGGCGCTGCCCGTGAATGAAGGCGCGACCCCCGGCGCCACCGGCGTCATGGACCGCGTGATGGCCTTCAAGGACGACAGCTATGCCGACCAGGCCAAGCGCAACGAGGCCATCGGCAAGTTCCTCAGCTTCTTCTACGCGCCCGAGAACTATGTGGGCTGGGTGTCCATGGAGGGCTTCCTGCCCGCCGTCAACAGCTCCGTCGCGGCGCTGGTCGAGGCCGATCCGAGCTTCGAGGCGTGGCTGAGCGTGCTGGATTCCTGCAAGTTCTATCCCACTGCCCTGGGCAACTGGGACGCCATCAAGCAGGGCGTCATCGACGTGGAGCAGCAGGCGCTGACCGGCGGCGACGTGAAGGCGCTGCTGGACGACCTGCAGGCGAAGATCGCCGGCTGATCGAACGCGACAGGTTGACCCGCTTTCCGCTCCCGACCCGAAAGGGGCCGGGAGCGGAATTTGGATAAACAAAAGGAGCGATAGCCATGAACACCATACCGATCCGGCACAAGTGGGAGCCCTACCTGTGGCTGCTGCCCAGCTTTTTGCTGATGAGCGTTTTCGTCGTGTTTCCCATCGGCATCGTGTTCAAGCTGTCCATGAGCGAGATCTCCAAGGCGGGCATCGTGGGCGCGTGGAACAACTTTGAAAACTTCCGCGCCGCCTTCCGGGACCCGGCCTTCGGCACCGTGATGCTGAACACCGCGGTGTGGGTGGTGTCGGTGGTGGGGCTGAGCACGCTGCTGGGCTTCATCACGGCCATGGCGCTGAACGCGAGGTTCTTCGGCAGGAAGGTGGCCAGGTCCATCGTGGTGTTCCCCTGGGCCACGTCGCTGGTGATCCAGGCTTCGGTGTGGAATTACATCATCAAGGGCGAGTATGGCAGCCTGAACAACGTGCTGCTCAATCTGGGCGTGATCAAAAACGCCGTCAACTGGCGCGCCACCTACCAGATCGAATTCGCCTGGGAGTGCGGCATCGGCATATTCGTGACGATTCCCTTCGTGGCCTTTACGGTGCTGGCGGGGCTGCAATCCATCGACGACGCCTATTACGAGGCTGCCACCGTGGACGGCGCGGGCTTCTGGCGCAAGCTGTGGAACGTGACCATCCCGCTGGTGAAGCCCTCGCTGACGGTGTGCACGGTGCTGAACATCATCTATGTGTTCAACTCCTTCCCGATCATCTATACCATCACCAAGGGCGCGCCCGCCAACAAGACGGACACGATGGTCACGCTGCTGTACATGCGGGCCTTCTATGACAACCAGAAGGGCGCGGCCACGGCCATGTCCGTGATCGGCTTTGCGATACTGTGCGTGTGCGCCGGCGCGTACATGGTGGTCACCATGCGGAAGGAGGAACAGTAATGAAGCTGAACACTCCTGAAGCCGTGCGGCGCACCAATCTCAGGGCCTTGGTCGCCGCCGTGATCGCTGCGGCGCTGTGCCTTGCCGCGCTATGCCTGCCGGTCTACGGGTTCACCGCCACGGTATTCTCCAAAAAATCCGGCAACACCTTCGTGGGCGACGAGAGGTACCTGGCCGCCCGCGCCGAGGTGGAGGCCGCCGCCGAGGCCTATGCCGCACAGAACGGCGGGGGCATGCCCGAGATCGTGGAGACCGTCACCGAGCGCACCAATTCCAAGGGCGAGACCACCAGCATGGTGGCCTTCCAGGCGCGACAGGTGATGCGGCGTACCGGGCTGGATTTCATCCGCGCCGGCCTGCCCTCCGGGTGGCTTTTGCTGGCGCTGGCCCTGTGCGTTGCGGCGGCGCTGGCCTGCCTGCTGGCGGGCATGCCCGCCTCCTCGCTGACGGTGGACTGGCCCGTGCTGCCGGGGCGGCTGCGCGGGCTGCGCCGGGCCGCGGCGGCGCTGGGGCTGATCGCGCTGCTGATCGTGCCCGTATACATGATGCGCTGCAACCTGGATTTCTCCCGCGCGGTCAGGCTGGCCTCGGACGGCTTCCCCGGCCCGGGCACGGACGCGCTGCTTCACAGGCTGGACATCTTCCTGTACGGCGGTACGGCGGGGGAGAACACGCTTTCGTTGATGGGCGGCGTCGATTACAGGGCGCTGTGGCCCGCGTGGGCGCTGCTGCCACTGCTGGCGGCGTTCACCGTCGGCGCGGTCATCGCCGCGGAGGGACACCCGGCCCGCGTTTTGCAGCGGACGCTGCTGTACGCGTTCATCATTGCGCTGTGCGTGGTGATACTGTATCCCTACTACGTGATGCTGATCACCGCCTTCCGAAGCAACGCCGAGACCACGGACATGTACTTCCAGCACCTGCTGCCCACCAAATGGGTATGGAGCAACCTGAGCGACATCATACAGCGC
>JBGUQG010000266.1:0-4962 GCA_045130815.1 Christensenellales bacterium
TCGCGGATCATGGCCGCGCCATCGTTGGTCGTTTAGCCTTCTACCAGCTCCAGGTTGTACAGAGCGGCGATGCCATAGCCATCGGTCAGGTTGGACGGCGGGATGTTGTCGCCGTCGTCCTTCTCGGGATAGCCGGTCCAGACGGTCTCGTTCACAGCGTGGAACTGCTCGGGACGATACATCAGGGAGAAGCTGGGAACCTCGGTCAGATAGATCTCGGTGGCCTCGGTGTACAGGGCCTTCAGCTCCGCCTCGTCGGTGGTCTGCGGGATCGCGGCGATGATCTCGTCGATGCGATCATTCTTGTAGTGGCCGAAGTTGCCGGACCAGTTGTTGTCCTTGCCCAGGAACTCAGAGCTCATGAAGGAACGCACGCGGGCCCACGGAGAAGCCGGGGTCGCGCCGGCCGGGCTGTACATGAAGATGTCATACTCGGTCTGGCTGGCGGCGGTGAACACGGTCTGATAGATGGACCACTCGGGATAGTTGGTGGTGATGTCCAGGCCGATCGCCTGACCAGCGGCGGCGACCATTTCCATGGCGGCCTGCCAGTCGGTCCAGCCGTTCGGGCAGCAGGCGTTCAGGGTGATCTTCTCACCGTCCAGCTCGCGGAAGCCGTCGCCGTCGGAATCGACGATGCCAGCCTCGTCCAGCAGGGCCTTGGCGCCTTCGATGTCCTTGCCGGCCCACTGCAGATCCTTCACGGCTTCGTGGTCATACATGGCCTGCTCGCCGTCGGTGGGATTCATCACAGAGCGGGGCACGTCGGTGAAGGAGGGGCTCTGGTTGGTCATGGCGTTCTCGATGATGTTGTCATAATCGACCGCCATGGCGATGGCCTTGCGGACCGCGACGTTCTGCAGGGCCGGGATCTCCATGTTGTACCACGCGGTGGGCATGGTGGCGCAGATGCCGTAGGGAGCCTCGTCCATGTAGGTGGCGATGGGCAGGTCTTCCTCCAGCCACAGGTTCTGCACGTTGGCGATGAACTGCTGGTTGCAGTCGATCTGGCCGGCCTTGAAGGCGACCAGCGCGGCGTCGTTGTCGCTGTAGATGCCGTGCGCGATGTACTTCGGCACAGGCAGCTTGCCCCACATGGACTCGTCCTGTCCCCAGTAAGCGTCGTTGCGGACGAAGGCGACCATCTGGTCATTGTAGAAGTAGGGGCCGTAGGGGCCGGAGTACACCACGTCATCCGCGGGATCGGCCAGGGCCTTGGCGGCGTCGTCGCCGTTGCGCTCCATCAGGGTGTCGATCCAGGCGCCCTGCACCACGTAAACCTCGCTCAGGTAGTTCATGAACTGCAGCGGGTTGACGGGCTTGCCGTCCTCGGTGGTGACAGCCTTGATGACCACGGTCGCGTCGTCAACGGCCTCGATGCCGGCGATGTAGGCGGCGTAGTTGGTGTAGGTGCCGTTCTGCAGCTTCTCGCAGGCGGCCCAGGTCGCGGCCACGTCGTTGGCGGTCACGGGGGTGCCATCGGACCACTTGGCGGCGGCCTTGATCTTCACGGTCATCTCGGTCAGATCGTCGTTCCAGGCATAATCGCCGTCCGCCAGCAGCGGATACAGCTGGCCGTCCAGCATGTTGTACATGTACAGGGTCTCAAACATGATGGTACGGGAGCCACGGGCGTTGGCCGCGACAGCCATGCTGTTGTTGTTGTTGGAGCTCAGCGGGTTCGTGCCGACGACGGAGCCCCACTGCTGGCCGCCGAAATACACGGTCTCGTTGCGGGGCAGGTCGGTCGCCTCAGCGAAGGCCGTGCCGCACAGCATGAGCACCGCGATCAGCAGAGCCAGGATCTTGGTCAGGTTCTTCATACTTGGTTCCTCCTTGCTTATTATCGTTAAGGCCAGCGGCCATAACTTCCTCAATATGTTCGCCATTTTGCATAGCCTCGCGCAAATCGTTATGCAATATGTGCGATTTTGTTATCAGCATTTTGTAAAATCAATTATAAGCACCCAATCCTGATTTGTCAATACAAAAAAAGCTCACGGAGAAAAAAAAGAGGCCGGAACAAAATCCGGCCAAGAAGGGACAAATAAAGGCATCCTCAGACAATGCGCCTTGCCTCCACATAATACCGCTTCTCCGTCGCCTCGCCCATGGAGAAGGTCTTTCTGGGCAGCACGCCGTAGCGGCGGATGTATGAAAACAGCTCGCCCTTGTCGAAGGCCCGGGGCATGAAGCCCAGGGTGTCGGGGCGGCGGACCAGGCCTCTCAGGGCGTCCTCGCCGTGGATGTAGTCCACCGACGCCTGCGGGTGGCGGGCCAGGTAGCCGTCCAGGAAGGCCTGGAGCCTTCGCAGCGGATGCTCGCCGGAGGCAAAGCGCCAGGTGTGCCCCGCGCCGTCGAAGGCAATGAGGTCGTCCCCCTCCCCTTCGTCGGCGTTTTCCGCGGCGAGGGCCTGCCGGTATTCGGCGATCAGGGCCGCCGGATCGACGCCGAACAGCGCCCGGTGGATCGGCTCGAACACCAGCGCCGGGCAGGACAGGTTCACCAGCTCCACCAGCGCGAAGCGGGCGGGATGGCTTGCCCTCTGTGCGTCGGTAAGCCCTTCCCGGAGGTCCAGCCAGCACTGGCGCGCCGCGGCCAGGGAGTGGTTGCCGTCCCCCACCGCGTACAGAAGCCCGTCGGCCCTGGCGTTCAGCGCGTCGATCGCGTCGAACACGCCACGGACATTCTCCCCCTCCACGGCCCAGCCGCGCAGGTGGCCGCCGCCCAGCATCAGCTCGAAGTCGTACAGCGGCCTGAGGGCGTCACGCCGGGCCATCAGCGGGCCGATCACCGTGTCTTCGGGGTCGTCGATCAGCATCATCACGTGGGGCAGCTCCACCGGCGCGCCGGCGCGGATGCGGGCCCGGGGCGGCACGCGCTCCAGCACTGTGCCCTCGGTGGCGCGGATCAGGCTGCGGCTGCCGGGGGGGAAGTCATAGGCCTCCAGGTCCAGCGCCGCCACCAGCCCGGGCCGCACGCCCGCCGCGGTGGTCCGCTGGGTGAGCACGAAGCCGTCCTTTACCGCCGCCGCCAGCACGCCGCTGTCCAGGTAGTCCGCCATGGCCCCGTGGATTTGGGGCAGCCGATCGTTGCTCTCGGAAAGACGCGCCTCCGGCAGGATCAGCCGCAGCGCCGAGGGGGCCTCGCCCACAAGCGCGTCCGCCGCGTCCCAGTATTCCGGCTGCGCCGTGAACTGGTCGCAGGCCACCACCGCCCATTTGGTCATGTCGACGCCCTCGCGGGGCAGCAGGATCTCGGCGGTCCTCAAAGCGTTGTACATATGCAATCCTCCGATCAAGGGAACAGGGAACAGGATTGGCGGCTTCCGCGCCTTCTGTTCCTGCGTTGCGACAGGACTCGCGGCAGCAGCATTTCCCGTTCCCTGTTCCCTATTCCCTGTTCCCTGATTCCTGAATCACGGCATCAGCAGCCTTGTGCGGTACACGGTCTCCAGCGCCTGCAGCTTTTCACGGGTGAGGGCGCTGGGCTTGGCGTCCACGTCCAGCACGGTGTAGGCGTAAGCGCCGCGGGACTGGTTCACCATGTTTTCGATGTTCAGGCCCTCGCCGGAGATGATCTGGGTGATGGCGCCGATCACCTTGGGCACGTTCTTGTGCAGCACGGTGATGCGGGGCATCGCGGGCTTGCCCAGCGCGCAGTTGGGATAGTTCACGCTGTTGACGATGCTGCCGTACTTGATGAAGTCGTTCATCTGCCTGGCCACCATGCGCACGCAGTTGTCCTCGCTCTCCGGGGTGGAAGCACCCAGGTGGGGCGTGAGGATGACGCCCTTCGCGCCGATCAGGGCCTCCTCCGGGAAGTCGGTGACGTACACGCGCAGCTGGCCGTTCTCCAGGGCCTCCTTCACGTCGGCGACGTTCACCAGAGCGCCGCGGGCGAAGTTCAGCAGCGCCGCCGTGTTCTTCATCCGCGACAGCGTGCCCGCGTCGATCATGTTGCGGTTGCTGTCCACCAGCGGCACGTGCAGCGTGATGTAGTCGCTCTTCTCGATCACCTCGTCCAGGCTCATGGCGTGGGTGACGGAGCGGGACAGCCGCCAGGCGTTGTCCACGGAGATATAGGGATCGTAGCCCAGCACGTTCATGCCCAGCGCCACGCCGGCGTTGGCCACCTGCAGGCCGATGGCGCCCAGGCCGATGACGCCCAGCGTCTTGCCGGCCAGCTCCGGGCCGATGAACTGCTTCTTGCCGGCCTCCACCTGCTTCTCCACGGAAAGCTCGCCCGGGGTCAGGCCCTTGCACCACTGGATGCCGTCGGCGATCTTGCGGCTGGCCAGCAGCAGCCCGGCCAGCACCAGCTCCTTGACGGCGTTGGCGTTCGCGCCCGGGGAATTGAACACCACCACGCCGTGCTCGGCCATGGCGTCCAGGGGTATGTTGTTCACGCCCGCGCCGGCGCGGCCCACGCACAGCAGGTTCTCGCCGATGGGCATGTCGTGCATGCTGGCGCTGCGCACCAGTATGGCGTCGGGGTTCTCGACCTCAGAGCTGACGGTATAGTCCGAATCGGGCAGTATGCCGTGATACACCGGGGAAATCGAATTCAGTTTCTTGATATTATACATATTATTTGTGCTCCATTTCAAAGTCATGCATGAATTTGACCAGCTTCTGCACGCCCTCGATGGGCATGGCGTTGTAGATGCTGGCGCGGATGCCGCCCACCACGCGGTGGCCCTTCAGGTTCACCATGTCACAGGCCGCGGCGGCCTTGACGAACTCGGCGTCCAGCTCCGGGCTGGGGGTGGTGAAGGTCACGTTCATGCGGCTGCGGGATTCGGGCCGGGCCTTGGCGATGTAGAAGTCGCTGTCGTCCAGGGCGTCGTACAGCAGCTTCGCCTTTTCGATGTTCACCTTTTCGATGGCCTCCACGCCGCCCTGCTTTTTCAGCCACTTCATGCACAGGCCCGCCATGTAGATGGCGGAGGTGGGCGGGGTG
>JBGUQG010000267.1:0-9245 GCA_045130815.1 Christensenellales bacterium
GCCTGGAATGGAACACACCGTTCAGCAGCGTTGTGAGCTTATCGAGGAACATGGGCGCACCTCCTTGGCGTTATGAGGGAACAGGGAACAGGGACACCGAACGCCCGGAAAACTCTCCAGTGGAGAGTTTTCAGTGAGGTGGGGTCGGCAGACCCATGGAACAGGGAACAGGGAACAGGAATAGCTGCTGGCGCAAAGCACGATCCGTAGATGTAAATGCGCTCGAAGCAGGCCGTTGAGGGGGTCCGCATGTGGAAATGAGTGATGCCCGCAGCGGTTCCCCTGTTCCCTGTTGCCTGTTCCCTGTTCCCTAAAGACTCCGATGGCGCGGAAGTGCACGCCCGTTATACGGACATGATCTCCTTTTCCTTGTCCGCGCCGATCTTGTCCAGCTCTTCGATATGGCTGTCGGTGACCTTCTGAAGGTCCTTCTCGGCGATCTTCTGGTCGTCCTCGGTGATGGCGGAATCCTTCTTCAGCTTCTTGATGCCCTCCATCGCGTCGCGGCGGATGGAGCGCACGGCCACCTTGCCCTCCTCGATCATCTTCTTGACCTGCTTGCACAGCTCCTTGCGGCGCTCGCCGGTCAGCTCCGGCACCAGCAGGCGGATGACCTTGCCGTCGTTGGAGGGGTTGATGCCGATGTCGGACTTCTGGATGGCCTTTTCGATGGGCCCGATCATCTTCGGCTCCCAGGGCGCGATGACCAACAGCCGCGGCTCGGGGGAAGAGATGTTGCCCACCTGGTTCAGCGCGGTGGGGGTGCCGTAGTAATCCACGGTAATCTTGTCCAGAATCTGGGGGTTGGCGCGGCCCGCGCGCAGGGTATTCAGGTCCTTTTGGATCACGGAGATGGTCTTGTCCATCTTGCCGCCCGCGTTTTTGATGACTTCGTTGTACATGCAATCTACCTCCCGCTGTTTAGCGCGCACTTCACGCCATTATTTGCTGTCTAATATTGTAGCGTAAATGCACGGAAATGGCAAGAGTAAATTTTCCGGGATGCGGCCAATGGATTGACTTTGCGGGCCTGATTCACTATACTGAAGAGGAGCCTGACAATGGGTTTCCCAAACCCCGGGGAGGATACATGCATACCAAAGCAAAAAGAGCCGCATTCATGATGCTTGCGCTGGCGGCGCTGCTTGCCGGCGCGCTGGCCGAGGCCTTTGACGCCGCGCCGACGCTTGAGCCGCCGCGCCCCCTGCGCACCGCGCGGCTGCGGGCGGTGGGAGACCTGATGGTGCACAAGCGCCAGCTGGAGCTGGCCCGGCAGAAGGACGGCAGCTATGACTTTCACCCCCAGTACGCGCTGATCGCCGATTCCCTGGCGGACGCGGACTATACCCTGGCCAACCTGGAGACCACCATCGGCAGGTACGGCGACATGGCCTACTCCGGCTTTCCGCTGTTCAACACGCCCGAGGCGCTGCTGGACGCGGTGAAGGACGCGGGCGTGGACTTTTTGACCCTGGCCAACAACCACATGCTGGACCGGTACTTCGAGGGCATGGTGACCACTGTGGACAATGTGGAGAAGTGGGGCTTCGATCACGGCGGGGCCAACCGCACCGCGGCGGAGAAGGAGGCCCCCGTGGTGGTGGAGGTGAACGGCATCGGCATTGGCCTGCTGTGCTACACCCAGATGACCAACGGCATGGAGGCCTATTGCAGCGCCGCCGTGAAGGAATACGGGGTCAACTACCTGCGCCACGCGGATTTCAGCCGGGATGTGCAGCGCCTGCGGGACGCGGGGGCCGAGGTGGTCATCGCCCTGCCCCATTGGGGCGAGGAGTACAACCGCAGGCCCGAGGCCAACACCGTGGCGCTGGCCAAGCGGATGATCGCCGCCGGGGTGGATGTGATCCTGGGCAGCCATCCCCACATGGTGCAGCCGGTGCGCTTTGTGGAGGCCGAGGCGCCGGACGGCACCCTTCGCCGGGGTCTGGTGGCCTACAGCCTGGGCAACTTCATCAGCAACATGACGGTGCGCTACACCGATTCCGGCATGATACTGGATTTCACGCTTCGGGAGTGCCAGGACGGCAGCTTTACCGTGGAGAACGTGCGCTGCGTGCCCATCTACTGCTGGAAGGGCGACGACATGATCCGGGCGGTATCCTCGCTGAAGTACTGCGACGAGCGGCCCGAGGGCATGACCCAGGGCATCTGGTCCCGGTTGAAGGAAAGCTATCGGGAGCTTTGTGACCTGTTGGGCCCGGAGGTCGAAATGATCGCGGAATGAGCGCCGCGTTAAAAAGCGGGGTTGTGCGCCATGGGAAAGTGTGGTATACTTATACCATGTGCGGCAGTGGCGGAATCGGCAGACGCCTCAGACTTAAAATCTGATACCTTCGGGTGTGCGGGTTCAAGTCCCGCCTGCCGCACCAGCTTACAGTATACTATGGATCGGGAGGTATTTCTATGAAGATGCTTCGCAAGCTGCTTTGTGTCGCGCTGATCGTCGCAATGATCGCCGTGACCGCGATGGTCGCCGCCGCAGAGGGGACCGGGACGGTTGCCGACGCCGGGACCGACGCGGTCTCCGCCGCGACCAGGACGCTCTACCTGGACAGCAGGGATTTCATCGCTCCCGTGTACGATTACTTCTCCATCGATGGGCTGCAGAAGAGCGACAAGGTCACCTCCGTCAAGAGCAGCGACAAGCAGGTCCTGAAGGTCGTCAGCCTGCAAAAGGGCACCCGGTCCACCAGGAACTACGAGGATAAGACGACCAAAAATACCTACAGCACCCAGATTTACGTGCGCCTGCTGAAGGCCGGCACCGCGACGCTGAACTACAAGCTGAACGGCGAGGAGCGGGCCCAGACGTACACCGTCAGAAAGTACGTCAACCCCATTAAGAGCCTGGTGATCAGCGGCATCGACAACACCAACCTGAAGACCCTGTTCGCCAGGAACTGCTATGACGGCATCAAGCTGGCAAAGACCGCCCAGGCGGGCAGGATGACCATCAAGGCCGCCAACGGCTGGCGGATCCGCTATGCCTATTGGGAGGACAACACCAAGAACATCGAGCGCCAGTTTACCGCCGGCGGCAAGGGCGTTTCCGCCTGCTACATCGAGCTGCCGAAGATGTCCAGGAAGGGCAGCTATTACGTGGGCGTCAGCCTTGTGAATCTTGCGACCAAGGGCGAAAAGCTGATCGGCCTGAGCATCAACTGATTGACAACAGAAGATTTGAATGATCGGGCGCGGGCACATACGGTCTGCGCCCTTGTTCATCCACAATGACAGAGGAGGGAACGGTATGCAGAAGATATTCGGACATCGCGGCGCGTCGGGCTACGCGCCGGAAAACACGCTGGAGGCGTTTGAGCTGGCGGCAAAGCTGGGGGCCGACGGCGTGGAGCTGGACGTGCAGATCGCTAAAGACGGCGAGCTGGTGGTGGCCCACGACGAGACCATCGAGCGGGTCTCCGACGGAGAGGGCCTGATCTGCGAGCAGACCACGGCCCAGCTGAAAAAGCTGCGCTTCAACAAGACCCATCCTGAATTTGAGCATGCCACGATCCCCACGCTGCGGGAGGTCTGCCAGCTGCTGAAGCCCACCGGGCTGTGGATCAACATCGAGCTGAAGAACAGCCGCATATTCTATGAGAACCTGGAGGAGAAGTGCGCCAAGCTGGTGTATGAAACGGGCATGGAGGGCCGGGTGTTCTATTCCAGCTTCAACCACCACAGCATGCGGCACATGAAGCAGATCGACGCGGGCTTCACCTGCGGCCTGCTGTACGAGGCCACGATGATCGAGCCCTGGTGCTATGCCCGCGATTTGGGCATGGACGCCATACACCCCCACTTCTCAGAGCTGCTGGTCCCCGGCGAGGCGAATGAGGCCCACGCGCTGGGGCTGAAGGTGAACGTCTGGACCCCCAATACCGAGCAGGAAATGAAGAACGCCCTGCTGGCCGGTGCGGATACCGTGATCAGCAACTATCCCGACAGGGCGATGAAGGTGCGGGGAGAACTGTAAACCATGGCGCGAAGCGCCAATCCGTTTTCCCAAAGGAACGACGCCGCCGGTTTCCCGGCGGCGTCGCTCTTTTGGAAGCGTCCTTTCGCGTTACGCGGCGGGCGCGGCCTCCTCTTCCTCGGCGGCCTCGGCCACGATCTGGTTCAGGCGGCCCTGGGGTTCGCCGTAGGTTTCGGCGGAGATGGTGCCCTCCAGTTCGGTGGTGATGTAGTCCACCACGGCCTCGTCCATCGGGATGCCGGAGTCGAAGCCGGAGCCCTCGCTGTAGGCGCGATTGAACACGTTGTAGGTGTCGCCGCCCGCGGCGCAGAAGTTGTTGGTGACCACGGCATAGGTGGCGGCGGGATCAAAGGCCTCGCCGTTGATGGCCTGGATGCTCACGCGCTTGATGGAGGCGGGCGCGAAGTAGCTGCTCTCCTTGCCGTTCAGCGTGTAAACGTCGCCCTGGTCGTATTCCACGGTGGTATCCAGCGTCCACTGGATGCCGCTGGTCTGCGGATAGCCGCCGATGGATTCGGGCGTGCAGTAGGTGGACGCCTCCAGCGCCTCCAGCAGCTCCTCGCCGGTGACGTAGATCACGGCCACGGTGTTGCCGAAGGGCAGCACGGTGTTGATGTCCTTCATGGTGACATCGCCGGCCTGGATGGCAGCGCGGATGCCGCCGCCGTTGGTGATGCCCACCACCTGGTTGGGCTCAACCTGCTCGATGCCGCCTTCCTTGACCACGCTCCACACCATAGCGTCGGTGATCAGGTCGCCCAGGTTGGTCTCCTCGGTGCGGTTGCCGGGGGCCTTTTCACCGTTCAGCAGAACCTCGCTGGTGGCGAAGGGGGTGGTGTACGTGGCGTCGATCTCGTCGATGATCGCCTGCGCGGTCGCGGCAACCTCCTCGTCCTTGGCCAGGGTGGCGGTGGACAGCAGGTAGTTGTCCTCGATGGTCTTGGTCGCGTCGTCGATCACGATCACGCCGATGTTGGCGAACTTGGTGCCGGTGGACTGGATGGGCTGGCCGCCTTCACCGCCGGTCATCACGGTGTGGGAGTGGCCGTCGATCACGAAGTCGATGCCGTTGACCTTTTCCAGCAGGTCGATGGAGCGATAGCCGTTGGCGGCAGACTCGGCGTCCACGCCCAGGTGCGCCAGCGCGATCACCAGATCCACGCCCTCGGCCTTCACGGCGTCCACGGCCGCCTGGGTCGATTCGTACAGCTTGTCAAAGGCGGCGATGCTGATTTCGGTGATCAGGCCGGGGTTGACCTTGGTGGCGGTCTCGGGGGTCTCGATGCCCACGAAGCCGATCTTCAGGCCGGATTCGTTCTCGTACACGCTCCAGCCGGGCAGGATGGTCTCGCCGGTCTCGTCCAGGAACACGTCGCAGCACAGCGCGGTGAAATTGGCCTTTTCCAGGTTCTGCATCATATTGGCATAGCCGAAGTCCAGCTCATGGTTGCCCACGGTGATCAGGTCATAGCCCGCAGCGTTCATTATGGTGATGGCGGCCTCGCCCTTGTTGGTGCTCACATAAATGGTGCCCTGGCTGAAATCGCCGGCGTCAACCGTGTATACGTCCGTTGCGCCATAGTCCAGGAACCGGGCCTTCAGCGCGGGTATGTAGGCATAGCCGTCGATCGCGCCGTGCACATCGTTGGTGTGCAGTATGATCGTCTTGCCGGTGTAGTCGGGGGACAGCGTCCTGACGGTGGGCAGCAGGCCGGTATAATAATCGGCCATCGCGGTCGCGCTCATGGCCAGCATGAGGGCCAACGCCAGAATCAGGGACAACAGTTTCTTGCTCATGTCCAATCACTCCCGTTGTATATTTGGTACACATGTACCCTGTCTATAGGATATACGATTTTTGTCAAAATTGCAAGGGAAAATGCGAGAAAACTCCCGGGAAAAGCACAGTAAAACGACCCATCGCGCTTGCCTGCGCGACGGGCCGTCTGTCGTCGGCTTATTTGTCCTCTTCCGCTTCAATGTCCTCGTCCGCGTCAGGCTCGAGCGCCGCCTTCCAGGGCGCGTCCTCGGGCTCGGGCTTCAGCTCGGCTTCCACCTTGTCCCCGATGGGCTTGCCGTCCATGAAGGCGATGAACTCGCTGCGGTCGATCTTCTCCTTTTCGATCAGTATCTTCGCCAGGCCGTGCAGCTGGTCGATGTGCTCCTTCAGGATGCTCTCGGCGCGGTCGTAGGCCTCCTGCAGCAGGGCGTGCACCTCGCTGTCGATGTCGGTGTTGATCATCTCGGAGAAGCCGGAGTTCTGCTGGCCGAAGCTCTTGCCCAGGAACACCTCGTGCTCGGTGCCCAGGAACACCGGGCCGATCTTGCTGCTCATGCCGTATTCGGTGACCATGCTGCGGGCGATGTCCGTGGCGGACTTGATGTCGCTGGACGCGCCTGTGGTGATGTCGCCGAAGATCAGCGCCTCGGCCACGCGGCCGCCCATGGCGCTGGCCATCTGGGCCTTCATCCGGGCGGTGGTCACATAGTGGAACTCCTCCTGGGGCAGGTACATCGTGTAGCCGCCGGCGGAGCCGCGGGGGATGGTGGTGATCTCGTGCACGTCGTCGCATTCGGGGATGTAGTGGGCCACGATGGCGTGGCCGCCCTCGTGATAGGCCACCAGCTTGCGGTCCATGTCCGTGACCTTGCGGCTCTTCTTCTCGGGGCCCGCCATCACGCGGGTGATGGCCTCCTCGATGGTATCCATGTGGATGACCTCGCGGCCCTGGCGGGCCGTCAGCAGCGCAGCCTCGTTCATCACGTTCATCAGGTCCGCGCCGGTGAAGTAGGGGGTGCGGCGGGCCAGCACGCCCAGGTCCACGTCCTCGCCCAGGGGCTTGTTTTTGGAATGGACCTTCAGAATCTCCTCGCGGCCCTTCACATCGGGATAGTTCACCACGATCCGCCGGTCAAACCGGCCGGGGCGAAGCAGGGCGGGGTCCAGTATATCGCTGCGGTTGGTGGCGGCCATCACGATCACGCCTTCGTTGTGGGTGAAGCCGTCCATCTCCACCAGCAGCTGGTTCAGGGTCTGCTCGCGCTCGTCGTGACCGCCGCCCAGGCCCGCGCCGCGCTGGCGGCCCACCGCGTCGATCTCATCGATGAACACGATGGCCGGGGCGTTCTTCTTGGCCTGCTCGAACAGGTCGCGCACGCGGGAAGCGCCCACGCCTACGAACATCTCCACAAAGTCAGAGCCGGAGATCGTGAAGAAGGGCACGCCGGCTTCGCCGGCCACGGCCCTGGCCAGCAGCGTCTTGCCCGTGCCGGGAGGGCCCACCAGCAATACGCCCGTGGGGATGCGCGCGCCCACCTTGGTGAAGCGCTTGGGGTTCTTCAGGAACTGCACGATCTCATGCAGCTCCTCCTTTTCCTCGTCCGCGCCGGCCACGTCGTCAAAGGTGACCTTGTTGGCGTTGGGGTCGGTCATGCGGGCGCGGGAGCGGCCAAAGCTCATCATGCCCTTGCCGCCGCCGGCCTGCTGGCGCATCAGGAAGTACCACAGCAGCCCGAACAGCACCACGGTCACCAGCAGCGGCACCCATTCCACCCACCAGGCGGGCTGAGCGGGCAGCTTGGAGGCGATCTCAAAGTCGTATTCCGTGGGGCTGACGGCGCGGCCCAGCACCGCCTCGTAGATCGCGCTGACGTCGGCGTAGAACTGGGCTTCGCTGGGTATGACGCACTCCATGTCGTAGCGGCCGGTCAGCTCCGACGAGGCCAGGTTTTCCTCGGTGACGGCCAGCAGCGTGCTGGACTGTATGACCACCTTGCCCAGGGTGCGGCCCTGGGGATCGACGGTCTTCCTGGCCACCAGGTCGCTGGCCTTCAGGTCCGCCTCCACCCACTCCAGCAGGGCGGAATAGCTGATGGACTGCGTGGTGGGCTGGGAGCCTTCGCTGAGCATGTGCACCATCAGCAGTATCACGGCCAGGATCAGCAGGTACATCAGCGGCCCCTGCAGCACTTTCCGTACGGGTTTCTTATCCAAATCAGAAGTCCTCTCTTTCGGTAGGGGCACGCCTGCGCCCATTGGGGATCATTGTGTATAGATAACCAATCTTTATTATAGCAATAAACCGCCCTTCAATCGCAGCGAAATTCAGTTATTTTCGTAAATTTCGGGCTTCAGCACGCCGATGTAGGGCAGATTGCGATAGGTCTCGGCGTAATCCAGGCCGTAGCCCACCACGAATTCGTTGCCCACCTCAAAGCCATAGTAGTCGCTCTTGAGCGTAATGCCCGGGGCGCGGCGGCTGGGCTTGTCCAGAAGCGTTGCGATGGCGATGCTGGAAGCGCCGCGGGCGGCCAGCATTCGGGTGAGGTAGGTGAGGGTGAAGCCGGAATCGATGATATCCTCCACGATGATCACGTGGCGGTTCTCGATGGAGGTGGACAGGTCCTTGCGGATCTCGACCTCGCCGCTGGACTTGGTGCGCTTGCCGTAGCTGGACACGGCCATGAAGTCCATGGTCAGCTTGATCGGTATGGCGCGCAGCAGGTCGGTGTAGAACATGACCGCGCCCTTCAGGATGCATACCATCGCGGGGTTCTTGCCCTCGTAGTCCCGGGCGATCTGTGCGCCCATCTCGCGCACGCGGTTCTGGATCTGCTCCTCAGACAGCAATACCTTGGCGATGTCCTTATCCATGGTGTCGTCCTCCTGCTTCTCATTTGTATTCTACAGTTTGATTTCGATCTCCGGGCGACAGCGCAGCGCCACGGCCCTTCGGGTGTGCCCGGTCAGCTTCGCGTCCTCGGCGATGCCCAGGCCGCAGACCCACAGTATCCGCTCGCCCCTGGCGACCAGCGGCACCAGGTCCCGCAGGGGCCGGTCCACCTTCCTGTCGGTCAGGTAGTCCGACAGCAGCCTGTCGCCGCAGCCCAGCGGGCGGATGTGATCGCCCGCCCTGCGGGTGCGCAGCACCGCGCCCTCCAGGGCCTCGGCGTCCAGCGCCTGGGTCCAGGGGTCATCCCGCACCGGCACGGCCCCGGCGGGCGCGGCCTCGATCTCGCACAGGCCGGCCAGCCGGGTTTTGCCATCCGGGCACAGCGGCGCTTCGGGCATAGCGGGCGGTTGTCCGTGGAGAAAATAGAGCCCGCGACAGCCCCGCTCCGCGGTCAGCGCGCCCGAGATCTGCACCCTGCCCCGATCGGCCACCGCCAGCGCGGCGACCGCGTTCAGCTTGTCCCAGGGCAGCGCCGCGCCGCAGATCGCGCGTATCGCCCTTCGCAGCAGCGCCTC
>JBGUQG010000268.1:0-4939 GCA_045130815.1 Christensenellales bacterium
GCGCCCCGCGAGCATCACGGTGACCCTGCTGGCCAACGGCGCGCCCGTGAACGCCGCGCCGACCTGGTCGAACACCGACACCGACGACTGGACCTTCACCTTCCGCAATCTGCCCGCGGTGACGACGGCAGGCGTCGCCATCACCTACACGGTGCAGGAGGTGGCCGTACCCAACTACGAGACCGGGATCTCCGGCACGACGATCACCAATACGCTGATTCCCCACGAGCCGGATGAATTCATCGAGCTGACCGGCGTGAAGACCTGGGACGACGACGACGACGCGCGCGGCCTGAGGCCGGAGCAGATCACCGTGCGGCTGCTGCGCGACGGCGTGGAGATCGACCACATCACCGTGACCAACGCCGACGGCTGGCGCTACAGCTTCGGCAGCCTGCCCGCGGACGACGGCTACGGCAACGCGTACGCCTACACGCTCCGCGAGGACGGCGTGTTCGGCTATGTCGCCACGGTGAACGGCATGGATGTGACCAACACGCTGCTGCTGAGGGATCGTCCGCCGGAGGGCGAGGACGAGGACGAGCGCCCGGATGGCGACACCCCGAAGGGCACGGTGGAGATCGAGAGTCGCAATTCCGGCACGCCGGTGCCTCGGTACGAGGATTTCACCGAGGGCGAGCTGGAGGAGATGTTCGAGCTGTTCGACTACGACACGCCCCTGTGGGGCATGCTGGGTACCGGCGACGAGACGCCCGCCTGGCCCTACGCCTTCGGCGGAGCGGGCGCGCTGGCGCTGATCGCCCTGGCCATCCTGAAGAAAAAGCGCAAAGCATGACCAGGCGCTCCCCATATCTATCTGTGAAAGACATGTGAAAACGGCCCGGAAAGCCTTGAGGTTTTCCGGGCCGCCGTGCATAATGGAAGCACAAACAAGCGGGGAGGTAAGAACCATGAAGAGGAGTCTGACCGCGCTGCTGTTGGCGGCGGTGCTGCTGGTGATGAGCGCTGTACCGGCGCTGGCGTCCGCGCCGAAGGTGAAGCAGACCGAGTACGAGGGCAACGGCGTGGTGGAGGTGGATTTCAGCTCGAAGCGCGTGAGGTACAAAAATGCCAGGGTGGTTGTGAAGGATGCCGCCGGCAACAGGATGTCCGTCACAATTTTGGAAAAGGACGGCGACGGCATGACCTTCCGGGTCAAAAAGGTCAAGCCGGCCACCCGGTATACCTACACCGTCTCCGGCGTTCGCAAGGGCGTCAGCGGAAGCTATGGCTCGGTCAAGGGCAGCTTCAGGACCCCCGCCGACGTGCCTGAGATCGCAAAGGTGGAGTACGATCCCCGGGACGGGGAGCTGGAGGTGGAGTTCGCCACCCGCGTGCAGTTCAGGAACCTGAAGGTGGTCGTGAAGGACGCGGACGGCAGCAGGCTGACCGTTACCCGCACCGAAAAGGGCAAGGACGACGTGGAGGTGAAGGTCAAGGGCATGACCCCCGGCCAGAGGTACACCGTCACCGTGTCCGGCGTGCGGGTGAAGGGCAAGGGCGGCTACATAACCGTCAGCAAGGCCTTCACCGCGTGATGTGGCATCTGTTCCAGCCGAATGTAAAGCATAGGATAAATCCATTCCTCCGCGCTTGACAAAGGGCGGGGGAATGGATTAAACTTTACTAAGCTAAATTACAGCAGTAAATGCGATGAAGGCATTATGCCTTCCGCGGACCACTTCAGAGAGCCGGCGGGCGGTGCGAGCCGGTGTGCGCGCGGATGGCAGTCTCGTGCCCGAGCAGGTTGCCTGAACCCCAGTAAGGCATCCCGGAGGCCCCGTTACCATGGCTAAGCGCTTGTTGGAGCGCTGATGAGCGGCCGCGCGAGCGGCAATCCGGGTGGTACCGCGGTTTGACAGAGTTTGAATCGCCCCGAAAGACAAACACGGCGTTTGTGCTTTCGGGGCGTTTTTTCACCCACCGACCCACAGGACAAGGAGTAGAAACACAATGAAGACCATCAAGATCATCGACATGACGCTGAGCCAGCTGCCCGCCCTGCGCGACGGCGCGCTGTCTTTCAAGGAAAAGCTGGAGATCGCCCGCGGGCTGGACCGCCTGAAGGTGGACGGCATCGAGCTTGCGCCCATCGACGGCGGCAAGGCCGACCAGCTGGCGAACAGGACCATCGCGGCCATGGTGGCCGCGCCGCTGACGGCGTCTGTGGACGTGGCCGCCGGGGATGTGGAGGCGACTTGGGAGAGCGTGCGCGGCGCGAAGCAGCCGCGGCTGAACCTGCTGGCTCCGCTGTCGCCGGTGCAGATGGAATATACCTGTCACAAGAAGGCCCCCGCCATGCTGGACGCCGTCGCCAGTCAGGTGGCCAAGGCCCGCTCGCTGTGCGAGAACGTGGAATTTACTGCCATTGACGCCACCCGCGCCGAGGTCGGCGTGCTGTGCGAGGCCGTCTCGAGGGCGCTGGAGGCCGGGGCGAACCGGGTGACGCTGTGCGATACCGCGGGCGTGCTGCTGCCGGACGAGTTTTCGGATTTCGTCAACCGGGTCCGCGGGGCGGTGCCCGCGCTGTCCGGCGCTGAGCTGTGCGTGTCCGTCAGCGATTCCCTGAGCATGGGCGCGGCCTGCTGCGCCGCGGCCATCGCCGCGGGGGCGGACGGCGTGAAGTGCGTGGCCGTGCCCGCCGAGTGGCCCACGCTGTCCCAGCTCGCCCGGCTGGTGGAGGTCAAAGGCGCGGCGATGGACATCGCCTGCGGCCTGCGCACCACCGAGCTGACCCGCGTGTCCACGCAGCTCACGCGGCTGCTCCAGCCCGGCAAGGAGGGGGAATCGCCCCTGTCCAACGTGGCCGTGGGCGATGTTTCCAACGTGTGCCTGGACGAGGGCGACGAGATCGGCGAGGTCATCAAGGTGGTCCGTCAGCTGGGCTACGACCTCAGCGACGAGGACAACGCCAAGGTGTACGAGGCCTTCAGGCGCGTGGCCAGCCGCAAGCACTTCGTGGGCACCCGCGAGCTGGACGCCATCGTGGCCAGCACCGCGCTGCAGGTGCCCAGCGCCTACCGGATCGAGAATTACGTGATCAACAGCGGCAACGTGATCACCGCCACCGCCAACATACTGCTGCAGCACAACGATGAAAAGCTGCGGGGCGTGGGCGTGGGCGACGGCCCCATCGACGCCGCGTTCCTGGCCATCGAGCAGATCATCGGCCATCACTACGAGCTGGACGACTTCCAGATCCAAACCGTCACCGAGGGCCGCGACGCCATGGGCAGCGCCCTGGTGAAGCTGCGCGCCAACGGCAGGGTGTACTCCGGCAACGGCATCTCCACCGACATCATCGGCGCGTCGATAAGGGCGTACATCAGCGCGCTGAACAAGATCGTTTACGAGGAGGCGTGACATGAAGCTTTCCTTCTCCGTACAATACTGGAAGAATCTTTCCTGGCAGGAGTGCCTGTCCGCGGCCATCGACGCGCGGCTTTGCGGCGTGGAGATGATCGACGTGCGCGGCGACATGTTCGCCGGCAAGGACAGCCCCACCAATCCGGAGCTCGCCGCCGCCACGCGGCGCAATCTCACCAACCGGGGGCTGAGTCTGCCCTGCGTGGATACCGTGGGCGACTTTACCGACCAGGGCTTTGCCGACGAGCTGAATGAATGCGTACAGGTCGCGGTGAACCTGGGCGCGCCCTGCGTCAGCGTGCACACCGACGAGGCCAACCAGGCCGCCTGCGTGGAGCGCATGGCGCGGCTTTTGGACATCGTGGGCGACAAGCCGGTCACGCTGATCGTGGAGACCACCGGGGCCTACGCCGACACGGCGCGCCTGCGGGACCTGCTGAACCGCTTTGCCGACGACCGGCTGGCGGCGCTGTGGAACATGCACGCCACCTGCGTGTTCGGCGAGGACGCCGAGGCCACCATCACCAACCTGGGGGCCTATGTGCGCCACGTGCACATCCACGACTATCGTCGGGAGGGCAGCCTGTTCGTGCCAGAGCTGATCGGGGAAGGGAGCCTGCCCATCGGCGAGCTGATGAACGCGCTGCGCTCGGTGAACTACGACGGCTTCATCTCCCTGCAGTGGAACCCGGACTGGATCGACGGGCTTGGCGACATCGAGATCCTGCTGACCCACTTCGCCAGCTGCATGTCCCGCTTCGAGAGCACCCGCCGGGCGCGCAAGCACCTGTACTGGAACAAGACCCACACCGGCAACTATGTGTGGAAGCAGCAGACGCTGATCGACAAGACCTTTCCCCAGGTGCTGGACACCATGGTGGAGCAGTTCCCGGACCAGCTGGCGGTGAAATTCACCACGCTGGACTATACCCGCACCTACAGCCAGTTCCGGGACGACGTGGATGAGTTCGCCCGGGCGCTGGTGTCCCTGGGCGTGCGCGCCGGCAGCAAGGTGACCATCTGGGCCACCAACGTGCCCCAGTGGTTTCTGACCTTCTGGGCCACCACGAAGATCGGCGCGGTGCTGGTGACGATGAACACCGCCTACAAGATCCACGAGGCGGAGTACCTGCTGCGCCAGTCTGACACCCACACGCTGGTGATGATCGAGGGCTATCGCGATTCCAACTATCGCCAGATCGTGAACGAGCTGTGCCCGGAGCTGGCCGCAAACAAGCCCGGACAGCCCCTGCACGCCAAGCGGCTGCCCTTCCTGCGCAACGTGATCACCGTGGGCTTCCGCATGCCCGGCGCGATGACCTGGGAGGAGTCCCTGGCCTATGCCCCCCGCACGCCCGTCGCGGAGATCCGCCGCATGGCCGCCGCCGTGGACGTGAACGACGTGTGCAACATGCAGTATACCTCCGGCACCACGGGCTTTCCCAAGGGCGTGATGCTGACCCACTACAATATCGTCAACGACGGTAAGATGATCGGCGACGGCATGGACCTGTCCACCGCGGACCGCATGATGATCCAGGTGCCCATGTTCCACTGCTTCGGCATGGTGCTG
>JBGUQG010000269.1:0-5073 GCA_045130815.1 Christensenellales bacterium
CATCGCATATGAATGCTACTTCGAAGGAACTCGCCCCGATCCTCTTTACGACATCCGCGCTTGTGTTCCCGCAATACGGGCATTTGATTTCATACCCGTCGAGCCATGTGTGGTATTTTCCATTGGAATGGAACGTCCACCCGCCGGCCACCTGGCCCATTTCTTCCATGTTCAGTTCCTGCTTGTCACTCATGCTTATGTTCCTCCTTCCGCAATGCGGGTATATTCGAAGAATCGCTCCTGTGCGATCCTGCCGTGTACAGTTCAATCACGGTCGCTGACCGCCCCGTCGGGCGTCCTGATATCGTCGGTTGAAAGTGTCCCTTACGGCATGTACGCGCGGACGATCTCCACGATCTTCCCGCTCTCCACGCGCACAGTGGTGTTCTCAGGAATGAAGGCGTCCATCTCCGCCCCAGTGATCGCCTCGGCGACCGCTTCCGCGCCGGTCACGGTCACAGGATCCTTCTCGATGTCCCAGCCGTCGGTGAAGGTCACGTCGTCCGCCAGGGGCAGCGTGGCGTCCCCGCGCTCGGTGTAGGTGTTGTGGTCATCCTCCATGACGACCTTCCAGCAGTTGTCCTCGTCGAAGGCGCGCAGGGTGAGGCCGTCGTTGTCCAGGCCGCCGTTGATCAGCAGGTCGCCGTCGTCCCGTTCCAGCGTCTCGACGACAAACGGTATGCCGTTCACGACCAGGCTGTCGCCCACTTCGAGGGTGCTGATATCCACGATGTCGAAGACATCCTGCGAATAGACAGTGAGGGACAGGGTGCCGTCCGCCAGGTTGGCGGGGTCAAAGTATACAGGATAGACACCGTCCGCCAGCGCGTCCAAATCGTACTCCGGAACCATCGGCTCGACAGTCCTGCCGTTCACCTGGAGCTCTTCCTCCGAACTCTCTTCCTCGGTGGCTTCCGCAGTGACAAGCGCAAACGCGCGGCCCTCGCCGGCCTGCTCCTTCTTGTCGTCCCAGACCAGCAGGCCTTCTCCGTTCAGGCTGAACACGGCCTCGCCGTCCTCGTAGACGAGCTCCTCGGTGCTGTTTTTGGCGTCGACATAGGTGTAATTGACCTTCGTCGCAACCTTGCCATTGCTGACGAGGCTGTCCGTCCCGGCGTCGTAGTCGCAGGTATAGGTCCAGATGGCCCCGTCCGTGGCGCTGCCGGAGCCGACGACGGCCACCTGATAATCCTCCATGGTCTCTTCGATGTAGACGGTCACGCGCTCGTCGTTCCATTCCCCGACGAAGTGATGGCCGGGACCGACGTAGTCCGGATCCTTCCAGCCTATGGTGTGCTCGAACAGCATGCCGTCGTCCTCTTCCAGGCCCTTGTCGTCCCAGACCAGCATGCCGTTTTCGTCGAAGCGAAACTCGGCGTCTTCATACTCGTTGTTGATGTCGGTGATCTCGTCTTCGCTGTCCGGCTCATAGTTGCCGGTGCCCGTGACGCGGGAGAAGCACTTCAGTGTCCGGGACCCTTCGTCATAGACGCAGGCATAGGCCCATTCGATGTAAGTCGTATTGTCTACTTCGTCAAACACGTCCAGATGGACGTTTGCGATGTATCCATCGCCCTCATCGCGAGCGGTAATGTCGATGTTGGTCGTGCCATTCTGATCCACCCATTCGCCCAGGTAGTCGCGCGCGGTGACAGAGGGCACTTCCTCCGCCAGAGCCATCCCGCCGACGAGCAGCGCCGCGATCATCATGATCGCAAGAATCGTCTTGATTGTTCTCATCTCCTTTTCCTCCATTCATCTATTTCCCAAAACGCCCGATCGCGTTTCAGAATCCTTTTTCGCTTTTTACCCCGGAAAGCCATCCAGGGAACCGTGTTCCTCAATCCAGACGAACTTATCCCAATCCGACTGGCTCAAAAAGGCGCGTGCTGCGACATAGTGATGCGCGCGTCCGGCCGCGCTGCTCATGGCTTTTACATAGACGCTGTCGCCGACGCAAGCCCGGAAAAAGCGTAGCGATTCCCGCTTGTGCTGAAAGCCGGGCCTGTAGACGCCCTGAACGGAAGCGCCGCCATTGGCCTGTTCCAGCTGTTCCGGGCTCAGCCCGACCGCTTTTCTTTGTTCACTCATGGCCTATCGTCTCCCCTTCGATTTGCGTCTGAAAACTGAGGAGCGAAGTTTTCAGAGGACTGCAAGACCTGGTCTCTGGTATTGTATCAGGCGCTGTCCAAAGGATGTCCAAAGAAAAACCACCCTGATCCCGGCATATTGGGATCAGGATAGTTAACAATATATTAATTCTTAAAACGCAGTTTACTTTATCGTACTCCAGGTGAGGATGCTCTCCGTCATGCTGGCCCAGGAGTAGGTGTTCATGTACTCGCCGCGATAGGCGTTGATCATATCGCTGTCGCCGGAAAAGAACAGGTACGCGTCGCAGACGAACCGCTCCGGGTCGACGCGCAGAACGCCCCTGTCGATCCGGAGGATCTCTTCCGCGCCGCACGCCCGCAGCGTCTCACGAAGGGAGCGGATATAGACGTCCAGCTGCTTCTGCATCCCACGATCGTACAGCCTGTCCTCCCACAGCGCGGCGGACAGGTCCTTCCGGGTGACGCCGGCGCCCTGCTTGTCCACGAGATAAGCGAGGATCTCCCTGGCCTTCGCCAGCTTGAAGTGGATCGGCTTGCCATCCACAAACACGTCGAATTCCCCGAAGGTCTTGACGCGGATATGCGCCGGCGCGGGATCGACCTGCCCGCCGCACGCATGGCGCACCTCCTCCGCCAGCTTCTCCAGCGACACCGGCTTGAGCAGATACCCGCTGGGACGCACCGACCAAGCGTCGAAGGCGTACTCCCGGTACGCGGTCAGGAACAGGATCGCAGTCTGCGGAGAGCGCTGTTTGATCCGCGCCGCCAGCTCGATGCCGTCCATCTTCGGCATGTTGATATCCAGAATCGCCAGCTCCGCCGAATGCGTGCCAAGCCATTCCAGCGCGGCCAAAGCGTCGGTAAACCCCTTCGCCTCGCTGATCTGAGGCAGGCGCTCGCACTGGCCCAGGGTGTATTCCATCGCCAGCGGCTCATCGTCCACGCAGATTGCTCTCATTGTCCTTGCTCCTTCATGCCGTTTTGCAAAGTGTCCGGGATCAGCAGCGTGACGACGGTGCCCGCGCCCATTTCGCTCTCCACGATCACCGTGCCGCCGCACATCCGCTCCACGCGCTCCTTCACATTCTGAAGGCCGATGTGGGATTCATCCTGTTGATGCTTCGGATCAAAGCCCACGCCGTTGTCCCGTACCGTGATCCTGTGCGCGCCCGCCTCCCGGACCGTGGAGACCGTCACCAAGCCGTCCTCCCGGCTGCGCACGCCGTGGCGGATCGCGTTTTCCACCAGGGGCTGGATCGTCAGCGCCGGAATCCTGAATTGCCTGTCCTCTATCCGGTATTCCACGCGGATGTTGGGAAAGCGCAGAGTCTCGATATCCGCGTAGAGCCGGGTGTGCTCCAGCTCCTTGGCGATGGGGATCAGGTCGGTCTGGCTCAGGGTCTCCAGGTTTTGCCGCAGATAGGCGCTGAAATCCTCCAGCGTCCTGTCCGCCAGGGGGGAATCCTTGGCGTAGAGCGCACGGATGGTGTTCAGAGCGTTGAACAGAAAGTGGGGCTGGATCTGGGTCATCATAATCTGAACGCGCTGCGCCGTCATCAGGTCGCGCTCGTGCTCGCGCACAAACTGGATGTGGAGCCAGATGTAGTAGAACACGCTGCTCACGACAATGGCAATGGTCAAAAAGGTGATGGGCTGCGACTGCATCACCACGTGCAGATCCATGATAACGGACAGAATGATGATGAACACCACGGCAATAGGAACCAGGCGCTCCCGTCTCCCGGTTTCGCGATAGAGGATAACGGTTCGCGCCAGCAGTTCAACGAGCAGCACCGCGCTGATCAGAATGCAGGCATACCACAGCGGGCCATGCAGGGACGCGTAGTCCCACTCCCGGATCTCAAAGCAGAGTCCCGTAAAGGGAGAGGTACAGTAGAGCGCGGCATTGATCCCCGCCAGCGTCCATTCGAGCCGCTTCTTCCCGCCCGGTTGAATGATGTAGAGAAACAGTATGAGGATGACGGGGCGCACAGAATAGCCGTAGGCGCTCAGTATGTTCTTCAAAGCCAGGTTTGACCGGCTGACAAAAAATGCGTTTTCCAGCAGATTCTGCGCGACCAGCGTGAAGCACAGCGCCACGATGACGAGCATGACACGCCGCTGCTGACGCTGGATATACGGGTCGATGGCGACGGTGAAACCAAGGCCGACCAGCAAAAGCAGCGGCGCAAAGAGCACGGCCAGCACGTTGATGTCCAGCTTCACAGGCGCACGCTCCCTTCGATCCACATGTGGTTTTCTCTTCATTTTTGCCCACATTGTAGCACAGTTTTTGCAATGACGCAACAAAGGATCAGCAACAGAAGGATATATGGTCTCTGTGACAACAGTGACAACCGTGACGACCTATACGATACCTCGTAGGCTGTCACGGTTGTCTTTATCATGGCCGTTCATCGGCCATGCTGTGAGCGCAGCGAACCAACTATGCGCCTGCTTGCAGGCGCAATTCAAGGGTATGGGGAGCGAAAGGTGCCGCGCCTCAATCTTTGATTGAGCCGCAGCAGTCCCGAAGGGACCAACTTTGCCTCCGGCAAAGTTGCCTCTCCCCATCAAGATTGCCAGTCAAGTGAATTGCGAAAGCAATTTATTTGACGTGGCGTATCTGGTCTCTGGGCTAATGATAGAACGGATCAAATCAGATAATCGCCCGGGCTATGCAAAGGTGGCACCAACTGTCACTAATTTCGGTCTGTTTTCACCAAATCGCATTCGGATATCCATCCGAACGCCCATTGGCCGCTCCAAGCGCGGCCAATGCTTGTTAGGGGCTTCGCCCCTAAAACCCTGGGTAGCCTGTTGACATTATATCGGAATACCGATATAATGTAGGCGGAGGGATTCCGATGACGATCAAGGATATGCTGACGCTTCGCCACATGAGTATGTACGCGCTTTCCAAGTTGAGCCGCATACCCATGACTACGATCAACGATCT
>JBGUQG010000270.1:0-5211 GCA_045130815.1 Christensenellales bacterium
TTCAGAACACGAGCAGCTGTATACCGACCAGGGAAAGAAGATCCGCTTTCTGATCGCGCGCATGCTGCCTGAGGAGAATACTTTGACATGAGCGGAAAATCCAAGCGCCGGCGCTTCAGGCCCCGCCGCCGGGCCAGGTTCTTCCTGATCCAGACCGTGGCGCTGTGGCTGTGCCTGATGCTGATCCTGCTGACCTGCTCGGGCTTTACCCAGGGCGAGGTCGTGGTCCGGCGAGCGCTGGAACACCTGGGCAAGCCCTATGTGCTGGGCGCGGTCGGGCCGGATCAATTCGATTGCAGCGGCCTGGTGATGTTTTGTCTGGGGCCGGAGGGATTTGTCTTCCCCGTGCACGCGGCGGCGCTGATCGGCACGGACGAGAACTACCCCCTGATCGAAAAGCCCCGGGACCTGCTGGTGGGCGACGTGGTGTGCTTTGACACCGTACAGGACCGGGACCCCAGCGACCACATGGGCTTTTACATCGGCGGCAACCGATTCGTGCACGCCTCCTCCACCGGCGAGGTAAAGATCAGCGCGCTGGAGGATTTCTACCTGGAGCGTTTTACAGGCGCGCGACGCTACGCCCAGGTGTACTACTACCTGCCCACCGGCGAACAGATCGCCGATTGGTTTGAAACGACCGGCATCCCGGAAAAGCTGGCCCCGGTGCGCGCCTGGATCGACGGGCTGAACATCCCCGAAAGGCTGCGGCCCGTCCGGGAGTGGTTCGATGGCCTGGGCCTGCCGGAGAAGTGGGCCGCGCTGAAGGGCAAGGCGACCGGCCTGTGGAACAGGATATTCGGCAAGCGCGCACAGGAGGCGGCATGATGGAGCTCGGTCAGTTTCAGGTGTACACCGGCGACGGCAAGGGCAAGACCACAGCGGCCCTGGGGCTGGCGCTTCGGGCCAGCGGCGCTGGGCTTCGGGTGTACATCGGCCAGTTCATGAAGCTCGGCGGGACCAGCGAACTGACCGCGCTGAAGCGGCTTGAAAACGTGCGGGCGGAGCAGTTCGGATCGGACCTTGGTCTGCTGATCGGCCGGGAGGCCGGGCACGCCGACCGTCAATGCGCCGCGGATGGCTACAGCCGCGTGATGGACGCGCTGACCGGCGGTATGTACGACGTGGTGATCGCCGACGAGATCCACTGCGCCCTGTCGACGGGGCTTTTGACCGAGGGACAGCTGCTCGCGCTGGCAGACGCCCGGCCCAAAGGCGTGGAGCTCATCTTCACCGGGCGCGGGGCCACCCCGGCCATCATCGATCGCGCCGACCTGGTCACCGAGATGCGCGCTGTCCGTCACTACTACGCCGAAAAGCAGCTGCCCGCGCGAGCGGGCATCGAAATGTAATATACGACAGGAGGTACACCCATGAGATTCAAAGCCATACTCGCCGAGGAGGCCCGCAAGCGCTATCCGCTGTCCATCATGCTGTTCGTGATCAGCGTGCTGGCACTCCCCTTCCCCTATCTGTTCATCCGCTTTGGCCTGGAGCTGACCAGCGCCTGGTGGACGGCCTTCGGCATCGCGGTGGGCATCGTTGTGTCCGGGCTGCTGGCGGGCGTCGCCTCCATCGTGGAGGACGTGCACGACGTGTCCATGCACACGGTGGGCTTCGACCTGGAGTGGACCGAGGATGAGACCCTCGAGGACGAGGAACCCGCTGAGGAAGAAACGCCCGCGGAGCAAGCGCCCGCGGACCAGGCTCAGCCTGTCGGCGAATGACCCTTCCCACAGCCAACGGCGGCTCCCCAATGACAAAAACACGGGGCAGCCGCCGCATCTGTTTCTACAGGTTTTGAAGCGCCATCAGGCCCACACACACGCCGAAGCCGCCGACCATCATCGCGGCAAAGCCGACGGGCCACTTTCCGCCCTTGTTGAAGCCGTAGAAGTCCTCCCAGGCTTTGCCCTCCGGCGCAAGCACCGCCTTGTACAGATACCACGCGCCGTACAGCGCCACCGGCAGCATGCCCAGCAGCGCGGTGCCAAAGTCCATACCCCGCCTCTCAAGCAGGACGAAGGAGAGCAGTGCCAGCAGCGGCGTCAACAGGTGCATGAAGAGATCGCCCCCGGCCAACAGCGGCTTGTAGCCGCCCATGCTGGGCCCGAGGAACAGGAACACCGTCAGCATCGTCACGGTCACCGCCGCGGTGCCCACGTATTTGAGCGTCCAGGCCCAGCGCGCGGCGGGGAACAGGCACATCGTCAGCGCCGCCGCGGCGCAGAAGGCGTTGCTCTGCACCGTGAAGAAGCAGAAGGCCTTCCGGGCGTTGCCCGGGGACCACGCGCCGTCCTTCCAGAAAAAGCGTGCCACGAGCGCAAGGGTGATCAGAAATATGATCGCGTTGATCGCAGTGGACATGTTATGCCTCCCAGTCACCGAAATCCGTTCTCCAGCGCCCGGATCGTGTCGATCCCTTCGGGCCGTTCGTTCTCATCCAGCCACTCCACCGGCAATTCCGGCAGCACGTCCCGGGTCCACTCCGGAACCTCTATGGGCGTCACGGGCCGAAAGGGCATGCGCTGGCGGATGGCGCGCACGTAGTCGTGGATGCTGCCCAGCGGGCTGTCGAAGGCCACCCCGGCCAGGTTCTCCCGGGACATGCGGTCCGCGTGGTGGTTGTCCGAGCCCGCGGTCACGGGCAGGCCGCTGAGCTGCGCGTAGCGCCAGCCCAGTGTGTTCCAATCCGGCTTGTTGCCGCAGTTGTAGCCCTCGACGGCATCCACCAGCCGCGGCGCGAGATGGATCTGACTGATATACGAGGCGGCCCGGAAGGGATGGGCCTGCACCACGCAGCCGCCGCAGCGGCGCACCTCCTCAAGCTGTCTGGCGCGGGTCCAGCGGGTGACCTCGGGATGCTCCAATAGCCACCCCCTGTCCAGGCCGTACACCAGGTAGTCGTCGCCCTGATAGGTCTCCTCCCAGCCGAAGAACACCTTCAGGCCCCGCTTCAGGCCCTCGTCCAGCGCCTCCTCGTAGCCCGAGCAATAGCGCTTCACGAACTCGGACCAGGGCAGGTCGCGCTCCACGCGGCAGTTCCCGCGGAAGAAGTGGTCGGTGACGATGATACCGTCATAGCCCATGTCGATGTAGCGCTGTACGTAGTCCTTGCCGGGCGTATCCGAGCAGGCGCTGCCCTGGCAGGTGTGCAGATGGGTCTCGTAGATATACTTGCTCATTTTTCCCTCTTGACGTTATGAGATTCGCCTTGTTCACAGCATATATAAATATAGCACAATCCGCCCCTTTAGGCAACCTTCGGCGCAATCAGTTTTGCCGTTCATTCAACCATTGACGAATTGACGTTATATGTCTATAATTATATGTATGACGAGCATTGCGCTTCGGTAAGGCGAACCGCCGTGGATGGCACTGACCGGAACGCGGCGGTCACACGCTGGTTGTGGCGGAAAGGCGATGACAGCATGAACAAGGGAAGGTTCACACGGCTTGCCTTCGGGATCGTGTTCGTTTGCTTTTTGCTTTCGACCTTCGTCTCCCTGTGGTCGCTGCGCGTGATGGCGGATCAGAACAGCCAGGCGCTGAGCAAGACCATCGCCGCCGGCATCTACGACACCATCAGCGCCGAGCTTTCAGAGCCGGTCACGATCGCCAGGACGATGGCCAACGACAGCTTCCTGATCGACAGGCTCCGGCACGAGCAGGACAACGCCGGCGCCGTATCAAAACAGCTGCTGATGAAATACCTTGCCGGTATACGCGACGGTCTGAATTGCCAGTCCGCTTTCCTGGTGTCCTCCGACACCCGCCGATACTACGCCGCCACCGGCGAAAGCAAGGTCATCGACCCGGACAACGACAGCCGCGACAGCTGGTACGCGGATTTCATGGCGAGCGGCAGCGAATACGCGCTGGACGTGGATCTGGACGAATTCGGCCAGGACGCCTGGACCGTGTTCGTGGACGCCCGGATCGAGGATGAGCGCGGCGCGCTCATGGGCGTGTGCGGCGTCGGCATCCGCATGACGGGCACCCAGGAGCTGATCGTGCGGCTGGAAAAGGACTATGGCGTCAAGATCAGCCTGGTGGACCCCGAGGGCCTGGTGAAGATCGATACCGACCAGGATCGCATCGAGACCGACCACATCGACGGTTTGACCCTCAGCCAAAGCACCGACTACGATTACAGGAAGCTCTCCGGCTACCGCTATGTCATCACGAAATACGTTGACAAGCTGGGCTGGTACCTGGTGGTCACCAGCGACGGCCACAGGGAGGTCAGCCGCTTCATCCGTGTAATCCTGCTGAACGTGGCGCTGTGCGCGCTGGTGATGGTGGTCCTGGTGCTGACCATCCGCATCATCGCAAACCGCACCCGGACGCTGACCTACGCATCGTTCATAGACCAGACCACCCAACTGTACAACCGCCGCGCCTTCGAGGAGGACAAGGCGGCCCAAAGCCAGCCGGACGGGGATTTCGCCTACGTCACCGCCGACGTGAACGGCCTGAAGACGGTCAACGACACGCTGGGACACGCCGCCGGAGACGAGCTGATCCGTGGCGCGGCGGACTGTCTGAAGGCCTGTTTGGGCATGCACGGCACTGTCTACCGCATCGGCGGAGACGAATTTGCCGCCATGCTGCGCGTTCCCGAGGGCCAGCTGGACGACCTTCTGAAAAAGCTGGATGAAAAGGTGGCCGCCTGGTCCGGCGAGCAGGTGGACCGCCTGTCCATCTCCTGGGGCTGTGCCACCAGCCGGGAGTTCCCCTCTGAAAGCATCGCGGAGATCGGCCGGATATCCGACGAGAGGATGTACGCCGCGAAGGAGGCGTATTACAGGGAAAGCGGGAAGGATCGGCGGAGAAGGCACGAATAATGATATGTGGCCGCGCCACATGATATATGGCTGCGCCATATGATATACCGTGCTGGCGCACGGCATGATATGATATCCGTTCCTTCACGCGCCCGCAGGGCGCATATCATCCCGCGCAGCGTGATATCATCCACCGAAGGTGGATATCACCCGTTCCGAAGGAACGGATATCATTGAAAAACGTGACCTGATTTGCAGGTCACGTTTTTCATGGTACACCATCAGGGGCTCGATTCTCGCCTGCGGCCTCGGTCAGGGCGGCCTCTGGAAGCCCACTGGGCTTCCATTCACTCCCCGCCCTTCGAGCCCCTGATAAACAATGAAGCCACCCTTGCGGGTGGCTCTGGTACACCATCAGGGGCTC
>JBGUQG010000271.1:0-6025 GCA_045130815.1 Christensenellales bacterium
CCTTGCCGTAGGTCTTGACGCCCACCACGCTGCCCCGGTCAAAGGCCTGCACGGACAGCGCCAGTATCTCCGAGGCGCTGGCCGACATGTCGTTCACCAGCACGGCCAGGGGCACGTCGTAGTATTCCTCGTTTGAGAAGAAGTCCTGGCGGGTGCCGTCCTTCTCCTTCACGTAGACGATCACGCCGGTGGGCAGCAGCGCGTCCGCGATGCTGACCGCCTGGTCCAGCAGCCCGCCGGGGTTGTCGCGCACGTCGATCACCAGGCCCTTCACGCCCTGCTGTTTGAAGGCCTCGACGGCCTCGTGGAACACGTCCGAGGCGTTGCCTGTGAATTGGGTGATGCTGATGTAGCCGATGCCGCCATCCAACAGCCTGTAGTCGGCGTAGCTGATATTCACCGGGCCCCGCACCACGGGCACTTCCATGATCTCATCGCCCCGCATCAGCGTCAGCACCACAGTGGTGCCGCTGCCGCCGCGGATGCGGTTCACCGCCTCGTTGTAGCTGCGGCCGTCCACGCCGCTGACGTCCTCGCCGTCCACGGCCAGTATCCAGTCGCCCACCCGCAGGCCCGCGGTCTCGGCGGGGGTGTCCGGGTACACCCGCACGATCTGTATCGCGCCGTCCGAATTGTTCTGCAGCAGCGTGCCGATGCCATAATACGCGCCGTCGTTGTTCTCGTTTGCGCGCTGCAGCTCCTCGGGGGTGTAGTAAAAGGTATAGGGATCGCCCACCGCGCCGGTCATGCCCCGGATCGCGCCCAGCAGCAGCGCTTCCTCATCCAGGTCCTGATAGTAGTCCCGCAGCAGCGAAGCGCGGATCTCGTCCAGGCGGCTGTAGCGCTGTATCCTGTCATACTGCTCCTGGCTGACCCAGCGGGGGTCCGCCGCCTGGGCCTGGTTGGCCCGGCCCGAGAACAGCAGCGTCAGCGTCGAGGACACCACGGCGATCATCACCGCCGCCCACACCAGCGCGATGGTTCGCAGGGAGCTTTTCTTCATACGACCTCCGAATATCATGACGATGGAATGCGCCGATGTATTCATTCGGCGCATTCGGCTTGTTGAAATCCT
The DNA here is from genome assembly GCA_045130815.1 of Christensenellales bacterium. Lineage (GTDB taxonomy): Bacteria > Bacillota > Clostridia > Christensenellales > Aristaeellaceae > UBA2862. Next base: position 1,076 of record JBGUQG010000271.1, read on the forward strand.
ATGAGCGCGGGCGGAAAGCCATTACAGGCGAAGCTTGCGGCTGTTCTCGCCCTTGCCCAGCAGCATCATCATCTTGAAGGTGACGGCGTCGTCAAAGTTGCGCAGGTCCAGCCCGATGGCGTGCTGCACCTTCTCCAGCCGGTATACCAGGGTGTTGCGGTGGATGTACAGCTTGCGAGCCGTCTCCGAAAGGTTCAGGCTGTTGTCGAAGAAGGTTTCGATGGTGTGGATCATCTCATCGTTGAACAGGCGCACCGTCCTGCGGTTGAATATGCGGGCGTTGTACCCGGCGCCAAGCTCCGGCGACACTTCGCTGAGGAAGCGCTCCAGCAGCAGGTTGCGATACACGAACACCCGCTTGTTGCCCCGGTACACCCGGCCCACGTTGATGGCGCTGCGGGCCTCGGCAAACGCCTCGGGAATGGTCGTCAGGTCCTTGCGCGGGTCAGAGATGCCGATGTACACGGTGGTGCCCGTCTCCGTCAGGAAGCTGCTTTCAAAGGCGTTGGCGTACTCCTCCAGCTCGGAATAATCCGCGTCCTCGTCGATGGCCTTCAGCATGGCCACCGAGTGGTGGCCCACCTCGGTGATCAGGTCGTGATCGTTGTCCATGGCGTCGGCCATCAGCTGCATGGCCGTCTCGACCTCCATGTCCTGAAAGTAGAAGTACAGCACGCACCGGTTCAGCTCCATGGGGATGTCATGGTCCGCGGCCATCGATTCAAACTCCGCGCCCTCCACGTCGCCCCGCAGCATCAGCCGCAGCGATTGCTCGCGGCTGGTCTGGCTCATGTCCTCGCGCATCAGCACGTTGATCAGCTCCGCGCACAGAACGGCGCACTTTTTCACATCCTCGCTGTCGCCGTGCAGGCACACGAACACCGGCTGCTCCTCGGCGGTGCCGATCAGGGTCATCGCGCCGTAGATGAATGGAATGGTGGGGTTCTGCAGCGCCTCCTCCGGAATGGTAAAGGTGCGCGGGTCGCCCTCGGGCAGTATGACGTTGCCGCTGGAATCCAGCAGCAGCGCCGACATGTCGATCATATTCAGTATGCGGGCAATCTTCACGGTCACGCGATGATCCAGATACATGGGAATACCTCCCTCGCCCAATCAGTTTTCTGAAGACAGTATACCGTTTTTATGTTGAAATCCGGCGTATTTCCGGCGCAATTCGTTTAACTTCATGTTAATTGTCGTCAATTTTGTATAGTTCTCACGAAATATTAAGTTTCGTAGCCATCCAGCCAGCCGTTCACCGCCTTGTCCGCGGGAGATATGCCCCGCCACAGCACCTCCGGGATCAGGCCCATGCCCCGAATGCTGATCACCCTGTCGCCGACGACGATCATATGATCCAGCAGCGGGATCTCCAGCGGCGCGAATGCGTTCAGCGCCCGCAGCGTGCAGTGCACGTCCTCCCTGGAGGGAAAGGGCGTGCCCCGGGGATGGTTGTGGGCCAGCACCACGTGGCGCGCCCCGCCGTTAAGAGCCGCGTCCAGCAGCCGCCCCAGGTAGAAGGGCGCGTCGTCGTGCCCGCCCCGCTGAATCATGACCGGGCGGATCAGCCGGCACTGCCGGTCCAGCAGGACCAGGTAAAAGCATTCCCCGTGCAGCCCCACGTACAGCATCCGCAGGTATTCGGACATCGCGCACGCGTCGCCCAGCAGCGGTCGCGCGCCCCAGCGCTGGGAAAGGCTGGTGCGCGTCAGGGCCGGGATCAGCGCATAGTAAAAGGCGTCCTGCCGGGAAAACCCCGTCCGTTCCAGCGCGCGGCGGCCCGATTCCAGCAGGTATCGCGGAGCGGGATAGCGCAGCCGCAACGCGTCGGGCAGCGCGTCCTGCGCTTCCTCCCCGTGCAGGAAGGCCTGTACACGGGCTACGGCGCGGTAAAGCCGCTCCTTCCGCTCAGGAAGGGGCGTGCCGCTGTCCTCGAAGCCCGGCGGCAGGGAGCGCGCCGGATCGGGCGGTTCCGGCCTCATGCCCCGAAGGCCCCGCACTCCGTCAGCGCCGCGACGACCTCATCCTGGGTCTCCAGCCGCCGGTCCATGTACCAGCCGTCCAGTGCGTCGTCGTACTTCAGCTCCGCCGCGCCGTCCACGACCACGCCGCCCTTCACGAACACCAGGTCCAGCGATACCGGGCGCTGCAGGTCGTACAGGTCCACCACGTATTCCCGGGCGGACAGCTGCTCCGCGTCCTCGCAGGCCTGCAGGAAGGCCTTCAGCGCCGCCTCGCGCTCCTGGGTCAGCCTGATTCTCATCAATGATCCCTCGCTTTCAGGGTCTGTATATGTAGTTTATCCCAACGGGCCCGCTTTTGCAAGCCCCCATGAAAAATTAAGTTGACCGCGGGCCCGTTGTCCCGTATAATATATTTTGTAAGAATATGTAACAAGCGAGGCCTGTCGCCATGAAAACCGCCCTTGGCAAGCTGACCAAACTGATCGCCGCGCTGATCATCGGCACGCTCCTGTTCGCGCCGATGCGCTTTGGCAGCGAGGATGTGCTGTACGCCCATCCGCGCTCGGTGCGCATGAACCCGGGCGACAGCTATCCCCTGTCCTACCGGCTGGAAGCGGACGCGCCCCAGGCGGTGGCCTACAGCACCACCAACGAAGCCGTGGCCACGGTGACATCGGACGGCGTGGTCAAGGGCGTGGCCCCGGGCAGCGCGCAGATCCGCCTGGACGCGGAGAACGGCGCGCGGGCCACGGTGCAGATCGAGGTGGCCGGGCTGAAGGCCAACACGCTGGCCCTGAACACCGATTCCATCACCATGGAAAAGGGCCAGATCACCGGCCTGAAGGCCATATTCAACGACAAGGCCGACAACACGCTGGTGCGCTGGCACAGCGACGACGAGAGCATCGCCCGGGTGGACGCCATAGGCCGCGTGTCCGGCATGGGCGGCGGCGACACCCGCGTCACCGTCACCTCGGCGGACGGGCTGACTGCCAGCGCCGTGGTGCACGTGCACGTGTCTGGCAACGCCATGCGCATCCTGCCGGAATCGATCACCGTGGGCACGGGCACCTACCTGCGCCTGAGCACCCGCTTCATCCCCGCGGACACCACCGACGAGGTCACCCGCTGGACCAGCAGCAACGAAAACGTGCTGCGGGTGCAGTCAGACGGCGGTCTGTACGCCGCGGGCCGGGGCCAGTCGATACTGGCCGTGTTCTCCCGGGACGGGCTGAGCGCCAGCACCGTCGTCACCGTGGAGGAGCCCGCCGCCGATTTTGAGATCTCCCCCGCCGCCGCCACCGTGGACCGTGGCGGCTCGATCACCCTGCAGCCCCGATTCTTCGACGCCCGGGGCGACGTCGTGGAGGACTATCACAGCCACTACATCACCTGGACCTCCAGCGACCCCTCCGTGGCCACCGTGCAGGACGGCCTGGTGACCGCCGTGAATTCCGGCACCGCGCGCATCAGCGCCTCCGCCGACGGCAGGATCGCCAGCTGCAGCCTGAAGGTGCAGACCCCGGTGGAGGAGGTCAGGCTGAACCTTGACCAGCTGTACGTGCTGCGGGAGCAGACCGTGATGCCGATCCAGCTGGAGGCCGAGATCCTGCCTGCCGACGCGGACGACACCCGCCTGACCTGGACCGCCGACAACGACCTGGTCGCCACCGTGAACCAGCGCGGCCGCGTCACCCTGGTGGGCGGCTACGGCACCGCCGTCATCACCGCGAAGAACAAAAGCGGCGCACAGGCGAAGTTCATCGTGAACGTCGTGGCTGAGCTGCCTGAGGGAATTGGAAAATAGTCAATAGAAGGGGTCCCAATTTAGTCATGGCACAAAAGACGCCGCAGGATTGTCTGTCTCCTATTTGAGTTCAGTATTGCCATTCCCCCGTGCTATCCCGCAAAAAACAGCGCCCTCCGCTTCGGGAGGACGCTGTTTTTGCTTGCTTTATTTATTCAGCGCTGCCTTGGCCTTCTCCGCCAGCACCGCGAACGCGGCGGGATCGGAGATCGCCAGCTCGGACAGCATCTTGCGGTTGATGTCGATGCCGGCAACCTTCAGGCCGTTGATCAGCTTGGAATAGCTGAGGTCGTTGATGCGGGCCGCCGCGTTGATGCGGGCGATCCACAGGCGACGGAAGTCGCGCTTCTTCAGCTTGCGGCCGATGTAGGCATAGCGCAGAGAGCGGCGAACCTGTTCGCTGGCCGCGCGATACTGCTTGCCTTTGGCGCCAAAGTAACCCTTGGCGAGCTTCATTACCTTACGCTTTTTCTTCTGTGCGTTGACAGCACGCTTGATCCTTGCCATTCTTGATTCGCCTCCTTACTTGTACGGAATCAGTTTCTTCATGGTCCTGCCTTCTGTGGTGGTCAGATAGGCGGCCTTGCGCAGGTTGCGGGTACGCTTGGTGGGCTTCTTGGTCAAGATGTGACGCTTGAAGGCCTGAGCGCGCTTGACTTTGCCGCTCTTGGTGAGGTTAAAACGCTTTGCGGCGCCCTTGTGCGTCTTCTGCTTGGGCATGGGGTTTTCCTCCTCTCGTTGATGGGTGTAAACTAATCGGATGCTTTCGGAGATATGAACATGGACATGTTGCGGCCCTCGATCTGGGGGGCCTTGTCCACGGTGCCATACTCCTTGATCCGCTCGGCAAACTCATTCATGACCTGACGGCCAATTTCGGAGTGGGTGATCTGACGTCCGCGGAAGCGGATCGTCACCTTCACCTTGTTGCCCTCCTTCAGGAACTTGACGGCGTTCTTGAACTTCACGTCGATGTCGTGATCCTCGATGGTGGCGGACAGGCGAACCTCTTTGACGGTAATGACCTTCTGATTCTTGCGGAACTCGCGCTCTTTCTTGGACTGTTCAAAGCGATACTTGCCGTAGTCCATGAGCTTGCAAACCGGCGGACGGGCCTGCGGAGCGATCTTGACGAGATCCAACTGCCGTTCCTCTGCCAAGGCCAGCGCTTCCCGGCTG
>JBGUQG010000272.1:0-3979 GCA_045130815.1 Christensenellales bacterium
CGTAGCCATGGGCCTCGGATTCGGCCTTGAAGGCGTTCAGCACCGCGGCGAAGAACGGGTGGGTGAGCCCGCTGACGTTCTCATCCACGAACAGCACGCCGATGTTGTAGCTGCGGTTTGTCTTCAGCGCACGGGCCAGCGCGTTGGGGCGATAGCCGATCTCATGGGCGGCCTCCATCACCTGGCGGCGGGTGGCCTCGCTGATATCCGGATAGCCGTTGAACACCTTGCTGACCGTGGCGATGGACATCTGGCACCGCCGCGCCACATCCCGGATCGTTATTGCCATGCTCCGCCCCTCCCGTCGGTTTGTGGGATCAATCCTCAGACCTCGGCGCGTCCTCCGCGTACAGCAGGCGCTGGGTCTCCACGTCTGCGGCCCCGGTGGCCGCGATGCCCATCTTGGCCTGGAAGGCGCTGAGCGCGGCGGCGGTGCCGCTGCCGTACACGCCGTCGGCGCTGCCCTCGGGCAGATAGCCCAGCTGGGTCAGCCTGCGCTGCATCAGATTCGCCGCCCAGGTGCAGTCCCCCGTCTTCATGAAGTAGTAGGGGATGTCGTGGTCCTGCAGCTCCGGCATGGTCTCGGCCAGCACGTTGGCGCTGCTCTTGCAGGCATTCTTTTCATAGCCGAACAGCTCGTTCAGCGTGACCATCTCGAATTCCTGCTCCCTGGCCTCGGTGATCAGCAGGTTCATGCGGCGCAGGTCCTCTTCGGTGGTCTTGAAGTAATAGATGTTGCCCGGGGCCAGGTTGTTGCCGATGCGGCCCTCCTCCATGAGGCTGCCATTGTAGGTCCAACCCGCGAAGCCCAGATAGCCCTCCTGGGCCAGATACCTGTGGGTGCGCAGGTCGGTCTCGCCTGCCCGGCCATAGGTGCGCAGGAAGTGGGGTTGGTAACTGCCGCCCAGCACGAAGCTGACGGAGATGTCCTGCTTCCAGATCTCCGAGGCCATCAGCGTATCGTTCAGCGAATACAGCTTGGCCAGGGTGCTGTAGCAGCGATTTTCGATCTCAAAGCCGTAGGTGTAATAGCAGGTGCGCAGCACCTCGTCCATGCCGCTCTTCATCACATTTTCCCCGGTGGGGAACAGCGTGAGCCTGGCATTGTTTTCCAGCGCCGCACGGACGAACTGCATGGTGATGGTGGCGCCGGAGCACTCGTCCAGCGTGATGGCGATCTGCTTTTTGTCGGTATTGGCCTTGCTGAACACCGGCAGGTAGCCCTCGTCGGTGGGCTCTGGGCGCACCAGGGCAAAGGGCTCGTCCGGGTTGAAGGTGGGCTCGGGGGTGGGGGTCGGCTCCAGGGTCGGGGTGGGCGAAGGGGTCAGCACCTGTATGCTGCCGTCGCCCTGCACCACGTCGCCGGCGGTGAGCACCATCTGGTGGTCCTCTGCGGGCAGGTTGTTCGCGTCCACATAGCCGCCTTTGCCGTCATCCGGAATGACCACCGGCGCGCCCGCGGGCCGGGCCCGGTGGTTCACCACGATGGCCACGGCCAGCACCAGCGCCGCCACGGCCAACACGCCGATGGCGAAGGACAGGCACCCGCCCTGGGCGCGGCGGCGGCGATGGATGGATCGTCTGGGCATTGATTAATCCTCTCTATTCTCTTCACTCTCTCCCTTGGGCCTGTGCACGGTGAAGCTGAATTCGGTGCCCTCGCCCTTTTCGCTGGTCACCCAGATCTCCTCGTCCATGCGCTTCAAAAGCTCCTTGGCGATGGACAGGCCCAGGCCGCTGCCCTTGCCGCTGTGGGCCTTGTCCACCTTGTAGAAGCGGTCGAACACATAGGGCAGGTCGTTCTCCTCGATGCCGATACCGGTGTCCTTCACGTGGATGACCACGCGCTCGTCATCCCAGTCGGCGCGCACGGACACCGAGCCCTGCTCGGTATACTTGATGGCGTTGTCCACCAGTATGATCAGCATTTGCTCCACCCGGTCGGCGTTGGCGTACACCGGGGGACACTGGGCAAAGTCGGTCTCCACCTTCAGCTCCAGCCCGTGCTCGGCGGCGATGGTGGAATAGCGGTCGCACACGTCGTACACCACGTCGTCCAGGGTCATGACGCTCTTCTGGATGGACAGGGTGCCGCTCTGCAGGCGGGAGAGCTCCAGCTGGTCGTTGATCAGCCGGGACAGGCGCATGATCTCCCGCAGGATGATGTCGTAATAGCGCTGGCGGTCGGCCTCCTCGGTGACCATGCCCTCCTTCAGGGGCTCGATCAGCGCGCGCATGGCCGTCAGCGGGGTGCGCAGCTCGTGGGAAACGTTGGACACGTAGTCCCGCCGGGTCTTCTCCAGGCGCTCCATCTGGGTGATGTCGGAGAACAGGCCCACGGCCCCGGCGATGGCGCCGATCTCGTCCACAATGGGCGTGATGGTCATGCGCAGGATCATGTCCCGGGATTCCAGGTTGCGGGTCATGGCCTCGCCGGACTGTATGACGCCGTCGAAGTCCTCCCAGATGCTCTTGTCCGGGATCAGCTTCATCCGAGGGTCGGGCAGGTGCAGCGCCAGCTTTTGCCGGGTGAAGAACCGGTCCAGCGCCGGGTTGGTGTGGGTGACCCTGCCCTCGGCGTCGATGGCCACGATGGCCTCGGACAGGCCGTTGAGCATGTTGCGCAGGCGGTTGCGCTCCACGATCAGCGTGTACATATTGCGGGACAGCTGGTAGGACAGGTGATTGACCGCCTTGCCCAGCTCGCCCAGCTCGCCATAGGCGTTTTCATCGGCGCGGACCTCGAGGTCGCCCTCGGACATGGCCACCGCCGCGTCCCGCAGCCTGGCCACGGGGGCCATCACGGGGCGCATGACCTTCTCCGCCAGCAGCCACACCGCGGCAAGCGCGACGACAAGCGCCGCCGCCCCCGAAAGGAGCGCCGGTAGCAGCTTGCCCTGCCCCTGGGCGGCGGGCTGTCCTCCGCCAAGGACAAAAAAGACCGACAGACCCACGGCAACCGCGATTGCCACCGCGATTGCCGCTAAGAGTGCCGCGCGCCTGATCAGCACGCTGCCTTTTTCGCCCCCGGCCCTGTCTGAGCGCGCGGGCGACGCTTCGCCGCGCGGATCAGCGGAGGCCTCGGTGCGCCGATGATCACTCATGCATTGACCTCAAACCTGTAGCCGACGCCGTACACCGTCTTCAGCGCCCAGGGCACGTTCTCCTGGGGCAGCTTCTGGCGGATGCGCTTGATGTGGGCGTCCACCGTGCGGGTGTCGCCGAAGTAATCGTAGCCCCATACGCGGGAGAGGATCTGTTCTCTGCTGAACACCTGGCCCACGTTGCTGGTCAGCATGTGCAGGATCTCGACCTCCTTGGGCGTGCAGGGGATCACCTTGCCGGACACCTTCACCTGGTAGTTCTCCAGGCTGATCTCCAGCTGCGGCAGGCGGATGATGCTGCTGTCCTCTTCGCCGGTCTTCTCGCTGAATCGGCGCAGCACCGCCTTGATGCGGGCCAGCACCTCCCGGGGGGAGAAGGGCTTCACGATGTAATCGTCCGCACCCAGCTCCAGGCCCAGGATGCGGTCGATCTCCTCGCCCTTGGCCGTCAGCATGATGATCGGCAGGCTGCTGGTCTGCCGGATGGTGCGGCACACGTCGATGCCCGAAACCCGGGGCATCATCAGGTCCAGTACCACCATATCGGGGTGCAGGCTCTCCACCATCTCCAGCGCCTGCTGTCCGTCATAGGCGCTCTGGTGCTCATAGCCCTCGGAGCCCAGGTACAGGCCCAGCGACTCATGCACCACCGGATCGTCGTCGGCAATAAGAATAAGAGGATACATTGACATTTATACCACCCCAAATATCACTTTTGTATATTTATTATATACATTCCTTCATCTTAGTGCAACCATATACGCGAGAAGCCCAGATTTTATCATAATTCAGGGAACAGGGACACCGAACGCCCGGAAAACTCTCCAGTGGAGAGTTTTCAGTGGTTCGAGCGCCCGGAAAACAGCACAGTGTGC
>JBGUQG010000273.1:0-2121 GCA_045130815.1 Christensenellales bacterium
AAGTTCATCTACGGCGTGCTGGAAAAGCAGTTCTATCATTACTATGAGATGGCCGAGCGCAAGCGCGGCATCACCGGCGAGATCATGCTTCAGTATCTGGAGCGCCGCCTGGACAACGTTGTGTTCCGCATGGGCTTTGCCAGCACCCGCCGCGAGGCGCGCCAGCTGGTGAACCACGGCCACTTCACCGTGAACGGCAAGCGCTGCAACATCCCCAGCGCCCTGGTCAAGCCCGGCGACGTGATCGCCGTGTGCCAGAAGAGCCAGGCCTCCGAGAAGTTCAAGGGCCTGCTGGAGGAATACGGCAAGAAGACCGTGCCCCAGTGGATCGAGAAGCAGGCGGATGCCTTCGAGGGCAAGATCGCCGCGATGCCCAGCCGCGAAGATATTGACTATGAGGTTTCCGAGAACCTGATCGTCGAGCTGTACTCCCGCTAATTGCTGTTTTGATACAGTCAATCGTCCTGAGGCCGCCTGAGCACATACGAAACGGCTTTGCGCGGCCCGGGGCCAGCACCGCAGCCCGGCATCCGTCCGGGATGCGACAAGGAGAGGAGGAAACGCTGAGTGATCGATCAAATCGAAAAGCCCAAAATTGAACGTGTGGAAGTCGGCGAAAACAACCGCTATGGCAAGTTTGTCGTCAATCCCTTGGAGCGCGGTTTCGGCCAGACTCTGGGCAACTCTCTGCGCCGCGTGCTGCTGAACTCACTGCCCGGCGTGGCGGCGACGAGCGTCCGTATCGAGGGCGTTCAGCATGAGTTTTCGACCGTTCCCGGCATGAAGGAAGATGTTGCGGAACTGATCCTTAACATCAAGCTTCTCTCTGCGAAACTCTTCACGGAGCAGCCCAAGACTGTCTCCATCGATGCGCACGGTCCCTGCGAAATCACCGCGGGCGACATCAAGGCGGATGACGAGGTCGAAATCGTCAACCCCGAGCTGCACATCGCAACGCTTTCCGAGGGCGCGCACCTGCAGTGCCAGATCACCCTCGAAAAGGGAAGAGGCTATGTCTCCGCAGAGCGGAACAAGCAGCTCGCAATGGAACGCAACAAGGTCGCCGGCATGCCCATCGGCGTGATCCCGGTCGACAGCATATTCACCCCCATTCGCAAGGTGAGCTATTCCGTTGAGGACACCCGCGTGGGCCAGGTCACCGACTATGACAAGCTGACCATCGAGGTGTGGACCAACGGCAGCATCCTGCCCAAGGAAGCCCTGGCTTCCGCCGCGCAGATCCTTACGAACAACATGCGCCTGTTCATCGACCTTACGGTGAACGTCGTCCGCGTCGATTACAACGAACCGGAAATCGACGACAAGAGCAAGGTCCTGGAGATGACCATCGAAGAGCTGGACCTCTCCGTCCGTGCGTTCAACTGCCTGAAGCGTGCCGGCATCAACACCGTTGCGGAGCTGGTGCAGCGCAACCAGGAGGACATGATGAAGGTGCGCAACCTCGGCAAGAAGTCGCTGGAAGAGGTGGAACAGAAGCTGATCGCTCTGGGCCTGAGCCTCAAGACCAGCGAGGAATAACCCGGGGGCATTTACCGATAAAGCATCAAGGGAGGAACCAGAAATGGCCAATCGCAAGCTGGGCCGGCCGACCGACCAGAGAATGGCGATGCTTCGCAATCAGGTGACCAACCTGATCTGGTACGGCAAAATCGAAACCACTCTGGCGCGCGGCAAGGAAGTTCAGTCTCTGGCTGAGCATCTCGTGACCATCGCCATGCGTCAGTGCGACAATACCATCGAAGTGACCAAGAAGCACATGAACGACAAGAAGCAGGTGGAGGAGCTGACCGTTCAGAACGACAGCCCCGCCCGCCTGGCTGCCCGCCGTCAGGTCATGCGCTATCTGTACGACATCCCCGCCGTTCAGAACGAGGGCGAGGACAAGGACGATTTCAAGAAGCGCCAGAAGGACGTCAAGCATCAGGTCGTCGAAAAGCTGTTCCGCGAGATCGCGCCCAAGTACAAGAACCGCGCCGCTGAGAAGGGCCAGGGCGGCGGCTACACCCGCATCGTCAAGAAGGGCCCCCGTCGCGGCGACGCTGCCGAGATGGTAATCCTGGAGTTCATCTGAAAAAAAGTATTATGAAATAATGCGCCTTT
>JBGUQG010000274.1:0-11163 GCA_045130815.1 Christensenellales bacterium
GCGGTCACGCTGCGCGGCCTCGCGCACCGCGCCGCGCCACGCGGCCTGGGCGGGCAGCGGCACCGCCACCTCCGGCTCCATTTCACTCAACAGGGCTTTCAGCTGCAGCGTATCCTGTATCGCCTTGGCGCACGCCGGACAGTTCTGCCCGTGCGCATCCAGCTCGCGGCGCATGTCGTCATTCAGCTCTCCGTCCATCAGCAGATCCAGACACGCGCTGACCTGTTCGCAGTTCATTGAAAGCCCTCCCTTCCTGTCAGAATCAATGTTGCTCATTCCCATCGGCAAACCTTAGACGTTGCGCCTGTCAAAAAGTTCCGGCCTCGCGCCGATTTTTTCGCGCAGGCGCTCCCGCCCACGGCTGATGCGGGATTTGATGGTGCCCATGTTGGCGTCCAGCATGTCCGCGATCTCCTCGTAGGCGTAGCCCTCCACGTCCCGCAGCACCACGGCGGCGCGCATGTCCTCCGGCAGCTCGCGGATGCATTCCAGCAGCGTTCTGCGCAGCTCCCGCCGCTGGGCATGGCCCTCCGGGGACTCGCCGCCGTCCATCGGCGACCAGCCCTCGTCCAGCAGCCCGTCCAACGAGGTGTTTGGGCGGCTTTTGCGCTTGCGCAGCTCGTCCAGGCAGGTGTTCATCGTGATGCGGTACACCCACGTTGAAAAGGAGGATTGGGCCTTGAAGCCGGAGATCGCCCGGTAGACGCGCAGCATCGCCTCCTGCAGGCAGTCCTGGGCGTCCTCGTGATTGCCGCACATGCGCAGCGCCACGGCGTACATACGGCGCTCATGGGTGGCCATCAGGGCGTTGAAGGACGCGGCGTCGCCGTCGGACGCACGCTTGATCAGTGTGCTCTCCTCCATGGACAGCGTCACCTCCGCTCGTGTATTCGCTGGCATAGATTATACACCATTTGCGCGCGTTTGCAAAGCGCAGAATGAAAATCAGGGCTTGATTTTTCTGTCAAAATGCGCTATACTGACTATTGTTCGAGCGTCAGGCGCTGATTATGCGCCGGTGTGGCGGAATTGGCAGACGCACCGCACTCAAAATGCGGCGGGAAACCTTGCCGGTTCGAGTCCGGCCACCGGCACCAACCGAACCCAGCCCCCCCGGCCTTTTGGCCGGGGCGGCTGCGTTCGTCAGTAGATCACGATCACAAGGCTTCCCTTCTTGCAGTGCTCGTACAGCCACTTGGCGTCGGCCACCTGCAGGCGTATGCAGCCGTGGGAGGCGCGGGAGCCCAGGGCGTTCACGGAGCCGGCGCGCAGCGTGCTCTCGTCGTCGGCGCTGTACAGCACCGAGTGGAACATGATGTCCCCCTCGATATCGAAGGAATACTGGGCCCAGCAGTTGAACTTTTCGAAGAAGTGCCAGCGGTTGCAGGGAAAGCCGTCCAGGAAGATGCCCCGGGGCGTGCTGTCTCTTATGCCGGTGGAGCACACGAAGGTGTGCGTCTGCTCGTAGCTGCCGTCGTCCCGCAGCTCAAAGACATACACGTGCTGGCTGCTGATGTCCACCTCCACGCGGTAGGGGCGCTTGTCCTCCACGGCGTCTTCGGAGAACAGCACTCGGCGGGTAGCCTCGTCGGCCTCGCCGGTCGCCTCCAGGCCGTTGGCCTCCTGGAAACGGCGAAGGGCCTGGGCACTGGCGTCGCCGAAGCTGCCGTCGATGCCGAGCCTGGAAATATAGTACAGCAGATGCAGCCGTCTTTGCACGCGGCGCGTGTCCTCTGCGTTGCCGGTGGTCTGATCCGTCTGCGCGGCGATTGTCGGCAGGGTCTGGGAAATCCACTCCTGGGCTTCCACGGTCAGCCGCTGGGGCACGAGGAACATCATGGCGGCCGGGTCCTCCCGGGCGTTCAGATAGTCGTGCAGCCGGGTGACGGCGGTGATCAGCTTGGCATCGAAGGTGGATGTGGGCAGCTTGATGGTCATGCCGGCCAGCGCCAGTGCCTGCTCCACCTCGCGCACCGCGCGTCCGCTGTCCCCCTCCACGATCGGATGGGGCACGAAGCGCCCGGCCGCAGGGGCGTCCACGGAGTACAGCGCGTCGATAAAGGCCTGGTCAAACACATCTTCCGCCAGCCCCGCGGCCTTCTGGAACGCCCGGGCGCATTCCACGGCGTAGCTGTCAAACTGGCTGTCCTCGGCCTTGTCCATATAGCCCAGTGTGTTCAGGCGGCGCTCCGCGCGCTCGACCTCGACGCCGCTTGCTCCGGCCTCGAGGCCAGAGACATAGGAGGTATAGCCGGGGTCCATGAAGATCATCAGCGTCAGCGGCGTGGCCTTGCCGGTGGCGGTGATGTCCATGTCTGCGTAGGCCGGCTGGGTGGAAAGGTGGATTTGAAGGCGCTTGACGGCGGCGGTGGTCTTTTTCCCGTACACGCCGTCCGCGTCACTGCTCATAAAGCCGAACTGGATCAGCCGCTGCTGCAGCCTTTCCACCTCATCGCCGGTATCGCCCTGAGACAGGGGCTCCGGCAGCGTGGACGCCGTTTCGTCATATACCGCGGCCCGGGTGCCATCGTCGATCTCGCCGGTTGACGCCAGGCCGTTCATCGTCTGGAACAGTCGGACCGCCTTGCGGGTGTGGTCACCGTAGATGCCGTCCGCCGTGCCGGTCAGGTAGCCCAGGTCTATCAGCCGCTGCTGCAGCGCCTTGACGGCGGCCCTGTTCTCCGCCTTTGCCTCCAGCGCCTGCAGGGTCACGGTGTTCAGCGTGCCGTCGGCCACCAGGCCCGCATCCCTCTGGAAGGCGCGCAACGCCAGCGCTGTGTTGGGCCCGAACAGCCCGTCCGCGCCCGAAGCCAGGTACCGAAGCTCGATCAGCAGCTCCTGGGCATGCTTCACCCGCGCGTTTTCGTCCTCAGGAGCTTCGGTCGGTTGGGGCTGCTCCAGGGGCTCATCCATGACGATGGGCATATCGCTGACGATGGGCATGTCCTCACACAGTCCCCGCGCGCACAACGCGAACAGCGCGAGGGTCAGAGTCAGCAGCTTGGCGACTGGCTTCATTCGATCCCGTTCTCTCTCTTGTAGCTTATTTTGACGATCATTGTATTCTATAAATATGATAGGTTGCAAGCCAGGTATTGTTATTTAAGGCAGCGCGCGTACAATTGTACGAATTTTGTCACATTTGAGACTTGCAGGCACAACGAATTCAACAATAATTTGAAATATACTCATTTGTGTGGACAGCGTAACCTGCATTTGATAGAATAAGATATGTGGTGAATTGTCTGTACCACTAACAGCTTGAAAGGAGCATACTTTCAATGAAGAAAATCGTCAGTCTGATTATGGTTCTTATGATGGTGCTGGGCTGCGCCGCGATGGCGGAGGGCAACGGCATTTCCATCACCACCGGCCGCCCCACCGACAAGGCGGCGACCACGGTGGTCGCGCAGATGGACAACGAGCCCGGCGCTCGCCCCCAAATGGGCATCGCCAGCGCGGACATCGTCTATGAGATCGAGCTTTACAGGGGCGGCGCGACCCGCTACACCGCGGTGTTCAACGACAACATCCCCAGCCAGATCGAGGCCATCCGCTCCAGCCGCATCGTGAACGCCACGGTGTTCAGCGAGTACGGCGGCGCCTACATGTACTATGGCGCCCGCGTGGCCGAGGGCAACAGCGCCGTCGCCTTCATGAACTCCAACGAGTTCAACGCGGCCATCGGCAACAGCGTCCGCTTCAACGGCATCCCGGACGGCATCAAGGATTACAACGTGGACTACGCCGGCTGCAAGTGGTTCGTTCGCGACGGCCACCGCGTGGCGCCCCACAACGTGATCGCCAAGGTCAGCGAGCTGTACAATCTGGTGGATTGGTCCCAGATCACCTGCAAGTCTCCCCTGAAGTTCAACGCGGCCTTCACCGTGCCCGCGGGCGACGACGTGGCCAGCTTCGGCATCGACTACGGCAGCAAGTCCTACGCCCCCTCCTATGTTTGGGACGGCGGCCTGAACCGCTATCAGCGCCTGTACAAGGGCAATCCCTTCAAGGACGGCGCCACCGGCGAACAGGTTTATGTTGACAACGTGATCGTGCAGCACGTGAACTCCAGCTGGTACGGCGGCTCCGGCGAAGGCCCCGTGGTGGACCTGGTGGGCAGCAACACCGCCGATTACTTCGTGGGCGGCAAGCATTTCACCGGCACCTGGACCCGCAACAGCCTGGCCGAGAACACCACCTACTTCGATGCCAACGGCAACGAGGTGCTGTTCAACCCCGGCGTGACCTACATTCAGATCTTCAAGGACGCGGAAGGCAACAAGATCACCTACTGATCCTTGATCCCGTGACAAGCGCCCCGGTCAAACGACCGGGGCGCTTTTATGATGGTAAATCAGATCGTTTCTCCATGCTCCAGCAGGTATCGCTCCGCCTCGGCGCACCACAGGCCGTTGTGGCTTTCGCAGATGTCCGCCAGCGCCGCCAGCAGGGAACTGCTCTCCCCCGCCGCCCGGAAGTCTTCGATGGCGGTCAGCGGCAGGCGGATGCCGGTGTAGATCAGCTTCTTGCCGCCGGGGATCGCCGGCAGGTCCAGCGTAGCCCGGGCCGCGGCGTCCAGGCCGCCGATGTGGGTCACCATGCCGGCGGGGTTCAGCCGCCCGTCGGCGACCATGTCCAGCGCCTCCACCATGTCCCGGGTGTTGCCCCCGGAGGTGCCCACCAGGTGATGGGCGGCATAGTGTACGTTGTAGAAATTGAAGGACGCGGACAGCGCGTGGTCGGTTGGGCCGGCGAAGAAGTTCAGGCAGCCGTCGTAGCGCAGCAGCGCGTCGCCCTGTTCGATCAACGAGGGCACGGGCGCGAGCACGAACACGTCGTCATAGCCCTCGCCGCCGGTCAGGGCCATCAGGGCACTGGTATCGCATTCCCCCGCATCCGCGTACACCAGCCGCACGCCATTGCGCCGCGCCTCCTCCACGCTGTAAATGGAGGCCGCCCGCTCCAGCCGCGCCCGGTTGATGTCGGTGACCACCAGCAGGCCGGGCCTGCGATCGCAGTGGATGGCGTAGTCGATGGCGGCCAGCCCCATCGGTCCCGCCCCGGCCAGTATCGCCAGGTTCCCGCCGGGCACGACGCCCATTTCGTGGACATAGTCCTGCCGATGGGTGTGGTACTGGGCGTGGAAGGCCCCGATCACACAGCTGAGAGGCTCCGCCAGCGAGCCCTGGAAGAAGGCCTCGCCCCGGTAGGCGAGCAGGCAGTCCTGCTCCATGATCTCGGGGATCAGTATCGCGTACTGCGCGTCTCCGCCGCAGAATTCAAAGGCATAGCCGGGGGTGTGCAGCGTGCCGCGATAGTTGATGTTGGGCTGGATCGTGAAGCGCTGGCCCGGCTGCCAGCGGTCCGCCCAGCGCGCGCCCGCCTTCTCGATCACGCCGCAGAACTCGTGACCCACGATCACCGGATGCGCGTCGATGTCCTCCGGCACGCGCTTGTGCGCCGTTCCCTGGATCGCGGCCTTGTAGCTGGACATGCAGATGGAGTCGGACACGATGCGCACCAGTATACCGTCATCCCGGAGCTCCGGCAGTTCAAATACATCAAGGCGAAGGTCGTTTCTTCCGTGCAGGCGTACAGCTTTGTTCAGCATGGTGTGGCCTCCTTTGGAAAATGGAAAATGGAGAATCGAGTTGACAGCATAACGCTGAACATCATTCTCCATTATCCATTATCAATTCTCAATTCGCGCGCAACGCATCAGTGTCTTCCCCTGCCCGCGCCGCCGCCGCTGGAACGGCCGCCGCCGCTGTGGCCGCCGCCGAAGCCGGAGGACCGGCCGGAGCCGCCGAAGGAGGAGCGGGAGGACGAGCCGGACGAACGGGACACGCCGAAGGAGGAGCGGCCGGAGGACGAGGATGTGCTCCAGCCGGAGCTGCGCCGCGGCGCGCTGTAGCCGGTGTGGATCACCGTGCGGCTGGGCCGGTAGCCGATCACCCTCGGCGCGGGCGGCGGGGGCGGCATCACGCCCACGCGGCGGCGCGCCCTGCGGCCCTTGCTGGCAATCACGATCACCAGGATCACCAGCAGCAGGAACACCACGAAGCCCAGGCCGATGTGGCCGTCGTCCTCGTCATACTCGCCATAGTCCGTGTTGACCGCGCCGGTCCGGCGGGAACCGTTGTAGCCGCCGTAGCCCTGGGCGCTGGCATTTTGGGCCAGGTATTCATTGTAGGCCTCGATGCCCGCCTGGACGGTGACGCCGGCGCTGTAGGTGTCGGAGATGCGGGTGAACACCGCCTCGAAGAACTTCTTTACACCCGCTTCATAGCGCTTGGCGGCGAAGTCGTCCTCCAGGTACTGGTCGTAGTACTGCTTGATCGTGGACGCGGAGAAGCGGCTGTCCAGGCCGGAGCCGGTGCGGGCATAGTAGTCGTCGTCACCGATGGCCAGCAGCAGCAGAAAGCCGTTGTTCTTGGCCGCGTCCCCGATGCCCCAGCTGTTGAACAGGTCGTAGGCGTAGTCGTCGATGGCATAATTGCCGGTGCTGTCCACCGTCACCACCACGATCTGCGCGCCGCAGGCGTCATACAGCAGCTTGTTGGCGAAGAATATCTCGCCCTCCAGCGCCTCGGACAGCACGTTGGCGTTGTCCAGATAGTAGAAATCCGCCCCCGGCGAAACCACCTTCGCCAGCGCCGGCGCGCAGGCGACCGCCAGCAGCGCCAGCACCAGGAGGCAAAGCCTTGTCATCCTCTTCAAATTCATGCTCAACCTCCAAAGGTGTTCAGCGAGCCCTGGCCCGTGATCCCGGCGATGACGCCGCCCGGGAAGCCGCCGATCAGATCGTTGTAGGACGCGGCCAGCTTGGCGTAGTCGTCATACTTGATCATGTTCACGTTCTCCCAGAAATTGTCGTATGCCACCTTGAAGTTCTTGAAATCGGATTCGCCGATGCTGTTGTATGCCGTGTCATACAGCTTGTCCACCGCCGTCTTCAGCTGGCTGTAGGCATCGTAGCGGGCGTTGGTGTCCTTTTCGTCGGCCACCTTGTCCGCCAGGTCCGATACGGTGTCGATGACGGCGTTGGCGGCCATGTGCAGCCCCGCCTCCGAAGCCATCAGCCGGGCGTTCTCCGCGGCGGAATCCAGATAGGCGTCCACGCTGTGGCGGGTGGACAGCGAGGTGTCCGCGCCGCGGTCATACACTGTGAGCACCTTGCCGCGCTCCCGGGACAGGCCCATGCCGCCAAAGCCGATCACGCTGACCAGCACGCACACCGCCAGCACGGCGAAGGCGATCCTTCGATTCTCTGAAAACCGCATTTTGAACACCCCTTACAAACATGTTTTGGTTCCCCTCCCCTTTCAAATGCGTTTGAAAGGGGAAGGGACATAATCCGTTCCCTTACGGGCGGACCTCCAGGATCTTGGCGCGCAGCTCGCCCTCGATGGTGGCCAGCTCCTGCTCGGCGGCGCGGCGCTTCTCCTTGCCCTGCTGCTGGATCTCCAGGACCTCGTCCATGGTGTCGATGAGCAGCTTGTTGGTATGCTTCAGGGTCTCGATATCCACCATGCCGCGCTCGGCTTCCTTGGCGGTCTCCACGGTGGCCATGTGCAGCTTCTCGGCGTTCTTGGTCAGCAGATCGTTGGTCAGGTCGGTGACCGCGCGCTGGGCCTTCATGGCGTTCTCGGTATGGGCCAGGCCCAGGGCCAGCACCATCTGGCTCTTCCACAGCGGAATGGTGTTCACCAGGGAGGTCTGGATCTTCTCGGCCATGATCTGGTTGCTGGACTGGATCAGGCGGATCTGGGGAGCCATCTGGATGGAGATGTTGCGGGTCAGCTCCAGGTCGTACAGCTTCTT
This sequence comes from Christensenellales bacterium, assembly GCA_045130815.1. Lineage (GTDB taxonomy): Bacteria > Bacillota > Clostridia > Christensenellales > Aristaeellaceae > UBA2862. The sequence goes on from JBGUQG010000274.1 coordinate 7,828, forward strand.
CTCGAAGCGGTCGGCCTTGTCGGCCAGGTCCTTGGCGAACTGGGCGTCCTCCGGCAGGCCGGAAGCGGCGGCCTTTTGGCGGGCCTGCTCCACCTCGTTGGCGCGGAAGTCCTCAAGGCGCTTCTTGCCGGCCACGATGTACATGGACAGCTCCTTGAAGTACACCAGGTTCTGGTCGTACAGCTTGTCCAGCATGGCGATGTCCTTCAGCAGCTGGATCTGATGCTGCTCCAGGCCCTCGACGATCTTGTTCACGTTGACCTCGGTGTGGTCATACTTGGCCTTCAGCAGCTCCAGATTGTTGATCTTCTTCTTGAACAGCCCGAACAGGCCGCCCTTCTCCTCGTCGTCGGTGTCGAAGTTCTTCAGCTCCACCACCAGGTTTGAGATCATGTTGCCGACCTCATCCAGGTCCTTGGTCTGCACGTTCTTCAGGGCCGCGTCGGAGAACTGGGAGATGTTCTGCTGCGCCGCCGCGCCATAGGAGAAAACCAGGTTGCTGTCGCGCACGTCGATCTTCTTGGAGAATTCGTCGATCATTTCCTGCTCTTCAGCGGTAAAGCTCTGCATGTCCAGGGTGGCCTGCTGCACTTCCTGCTTCGCCTCGGTCTCGGCCTTCTCCAGGGCCTCGGTGGCCTGCACCGCCGCCGCGACGGCGCTGTCCAGTTCCTGCTTGTTCTCGTCGCCAAAGGGTTCCAGGGTGAGCTTGATGTCGTCTGCCATGATGATAACCTCCTAATCATTGTAAAACAAAACCAGTATCGTGATAATGAAGGAAGAAAGCGTCAGGACCTCCGATGGGTATCGCGCGGCCTCATCTCCACTCTCCACGCTCCACTTTCCACTTTATATCAGTGTCCGCCCAGGGTCAGCCGGATGCCCTCCTTGGTGGTCTTCTCCGCTTCCGCCGGCTTGGCGGACGCCTCCTGGGCCTTGGGAGCGGCGTTCTCCAGGCTGTCCATGATGGAATTCACGCCGGTCTTGATCAGGTTGTCGCCGGTGAGCATGGTCTGCATGACCTTGATCTCGGCGTCGATGTCCATCTCGTCGTCCTTGTACAGGTTGTCGGCGCACTTTTCAAAGGCGTTGGCCGCCAGCCCCAGGCTGGACTCGATGGTCTGCATGGCGCTTTTGATGTTCTCGCCCTTGGTGTTGGCGTTCATCAGCACCTGATACTGCTCCATCAGCTTTTCGGAGGTGGGCAGGTAATAATTCATGAACCGGCGCACCAGCGCCACCTTGCGCGGGTCGCGGCCCAGCTCCTTGAAGATCTGCTGGCCGGAGGCGTACATGCGGTCCAGGTTTTTGGAGATCTCCGGGTCCGGTATGGCCTCGTTGGCCTTGCGCAGGTTCTCCAGGCGCTCTCTGGCGGTCTCGATCTCCCGGTCCACGGCGGCGTCGCCGGTGGTGATCTTTTCCTCCACCTCGCGGCCCGGGAACAGCTTCGAGCCCACGAAGTAGGCCCCCACGGAAAGCGCGGCGGTCACCAGCAGCCCCGGCAGCTTCAATACCAGCTTTGGGAAGATGAGTCCGATCAGCAGCCATACCGCCGCCGCCAGGTAGATTGGAATCGCCGATTTGATGTGTACCTTCTTCATGCCTCACTGCCTCCTTCGTCCTCGGTCGCGGCGATATCCAGCTCCACCGGGCAATGGTCGCTGCCCATGATCTGGGGATGGATCTTCGCGTCCAGCATCCTGTCCTTCAGCTTTTCGGACACGATGAAATAGTCGATGCGCCAGCCCGCGTTCCTGGACCGGGCCCCGCCGATGTAGCTCCACCAGCTGTAGGCCCCGGTGACCTCCGGATAGAAGTATCGGAAGCTGTCGATGAAGCCCGCCGACAGGAGCTCGGTCAGCTTGCCCCGCTCCTGGTCGGTAAAGCCGGCGCTGTTGTGGTTTGTCTTGGGATTCTTCAGGTCGATCTCCTGATGGGCAACGTTCAGATCGCCGGTGAGGATCACCGGCTTGACCTTGTCCAGCGCCACGAGGTAGGCCCGGAAGTCGTCCTCCCACTGCATGCGGTAGTCCAGGCGCTTCAATTCGTTCTGACTGTTGGGCGTGTAGCAGCACACCAGGTAGAAGTCGGCGAATTCGCAGGTGATCACCCGGCCCTCGTGGTCGTGCAGGTCCACGCCGATGCCGGTGGTCGTGGTGATCATCGGCACCCGGGAGAACACCGCCGTGCCGGAATAGCCCTTCCGGTCCGCGCAGTAAAACACCTGTTCATAGCCGGGCAGGTCCACCTCGCACTGGCCCTTCTGCATCTTGATCTCCTGCAGGCAGATCACGTCCGCGTCCAGGCTGTGTATGCTTTCATAAAAGCCCTTTTGCAGCACGGCCCGCAGGCCGTTGACGTTCCAGGATATCATTTTCATGAAAATAACACCCTCCGGCGGGCGGGCGTGCTATAATACACGTACACCCAGTATGGTGCTATTATATCATACTTTCATCAAAATGCAATCATATTTTAAGGAGAGAGCCAAAAATGACGATTATCGAGAAAGCGGCGCTGGCCGAGCGCACGGCCCGGGCCGCCGGGGACATGCTGGAGCACCACGGCGCGTTCACCGTGCGCCGCAAGGCGGAGAATGATTTTGTCACGGAGATGGACCTGAAGAGCGAGCAGTTGATCCGTGAGGCCCTGCTTTCCGCCTGCCCGGAGGACAGCTTCTTCGGCGAGGAGACCGGCGGCGACGAGCGCGCCGCGGGCCGCTGGATCGTGGACCCCATCGACGGCACCGCCAACTTCATGCGGGGCCAGCGGCTGTACGCCATCTCCATCGCCTACGAGGCAAGCGGCGAGCTGCTGATCGGCTGCGTGTACTGCCCCGGCACCGACGAGCTGTTCCTGGCCGTGAAGGGCCGCGGGGCCACGCTGAACGGCGCGCCGATCCATGTGAGCGAAACCGCGCGGCTGCGGGACAGCGTGATCCACATGGGCTTCGGCCACCGCAACCCGGACGCGCTGGAGCGCACGCTTGCCCTGTTTCCGCCGCTGATCAGGGCGCTGAGCGACGTGCGCCGCTCCGGCACGGCGGCCTACGACCTGTGCTGCGTGGCCGCAGGTCGCGCCGAAGCCTTCGTGGAGCTGCGCCTGAACCTCTACGACTACGCCGCGGGCTACGTGATCCTAACCGAGGCCGGCGGCCGCTTCACCGGCTGGGACGAGGACGAGGACGGCCTGGCGACCGGCAACCTGCTGGCGACCAACGGCCATGTGCACGAGGCGCTGCGCGCGCTGCTGACCTGACATCCGCCAAAATCAGGGGCACGGTTCTCTGTGTGGTCCCACACAGAGTACCGTCCCCCTGATTTTGGCGGTTTAGCACAG
>JBGUQG010000275.1:0-4484 GCA_045130815.1 Christensenellales bacterium
TTTGCTACGACCGCATCGACCAGAGCCAGGGCGGCGGCGGCAAGCTGTTTCCGATCCACGAGGTGGCGCTGATCACCAACGAAAACAAGCGCTACCACATGAACGCGGGCATCTACAGTGAAAAGCAGCGCCGTGAGATATTCACACAGATCCGACAGATCTCCGGCGTGGAGCCGGAGGGCAGCCTGGCCAGGGAGATTGGATAGGCACAGGTGACAAAAGAAGATCCTTCGCTTTGTTCAGGACAACAGCCGCCGTAAAGCGGTGTCGTCCCGAGCGAAGCGAAGGATCTTTCTGTATTTTACCGCCGCGTCAGATCGACGAACGCAGCCTCGGTGAAGGCGCGCAGGTCCTCCGGGTCCAGTATCAGCTGCTGGCCCCGCAGACCGGCGCTCACATAGATCCTGTCGAACAGCGTGGCAGCCTCGTCGATGAAGGTGGGGTACTTCTTCTTCATTCCGATGGGGGAGCAGCCCCCGCGGATGTAGCCGGTCAGGGCGGGCAGCTCCTTCACGTGGATCATCTCCACCTTCTTCTCGCCCGCCGCAGCGGCGCACTTCTTCAGGTCCAGCTCCTCGGCCACGGGGATCAGGAACACGTACAGCGCCGTGCCCGCGCCCCGGGTGACCAGCGTCTTGAACATGCAATCCGGGTCGATGCCCAGCACGGCCGCGGCGTGCACGCCGCTGAGGTCGCTCTCGTCCACCTCATACTCCGAGGTGTCAAATTCGATGCCCGCCTGCTTCAACAGCCGCATGGCGTTGGTGATCGTCATGACTGCTTACTCCCTGCCTTCGTAGAAAACTTCCATCAGCGTCAGCCCGTGGGCCGGCGCGGTGACGCCCAGAACCAGACGGTCGCCGGTTTCGATGGCCCGGACCAGCGCGCCGGGGGCCAGCTTGCCGGAGCCGATATCCCGCAGCGTGCCCGCGATGATGCGCACCATGTTGTACAGAAAGCCGCTGCCCTCAACGATCAGCATCACATCATGGCCCTGACGCGTGACCTCCGCCCGCCAGATCGTGCGCACGGTGTCTTTGACCACCGAGCCGCTGGCCGCGAAAGCGGCGAAGTCGTGTGTGCCGATCAGCGCGCGTGCCTCGGCCTGCATCAGAGCGTCGTTCAGAGGATAGATGCTGTGGGCATGGGTGAACCGGTTCAGCGCCCCGGCGTGCCGGTCATCGTAAAACAAATAGCGATAGCGCTTGCCCTTCGTGGAGAAGCGGGCGTGAAAATCCGGCTCCGCCACCCGGGAGGCGCGGATGCGTATGTCCGGCGGCAACAGTGTGTTCAGCGCGTAGCTGAACTTTTCGCCCGGGATGCGGCTTTCGGTATCAAAGTGAAAGGACTGTCCCAGGGCGTGCACTCCGGCGTCCGTGCGGCTGGCCCCGTGGATCACCACGCTTTCGCCGGTCAGCCTTGCCAGGGCCTCCTCGATCACCTGCTGGACGGCCAGGGCGTTGGCCTGGCGCTGCCAGCCGGCGTAGTTCGTGCCGTCGTACTCGACGATCATGTGGATCCTGTTCATGGGCGGTCAGAACGCGTGGAGCACGTTCAGCGCGATCACAATTCCCAGCAGGACGACCAGCGCCAGCGCGGCCAGGGCGTCGTTCGCGCCGTACTTCAGCTGCTTCATGCGGGTCCTGCCCGCGCCGCCGCGATAGCAGCGGGCATCCATGGCCAGGGCCAGCTCCTCCGCGCGGCGGAACGCGCCCACGAACAGCGGCACCAGCAACGGCACCATGGCCTTGGCGCGGGCCACGATGCTGCCGGTCTCGAAGTTTGCGCCGCGGGCCTTCTGGGCCTTCATGATCTTGTCGGCCTCCTCCATCAGCGTGGGGATGAAGCGCAGGGCGATGGACATCATCATGGCAATCTCGTGGGCGGGGAAATGCAGCTTCTCCAGCGGCCTGAACAGCGATTCCAGGCCGTCCGTCAGCGCTATGGGCGAGGTGGTCAGCGTCAGAAGCTGCGAGCAGACCACCAGAAGGATAAGCCGCGCCGCCATGAACAGGGCCATCCGAAGGCCCTCGTCGGTGACGCGCAGTATCCAGATATGCACGATCTCCCTGCCGCCGGTCTGGAAGAACAGGTTCAGTACGAAGGTGAACAGCACGATAAACAGTATCGGCTTCAGCCCGCGAAACAGAAACTTCAGGTGGATGCCCGTGGAGAGCGCGGCGAAAAGCACGAAGGCGGCGATGGCAATGAAGCCGGCAAAGCCCTGGGCGACGAATACGATGGCAATCAGCGCCACGGTAGCCATCAGCTTCGTGCGCGGGTCCAGCTTATGGATAAAGGATTCGCCGGGGAAATACTGGCCCAGCGTCATGTTCTTCAGCATTCGCCCATACCTCCCGCGTACAGATTGGCGAGGATCGCGTCGGCCACGTCCTCCATTCGGTAGATGCCATCGGGCATGTCAAAGCCCGCCTCGCGCAGCCTGCGGGCCAGTTTGGCGCACTCCGGCACGTCCAAACCGATATCGTGCAGCCGCTGGTCGTGCAGGAACACCTCGCCGGGGGTCCCGGTATAGGCGATCCTTCCGCGATTCAATACGAACAGCCGGTCACAGAAGCGGCCCACGTCGTCCATGGAGTGCGAGACCATCACCACGGAGACGCCGGAATCATGGATGCCGCGGATCAGCTCCAGCATCTCGCGCCGCCCGGCGGGGTCAAGGCCCGCGGCGGGCTCGTCCAGTATCAGTATCTTCGGCTGCATGGCAAGCACGCCGGCGATGGCCACACGGCGCTTCTGGCCGCCGGACAGCTCGAAGGGGGATTTTTCCGCCACCTCATCATAGTTCAGGCCCACCTGTGAAAGCGCCCAGCGCACCCGACGGTCGATCTCATCCGCGTCCAGCCCCAGGTTGCCCGGTCCGAAGGCCACGTCCTTGGCCACGGTCTCCTCAAACAGCTGGTACTCCGGATACTGGAACACCAGGCCCACCGTATGGCGCACGGCGATCAGGTCGGTGTCCTTTTCGCCCAGGTCCGTTTCGCCCACGAACACGGTGCCGGGCTCCGAGCGCTCCAGGCCGTTCAGATGGGAAATCAGGGTGCTCTTGCCGCTGCCGGTATGGCCGATGATGCCGATGAACTCGCCCTCCGGCACGAACAGGCTCACGTCGTCCAGGGCCCTGGCCTCAAAGGGCGTGCCCGGCATGTATACGTGGGTCAGGTGCCTCACGTCGATGGCGCGCTTGCCCTCCGCCGCGCTCTCCGCGGGCCTGAAGGCGATTTCGGCATGGCCGGTCGCGGCCCCGCGCCCGCTCAGCGCCAAGGCCATTTCGTTGACGGTCATCAGCCCGTCCGGAAGGGAAAGGCCCTTTCCCCGCAGCATGTGGGCCAGCTTCATCATCTCCGGCACATCCAGGCCCAGGGCAAGCACCTTCTCCGTTTGGGCGAACACCGCCTTGGGTGTTCCCTCCAGGGCGATTTTGCCCTTGTCCATCACTACCAGCCGGTCGGCAAGGGCGGCCTCCTCCATGAAGTGGGTGATCCACACCACAGTGATGCCCTCTTCAACGTTCAGCCGCCGTGCCAGCGCGAACACGTCCCGCCGGCCGATGGGGTCCAGCATGGCGGTGGATTCGTCGAACACGATGACCTTGGGCCGCATGGCCAGCACGCCCGCCACGGCCACCCGCTGCTTTTGTCCGCCGGACAGCATGCTGGGGGAGGCCTGGGCGTATTCGCTCATGCCCACGCTGTGCAGCGCCTCGTCCACCCGCGCGCGGATCTCGGCGGGGGGCGTGCCCAGGTTCTCCAGGCCGAAGGCGCAGTCCTCCTCGACGATGGTGGTCACGATCTGGTTGTCCGGGTTCTGGAAAACCATGCCGCAGGATTTGCGGATCGCATAGCAATCGTCGTCGCTCCTGGGCGCAATGCCGTTTACGACAATGCTGCCCGAGGTGGGCAGCTGCAGCGCGTTCAGCAGTTTAGCGAAGGTGGACTTGCCGCTGCCGTTGCGCCCCAGCACCGCGACGAATTCGCCGCGGTTCACGCTCAGACTGACGTGATCCACCGCCAAAGCGGCGCTTCCCTCGTAGCTGAAGCATACGTCCCGCGCCTCGATGATCGCATTGTTCATGGCATTCCCTCCCAATCCACAAGAGTATAGCATAAAATCGTTAAGAGTTTCCTGTCGTTCGCGCGCTTTCACCCTATTTGGCGAAATCAACGCAAATTTTATAGAGGCCAAATGATGAAATCCCTTTTATTTTTGTCCGGGGTGTGGTAGAATATGGATATCAATTTGATGAAGGAGTGACTCATCATGAATCTGAATAAGATGACCATTGAGGATGTCCAGGTTAAGGGCAAGAAGGTTCTCGTTCGCTGCGACTTCAACGTGCCGCTGGACGCGGACAAGAACATCACCGACGAGACCCGCATCAACGCGGCGCTGCCGACGATCAGGTATCTGCTGGACAACGGCGCGGCTGTGATTCTGTGCTCCCACCTGGGCCGCCCCAAGGG
>JBGUQG010000276.1:0-3061 GCA_045130815.1 Christensenellales bacterium
TACATTTCGGACAAGCGGCCCCGCTACGATGCCCGGGAGGTGGCCCGCTGGCGGGCGGAGCGTCAGGGCGGCGTGCTGCTGCTGGGCAGCGCCACCCCCTCGATCTCCACCTACATGCGGGCCATGCCCGGCGTGCGCCCGGAGAACCGGCTGGAGCTGATCGAGCTGCGCCACCGGGTGAAGAACCGCCCGATGCCCGGGGTGGAGATCGTGGACATGCGGGGCGAGTTCAGCCGGGGCAACCATTCGATCTTCAGCGCGCGGCTGTCCGCCGAGCTGCGCCGGTGCCTGGACGAGGGTCATCAGGCCATGCTGTTCATCAACCGGCGGGGCCACTCCACCTTCGTGTCCTGCCGCGCCTGCGGCTATGTGGTGCGCTGCGACCAGTGCGATGTGTCCATGACCTGGCACCAGTCGGAGAACGCGCTGCGCTGCCACTACTGCGGCAAGACCCTGCCGCCGCCGAAGAAGTGCCCCCAGTGCTCAAGCGCCTACATCAAGTACTTCGGCGCGGGCACCGAGCGGGTGCAGGAGGAGGTGCGCCGCCTGTTCCCGGACGCGCGGGTGATCCGCATGGACATCGACACCACCCGGGAAAAGGACGCCCACGCCCGCATCCTGGAGCGCTTCCGCAAGGGCGAGGCCAACGTGCTGGTGGGAACCCAGATGATCGCCAAGGGGCTGGACTTTCCCAACGTGGCGCTGGTGGGCGTGGTGGCGGCGGACCTGTCGCTGCACCTGCCGGACTATCGCAGCGTGGAGCGCACCTTCCAGCTGATCACCCAGGTGGCGGGCCGCGCGGGCCGGGCAGAGGTGCCCGGGCGCGTGGTGGTGCAGACCTACGACCCGGACCACTACGGCATACGGCTTTCCGCGGCCCAGGACTACCGGGCCTTCTACACCCGGGAGAGCGCCTACCGGCGTTCCGCGATGTACCCGCCCTTCACCGTGATCGCCCGCGTGGTGTACAGCGGCCGGGACGGGGAGAAGGTGAAGGCCTGCGCCCTGGCGGACGAGGCGAGCCTGCGCTCCTGGCTGGACGGGCGCGGCGCGGGTCGCGACGTGCTGCAGCTGGGGGCCGTCGAGGCCCCGATCAAACAGATCCGCGGCGAGCTGCGCTGGCAGCTGCTGCTGAAGCTGTCCTTCCGGGGCGACATGGAGGCCGTGGCCGCGCAGATGCAGGCCCTGGCCGACGCCGCGCCGGAGGGCGTGCGCGCGGAGCTGGAGGTCAATCCGAACAACATGTTTTAGAATATAGGAGAAGGCTATGGCTATTCGAAAGATCGTTGAAATGGGCAAGGACGACATACTGCGCAAGCAGGCGCGCAAGGTGGTCAAGTTCGACCATCGGCTGGGCGTGCTGCTGGACGACATGGCCGACACCATGTACGAGGCCGACGGCGTCGGGCTGGCCGCGCCCCAGGTGGGCGTGCTGAAGCGGGCCGTGGTCATCGACGTGGGCGAGGGCCTGATCGAGCTGGTGAACCCGGAGATCCTGTGGCAGGAGGGCGAGGCCATCAGCACCGAGGGCTGCCTGTCCGTGCCCGGACGCCGCGGCACCGTCGCCCGCCCCCAGAAGGTGCGTGTGCACGCCCAGGACCGCAAGGGCAACCACATCGAGGTGGAGGGCGAGGGCCTGTTGGCCGTGTGCCTGTGCCACGAGCTGGACCACCTGGACGGCATACTGTACGTGGACAAGATGATCGAGGACGTGACGGATAAGGTAGAAGAGGAGGAAGAGGGCAAAGGCGAATGAGGAATGAGGAATGAGGAATGAGGAATGAATGGCCATTCCTGTTCCCTGTTCCCTGTTCCCTGTTCCCTTTCTCCAAAGGTCAGATGCAGAAGTACAGGATCGTATTCATGGGTACCCCCGACTTTGCCGTGCCTTCGCTGAAGGCGCTGGCGGAGGACGGGCGGTATGAGATCGTGGGCGTGATCTGCCAGCCGGACCGCCCGGCGGGGCGGGGCAAGAAGCTGGCGGCCTGCCCGGTGAAGCAGGCCGCGCTGGATAAGGGCCTGCCGGTGTACCAGTTCGAGCGCATACGCCGCCCCGAGGGGGTGGCGCAGCTGAAGACGCTGGCCCCGGACGTGGTGGTCACCGCCGCCTTCGGCCAGATCCTGACCCAGGAGCTGCTGGACATACCGGTCCACGGCACGGTCAACGTGCACGCCTCGCTGCTGCCGGGATACCGCGGCCCCGCGCCGATCAACTGGTGCATCGTGAACGGCGAGAGTGAAACCGGCGTCACCATCATGCGCACGGACATCGGCATCGATACCGGCGACATACTCTCCGCCGTCAGCACGCCCATCGGCGAGCTGGAGACCGCCGGGGAGCTGACCCTGCGCCTGGCGGAGCTGGGCGCGGGGCTGCTTGCCGACACGCTGCCGGAGTACCTGTCCGGCGCGTTGAAGCCCGTGCCCCAGGACCCGGAGAAGGCCAGCTACCAGCCCATGCTGGACAAGGCCATGGGCGGGATCGACTGGAGCCTTGCGGCCCGGCAGATCGCCTGCCGCGTGCGGGGCTTCAATCCCTGGCCCGGCGCGTACACCGACATGCCGGAGGGCCGCCTGAAGCTGCTGCTGGCCCGGGCGGTGGCCTGCGACAGCGACGCCGCGCCCGGCACGGTGATCGCCTCCGGCCCCAAGGAGGGCCTGGTGGTGCGCTGCGGCGAGGGCGCGCTGGAGGTGCTGGAGCTGCAGGCCCCCGGCGGCAAGCGCATGGCCGCGAAGGCGTATCTGACGGGAAAGAAGATCGGGGTCGGCACGGTATTCGGAAGGAACACAGAGGATGAGTGATTTCAGAGGGAACAGGGGACAGGGAACAGGGAACAGGAACCGTCGGCCTGACGGCAGGGATTCCCGACCGCAGCGCCGTTCCAATTCCAAATTGTCAGCCCGCGACGCGGCGCTTCGGGCGCTGCAGGACGTGGTGCGGGGCGACGCCTACGCTTCCCAGGCGCTGGACCGCCGTTTGGAGGAGGCCCGGCTGCGCCCGGACGACAGGCGGCTGGCCGCGGGGCTGTTCTACAGCGCCGTGGAGAACCGGCTGTACATC
>JBGUQG010000277.1:0-9665 GCA_045130815.1 Christensenellales bacterium
GGATTGCCACGTCCCCTTCACTGCGTTCAGGGGCCACGCAGGGGCTGACATGGCAATCCGGTCCCCCTTGAATCAAAGAAATCCGAAGGCTTTCAACCAAAACTCCACTGTCCACCGTCCACTGTCCACCGTCCACTCTTAATTCTCCGCTCTCCGTATTCCCTTTTCTCTTGCGTCACACGCCACCGTCATGTTATAATATTGGAAGAATATTCCAAAACAATCGGTGGGGGTGTGTTTTTTCATGAAGAAGACATTGAGTTTGCTGCTGGCGCTGTGCCTGCTCTGCGCGTCAGCGCTGCCCGCCGCGGCGGAGGAGATTATCTCCGCGGACGTGGATACCCCGGTGTCCGAGGCCTGGACCGCGGGCGATGGCAACGGCCTTTGGGTGGAGGGCGAGGCCCTGCCGGGCGACGACCTGACCGCCTGGCAAGAGGGCGACTTCGCCGTGTCCGCCGCCGAAGCCGGGGACGATGTGATCGTGCTCGGACCGGACGAGGCGCTTGAGGAGGGCGAGGTCGAGCTTGGCCTGCCCCAGGGCGATGACACGTCCGTCCCGGCGGAGGTCAACCCCGGCGCAGAGCGCTTCTATCCCGGCGCGGAGAGCAGCTTCTCCACCGCGATCGGCGACGACCGCAGCGCCGACGCGCTGTTCGCCGCCTATACCCGGCCCATATTCTACCCCAACCGCAGGACGCCGCCGCTGGCCACCACCAACGCCGGCCGGGAGCTGAAGGGGCTGGAGCGCGCAATCTACAACCGGCTGAAGCAGGCGATCATCGATATCGCCGCGGGCAACCGCGCCTCCACCACCGTGCAGATCTCCATCGCGGACCTGCTGGGCAAGACCGCCTTCACCTTCGCCGACCTGGGCGTGGAGGCGGTATATGACGAGTACGGCTGGCCCACCCACGAGAGCTTCGATCGCATGTCAGATGCCTTCTTCAACCTGCTGAGCTTTGACCTCGGTCTGATCTCAGAGGCGCTTTGGCTCGACTGCAGCTACGAGCTGTACTGGTTCAACCGCTACAGCAGCGGCATTTCCTGCTCCGGCCCCGGCTGTCAGGCCAAATACGACGAAACGCTGGACGACTACGTGCTGGTTTCGCTGGACGATAACTATACCTTCCAGTTGCCCGTGCTGTCCCAATACGCCGACAGCGAGCCGTACACGGTGAACACCGGGGTCATCGCCGGTGCAAAGCAGGCCGCCGCCAACGCGAAGGCCATCGTCAACCGCTATGCCAACTGCTCGGACTACGCCAAGCTGTACGGCTACGCCTATGAGATCTGCAGCCTGGTGGACTACAACGACCCCGCCGCCTCGAAGGGCTGGGACATGGCCGAGGAGAACCCCTGGAAGCTGATCTGGGTGTTCGACGGCGACCCGGCCACCAAGGTGGTATGCGAGGGCTACGCCATGGCCTTCCAGTACCTGTGCGAGCTGTCCGCCTTTGATACCGGCGTGCGCTGCTTCCTGGTGTCCGGCGACGCCTATGCGGACGGCGACGGCGGGGCCCACGCCTGGAACGTGGTGCGCATGGACGACGGCAGGAACTACCTGGTGGATGTCACCTGGATGGATGGCTGGGACGCGCGCGCCACCGGCGGCATGGCCGACTGGATCGCAGACAATCAGGCCGGGGCGCTGTTCCTGGCGGGCGGCACCGGCAGCGCGACCGGCGGCTACGACACCGAAATGGACTATGGCGTTACCCATCGCATCTATGACCAGGCCACCCGCAACGCCTACCCCGCCTCCGTGCTGACGCTGGCCCCCGGCCGCTACGTGCCCCAGGGTTTCATGCGCATCGGCGGCTATACCTACTGTTTCGACGACGGCAAATATGTCACCGGCGTGCGCACCATCGACGGTGTCACCTATGATTTCGGCAGCAACGGCGCGCTGACCGCCACCTGGACCCCGGGCTGGCACACCATCGGCGGCAAGCGGTATTACTTCGACGAAAACGGCCTGCACACCGAGCACACCGTCGAGGTCATCCCCGCCGTGGCCCCCACCTGCGAGGCGGACGGCCTGACCGAGGGCAAGCGCTGCAGTGTCTGCGGCGCGGTGCTGGTGGAGCAGGACGTAGAGCCCGCGCTGGGCCACGTGTGGGGCAGGCCAGGCTACACCCTGTCCGAGGACGGCAAGACCATGACGGCCAGCCGGCCCTGCCTGCGGGACGCCGCCCACGCGGACGCCGAGACGGTGGCCACCACCGCCGCCGTGGCGGTCGAGCCCACCTGCACAAAAATGGGCTCCACCACCTACACCGCCAGCTTCACGAAAGCGGTGTTCAAAAAGCAGACCCTCACCCGGCAGGACATCCCGACGCTGGACCACTCCCCCGTCACCGACGCCGCCGTGGCCCCCACGTACACCAGCACCGGCCTGACCGAGGGCAGCCACTGCGGCCTGTGCGGCGCGGTCCTTGTGGCCCAACAGTCGGTGCCCGCGCTGCCCCGGACCAGCCTGAATGGCGCGAAGGTGTCCGTAAGGGCCCAGCTGTATACCGGAAAGGCGTTGAAGCCCGCCGTGACGGTAAAGCTGAACGGCCAGGCGCTGAAGCAGGGCACGGATTACACCGTATCCTACAAGAACAACAAGGCTGTCGGCAAGGCCACGGTCACCGTCACCGGCGTCGAAAAGTACAGCGGCACGGTGAAGACCACCTTCAAAATCAACCCGAAGAAGGTCGCCGGCCTGAAGCTGGTCGCCGGCCTGAAGCTGGTCGCCGGCAAGAAGCAGCTGACCGCCAGCTGGAAGAAGGCCTCCGGCGTCACCGGATACGAGATCCAGTACGCCACGAAGAAGAGCTTCGCCGGTGCGAAGAAGACCACGGTCAAGAAGGCCAATACCGTCAGGACCGTGATCGGAAAGCTGAAGGCCGGGACGACCTATTACGTGCGCATACGAAGCTACAGGACCGTGAAGGGCGTGAAGTACGTGTCCGCCTGGTCCGCGGCGAAGGTGAAGAAGACGAAGTAGGGAAAAGGAATAGGAAACAGGGAATAGGGAACAGGGAACAGGAATAGTGGCTGCCACGCGAACATTGTTCCCATGCTGCGGTAATCCCGGGGCCTGTGATGTGCGAAGATCCTTCGCTTCGCTCAGGATGACACGTTGGCAAACCGACGTCATCCTGAGTGTCAGCGAAGGATCTTCGCGTTGTGTGCCCGGGAACCGGATTGCCGCGTCCCCTTCACTGCGTTCAGGGTCCTCGCAATGACATGGGCGGAAGCCGTGATGTCCGCCGTGACTCGGAATCAGGATTGTCATTGCGACATGAGGTGAGGTTTGCGGTGAAGCAAGTGCAGGATAGTCATTGCGACATGGGGTGAGGTATGGGGTGAAAACCTCTGCTGCGAACCATGTCATTGCGAGGAGGCCCCGTAGGGGCTGACGTGGCAATCCGGTCTCCCCTGAATCAAAGAAATCCGAAGGCTTTCAACCAAAACTCCACCGTCCACCGTCCACTGTCCACCGTCCACCGTCCACTGTCCACTGTCCACTGTCCGCTCCTCACTCTCCCCTCTCCCCTGCGCCGAACTTTTCACAGAGAATCAACACCGATGCAACATCAACGCGCTTACTTTTTCCATAACAGATCATTATAATAGTCGTGCTGATCGGGAACGGGCGAAAGCCCGCGACGATCGAACACAGGCGCTATGCGCACACACAAGAAGACGAAAGGAAGTTCACCGACATGAAGAAGATCTTTGCTCTGATTCTGGTCATGGCCCTGCTGGCCTGCGGTCTGACCGCTTGCAAGAAGGCCGAGAAGAAGGCTGAGGAAGCCGCCGCTACCGTCGAGGAGAAGGTCGAGGAGACCGCCGAGAAGGTCGAGGAGAAGGCCGAGGAGAAGGCTGAAGAGGCCGCCGAGAAGGTCGAGGAGACCGCTGAGAAGGCTGCTGACGCTGCTGAGGAGAAGGTCGAAGAGGCTGCTGCCGCCGTCGAGGGCGCTGCTGAAGAGGCCACCGAGGCTGCCACCGAGGCCGTCGAGAACGCTGCCGAGGCCGTCGAGGAGAAGGCCGAGGGCTAATCCCTGAACCGATAAAGAACCGTTCCGCAAAGAAAGCGGGGCGGTTCTTTTTGTATGTCATTGACAGCCATTCGCGGCCTGTGGTATAGTGGACCCGGGAGGGATGAGCCATGATGAAGAAGCTGGCCGCCATGATGCTGTGCCTGGCGCTGTGCGCCTGCGCCCTGGCCGCGTTTGCCGAAGGCGACGGCGGACGCCTGTCGGGCCTGGTCATCGGCATCAACCCCGGCCATCAGAACACCGTCATTTCACAGCGGTTTCCCCTGGCCCCCGGCTCCGACAGGACAGGCTATGGCGTGAAGATCGGCGCCGTCGGCCAATGGACCCGCGTGCCCGAATACGAGACCGTGCTGGCCATCGGCCTGAAGCTGCAAGCCAGGCTGGAGGCCCTGGGGGCGAAGGTGGTCATCACCCGCACCGACAACGATGTGATGCTGACCAACATCGACCGGGCCCAAATGCTCAACGAGGCGGGGGTGGACATCGCGCTGCAGCTGCACTGCGATTCTGTGGACAGCGCCCGGGCGGAGGGCTGCGCCGCCTATTACCGCGATAACGGCGATTGGGTGGCCGAGAGCCGGGCCTGCGCCGACGCCCTGACCGACGCCATCAGCGAGGGCTGCGGCTGCAGGAACAACGGCTCGAAGGTCTGCAACGACTACATGAGCCTGAACTGGAGCGAGACCCCCTCGGTGCTGGTCGAGATGGGCTTCATCTCCAACCAGCGGGAGGACCGCCTGCTGGCCAGCGACGAATACCGCGATCTGATGGCCGACGCCATCGCGGAGGGCCTTTGCAGGCATTTCGGAAGGTAAATGCGACGCTCCCCTCCGGCTGTGCCGGAGGGGAGCGTCGCTTATACGCGTTTTTTACCAGTTCAGCACCATCGCGGCGTCGTAGCCCATGGCCTCTTGCACCAGGGAGAAGATCTCCCACAGGCGGTCGCGGTCCGCGTCGCTCAGGCGGTAGGCCTGGTCGTCGCGCTTGTCCACGATATAGGGGCAGCCGTCAGTGGCCACGGAGAAATCGTAGATCTCGCCGTTGTCCATCGTGCACAGCAGCGTGCTGTTCAGGGTGCAGTTGTCCAGCTCCGCCTTGTTTTTGCCAGCCCGCACCAGCATGTCCTGCAGCTCCCGCAGGGTGTCTTCGTCCACAACGGTCTCTTCCTCGCGGTTGCCGTCGTAGTCCTCATAGATCATCTGCGCCTCGGTCAGCTTCGCTCCGGAGGCCATCGCGGTCGCGGACAGCAGCATCAGCGCCGCCAGCAGCGCGCAAATCCACTTTTTCATGGGTATCCCTTCTCTCTGTATAGTGTCCTCCGCCATTATTATAATCGCCAGGAAGGCCTGAATCAATCGGCGTGGCGCAAGAGTCATCGAAACATCACGTTGTGAACACAATCGACTGCTATAGTGTCATCAGGAGGGATGCATATGCTACGACACAGATTCCCGCGCGCGGCGCTCGTCGCCGTGCTGCTGATCGCGCTGTGCCTGCCCGCGGGCCTGGCCGAGGAGGCGTTGAAGGTGACGTTCAAGAACGGCAGGATGAGCTGGAACGCCATCTCCTTCGCAAATGTCTATTACTACCGGGCCTGCGAGCTCACCGAATCGAAGCAGACCACCGCCACCAGCGTGGACATCGACGCCTACCTGGACGGCCTGATCGAGGCGGGCGCGCTGCAAAATACCGGCGAGCACGATCTCCACCTGGAGGCCTACAACACCGAGACCTTTGATACCGTCACCTGGGCGGGCAGTTACAAGCACCTGCACCCCACGCTGCCCAGGTATGAGGAACCGGAGGTGGTGGAGCACGCGCTGAGGGACAGCGTCAAATACGACGCGGGCACCGGCGTGCTCAGCTGGAAGCAGCGCTCGAACCTGACCGACCTGTACTGGTACTCGGTGGAGGGCCAGTCCCTGTATACCGACCAGCTGAGCGTGAACCTCCACAGCTACATCGACAGCCTGGTGACGAAGGGCGATATCCCCTATGCCGAGCGCTTCAGGGTGGAGCTGACCGCCAACAGGCAGAACGGCGACCAGCTGGAGGCCTGGACGACGACCATCGACTACGTGCCGCATGTCGCCCGGATCGACGTGAACGACAGCTCCACCATCGTCAACGGCGTGCAGGGCGAATACGCCTGGACCGGCGCGGCCATCCGGCCCGCGGTGAGCGACGTGGCCGTGCTGGGCAAGGCGCTGAAGGAGGGCACGGACTACACCGTAGCCTACGGCGCAAACACCGACCCGGGCGCCGGCGCCGTGCTGATCACGGGCAAGGGGCGTTACAAGGGCACGGTGACGGTCAGCTTCACCATCACGGCCCCCGACGCCACCGAACCCCCGACCGACGTCGATGAAACGCCGGTCAGCCTGGCCGGAGCGAAGATCGGCGTGAAGGCCGCGACCTGGACCGGCAAGGCCCTCAAGCCCGCCGTGACGGTGAAGCTGAACGGCCAGGCGCTGAGGAAGGGCACGGATTACACCGTATCCTACAAGAACAACAAGGCCATCGGCAAGGCCACGGTCACGATCACCGGCAGGGGCGGCTACACCGGCACGGCCAAGGCTACCTTCAGGATCAACCCGAAGGCGCCCGCCGGCCTGAAGCTGGCCGCCGGCAAGAAGCGGCTGACCGCCGGCTGGAAGAAGGTCGCGGGCGTCACCGGCTATCAGGTGCAGTACGCCGCGAACAAGCGCTTCAAGGGCGCGAAGGCCGTCGCCGTTAAGGGCCAGGAGACCCTGAAGACCGTGATCAAAAAGCTGAAGGCCGGAGCCACCTACTGGGTGCGCGTGCGCAGCTACAAGGTCGTGAAGAAGACGCGCTATTATTCCGCCTGGTCCCGAGTGAAGTCGATGAAGGCGAAATAGGGGGTGGACAGTGGGCATTGGGAATAGTGGCTGTGTCCACCGTCCACCGTCCACTGTCCCCTCTCCCCCGCCCTTGACAGTCCCGCCCCGTTGATGCTATGATAATTCCTGGCATATTGCCGGAATCGAGGTAAATGACGCATGGAAATGACGGAAATGTACCGGGCCCTGGGCGTGGGGCCGAGGGTCTATCAATACGGGGAGGACGTGCTGGCGTCCCTGAAGGCGCGCTTTGAGGCGGTGGACGCCGTGGCGGAGTACAACCAGACGAAGGTGATCGCGGCGATGCAGAAGAACCGGGTCAGCGCGCCCTGCTTCGCGGCCACCACCGGCTACGGCTATGACGACGTGGGCCGGGACACGCTGGAGAAGGTGTACGCGGACGTATTCCACACCGAGGCGGCGCTGGTGCGCCCGCAGATCACCTGCGGCACCCACGCGCTGACTGTGGCGCTGTCGGCCAACCTGCTGCCGGGGGACGAGCTTCTGAGCCCCGTGGGGCGGCCCTACGACACGCTGGAGGAGGTCATCGGCATCCGGGAATCGAAGTGCTCGCTGAAGGAATACGGCGTCTCCTATCGGGAGGTGGCGCTCACCCCCGGCGGCGGCTTCGATTGGGAGGGCATCCGCGCCGCCATCAACGAAAGGACGAAGCTGGTCACGATCCAGCGCAGCAAGGGCTACGCCACACGTCCCACCTTTTCGGTGGAGCAGATCGGCCAGCTGGTCGCCTTCATCAAGTCCGTCAAGCCAGGGCTGAAGGTAATGGTGGACAATTGCTACGGCGAATTTGTGGAGACCCTCGAGCCCTCGGACGTGGGGGCGGACATGACCGTAGGCTCTCTGATCAAGAACCCCGGCGGCGGGCTGGCCCCGGTGGGCGGTTACATCGTGGGCAGCGAGGAGTGCGTGTCCCGCTGTGCCTACCGGCTGAGCGCCCCCGGCCTGGGCCAGGAGGTCGGCGCGAACCTGGGCCTGATGCCCGCGCTGTACCAGGGGCTCTTCCTGGCCCCCACCGTGGTGGCCGGGGCGCTGAAGGGCGCGGTATTTGCCGCCAACTGTTATGAGCGTCTGGGCTTTAGGGTCGTGCCCACCGGCGACGAGGACCGCCACGACATCATCCAGGCGGTGGAGCTGGGCTCTCCCGAGGCCATGCGCGCCTTCTGCCACGGCATACAGGCCGCCGCCCCGGTGGACAGCTATGTGATCCCGGAGCCCTGGCCCATGCCCGGCTATGACAGCGACGTGATCATGGCCGCGGGCGCGTTCGTACAGGGCAGCAGCATCGAGCTGAGCGCCGACGGCCCCATCCGCCCGCCCTACGCCGTGTACTTCCAGGGCGGCCTGACCTGGTATCACGCGAAGCTGGGCATACTGATGAGCCTGCAAAAGCTGGTGGACGCGAATCTGGCCGCGCTGTGAGGCGGGGCCGGAGAGTTGAAAGAAGATCCTTCGCCGCGCTCAGAATGACACGGACGCCGGGACGGCCGCGGTGCAGGACGGAGCGGCAGTGTACAGCGGCTATGGAAAGAAAAACCGGATTGCCACGTCGCCCCGTTCACACGGGGCTCCTCGCAATGACAATGCTTGAGGCGCGATGCCCGCGCCACGACCAATGCCATTGACCGCGCTTGAGGCGCAATGTTCACGCCTCGTTCCATGTCATTGCGAGGAGGGCAGCCGTCAGGCTGTCCGACGTGGCAATCCGGTTCCTTCACATGGCAAGAAGATCCTTCGCCGCGCTCAGGATGACACGGGCGCCGGAACGGTTGCGGTGCAAGCCAGGCCCGCTTGTGGCGAAACAGGCAAAAGGGCTGTGATAGAACACATACCGTTATACATTCCACACACGTATAGGGGCGGCGCATCGCCGCCCCTACGGGGGATGGGGAACGACCTCTTCCGCCCCTTCGGGGCACCTTCCCCTAAAGGGGAAGGCATCGCCGCCCCTGCAGGAAACGCGGCAGCCACTATTCCTGTTCCCTGTTCCCTGTTCCTTAATCCTACTTCCTCACCCTCACCGTCACCGTGGCCTTCAGCTTGCCGCAGGTGGCGGTGATCTTTACCTTGCCGGGCTTGCGGGGGGTGACCACGCCCAGCTTATCTACGGTGGCAACGGATGTGTCGGCGCTCCTCCAGGTCACCTTGTTGAGCGCCAGCAGGCCGGTGGCGGGCTTGGCCCGCAGGCAGGGGCCCAGCATCAGCCTCGCGCCGACATGGGCCGTCACGCTTTCCTGCTGGAAATAGAGGCGGGTGGGCGCGTAGGACTTGACGACGGTCAGCCGCACCGTATACTGCCTGCCATCCTTCGCCTTCAGCCGGATGCGGGTGGTGCCGGCCTTCAGCGCCTTCACCCAGCCCTTGGCAGTGACCTTGGCCACCGTCGGCACGGTGGATATGCAGGACTTCAGCGCCAGCTTCTTCAGCGCGGCGCCGGTGTATTCGGACATCACCAGGTGCACCCGGTTGCCCACGGTCACAAAGGCCGAGCTGTCCTCCCAGACCTTCAGGCTGGACTCGGCATAGCGGTCGATATTGCCGTACACCATGGCGTTGGCGGGCAGCGCCACGGCCGCCAGCAGCGTCATGAGCACCAGCGCGGCCAGCGCCCGTTTGAACATTCGCTTCATGATCCCATCCTCCGATACAGCTTTTCTATGGGACGTGTCTCCCGGCCAAAAGGTTCCATCTCCGCCCGACTTAAAAGCGGCGGGGGGGGGGGGGGGGGGGGGGGGGG
>JBGUQG010000278.1:0-6384 GCA_045130815.1 Christensenellales bacterium
GGTGGGGGAGCCCCCCCGCCCCCCCCCCCCCCCCCCCCCCAAAGCCGTCAGGCCTGTGCCTGGCACGCCGTGATGGCCACGGTGGCGACGATGTCTTCGGCGCTGCAGCCGCGGGACAGGTCGTTGCAGGGCTTGGCGATGCCCTGCAGGATGGGGCCGTAGGCCTCCGCGCCCGCCAGGCGCTGCACCAGCTTGTAGCCGATGTTGCCGGCGCCCAGGTCGGGGAACACCAGCACGTTGGCGTGTCCGGCCACCTTGCTGCCGGGTGCCTTCAGTTGGCCGACCTTTTCCACCAGCGCGGCGTCCAGCTGCAGCTCGCCGTCCAGCATCAGGTCGGGGGCCATCTCCTGGGCGATGCGGGTGGCTTCCTGCACCTTGGTCACGCTTTCATGCTTGGCGCTGCCCTTGGTGGAGAAGCTGAGCATGGCCACGCGGGGCTCCATGCCGGCCAGGGAACGGGCGGAATCCGCCGCGCCCAGGGCGATGTTCGCCAGCTCCTCGGCGGTGGGGTTCGGGATGACGCCGCAGTCGGAGAAGATCATCACGCCGTTGTCGCCGTAATCCCTGTTGGGGCATTCCATCAGGAAGCAGGAGGACACGGTCTTCATGCCCGGCTTGCTCTTGATCACCTGCAGCGCGGGGCGCAGCATGTCGCCGGTGGAGTGGATCGCGCCGGAGACCAGGCCGTCCGCGTCGCCCAGCTTGACCATCATGATGCCGTAGTACATCGGGTCGGCCACCTTCTGGGCGGCCTCCTCCTCGGTCATGCCCTTGGCCTTGCGCAGGTCGTACAGCGTGGCGGCGTACAGCGGGGCCTTGTCGCTGACGGTGGGATCGATGATGTCGATGCCGGTCAGGTCCGCGCCCGCGGCGACCTCCTTCACCTTGTCGGGGTTGCCCAGCAAGGTCAGCTTCGCCAGGCCCTGATCGCGGATCATCACCGCGGCCTGCACGTTGCGGATCTCCTCGCCCTCGGGCAGCACGATGTGCTTCACGTCGGCCTTTGCCTTTGCCTTGATCTTATCGATGATTGCCATGGTCATTCCTCCATCATAATATCCCGCTTCACGGCGGTAAATATTTCATCCTTCATATTATACGATAAATAGATGGGTTTGAAAAGACCTGTGTGTTAAGGTTTGTATCATAATTGCCGGGAAAGGCCGGTTGACAACGCCCCGGTTATCCGCTATGATACCCCGGAGGGGGGGATATGCCATGATCATCCGCAGGATCAGGCCGGAGGAGCTGAAGCGCTGCTGCGCGCTGTCGGCGCTGGCCTTTGAATACCCGATGGAGAACGCGGCGCTTTCGCCGATGGACTTCTTCTGCCGCCTGACCCAGCCCGCGCGCTCAGCCGACGACGCCCACTGGGACAGCCACTGGGCCGCCTTCGAGGACGACGATGCGACGATGATGGCCACCTTCTGCGTGATCCCGTGGCGGGCCAATTTCGACGGGCACGAGATCGTCATGGGCGGCATCGGCGGCGTGGCCACGCTGCCCCAGTACCGCCGCCGCGGCGCGATCCGGCGCTGCTTTGAGGCGGCGCTGCCGGACATGTACGAGCGGGGCATGACCCTTTCCTACCTGTACCCCTTCTCCAACGCTTTCTACCGCAAGTTCGGCTACGAGCTGGCCTGCGACGAGGCCCGCTGGCGGCTTCGGCTGGCGGGGCTGCCGGACTGCGCCGTCGCGGGCCGAGTGCGGCTCAGCGAGCCGGAAAGCGACCTGGCCGCGGACATCCGGGAAATCGACCTCGCCCGGGCAAGACGCTACAACTGCGCCGTGTTCGGCGGGGACACCGAATACCTGTGGACGGCGGAGGACCCCTTCGTGACCCGGGAATACGCCTACGTTTATTATGACGATGCCGGCGCGCCCCGCGCCTACGCCCGGCTGAAGGCCCGCCCCGGCCAGGAGCTGACCTGCACCCGCGCCGGCTTTACTGACCGGAAGGGGCTGGAGGGGCTGCTCGTGCTGCTGAAGCGCTTCGCCGCCGACCACAGCCACGCGCTGGTGCCCATGCCCGTGGACGTGGACCCCCAAGCCATACTGCCGGAGTTCAACCTCGATACCGTGCAGCGCACCCTCGTCCAGCGGGGCATGGTTCGGGTGGTGAACGTGGAGAAGGCCCTGCGCCTGGCCCGGACGAAGGGGGAGGGCCGCCTGCGCGTCGCCGTGGCGGACGGACAGATCCCCGAAAACAACGGGACCTTCGAGGTCGCCTTCGCCCCCGGCGGGGAGAACGGCGTGCGCAGGACCGACGCCGCCCCGGACGTGGAACTGACCATACAGGATTTCAGCCGCCTGCTGGTGGGCTGCATGGACCTCGACCCCGAATGGCTGCCGTATGTAAAGCTGCATGGCGATATCGGGGAAGCCCGGAAGGTGTTCTACCGGAAGCCCTGCTATATCACCCAGCGGTTTTGACAATGCGCGGGCCGGTGTGATCCTTTCACACCGGCCCGAGTTTCGTATTTCTGTGCTCTTCCTCGCGTTCAGGCCGTTCTACCGAAAGCCGACGCGCTGTTCGTCCCGACCGACGATCTCGATGCCGTCCCGCTCGATGGGAGAGAAGTCGGCGATGCGGTTGCCGGTCACGTCCACATATTTCAGGTTTTTCAGCTCCGCGAGCGGGGAAAGGTCTTCCACAAGGTTTTCGTTGACGTACAGGTATTCCAGCCGGGCCATGTCGGCCAGGGGCGAGAGGTCGCGGATCTGGTTGCCCGGGAGGGACAGCTCCGTGAGATTCGTCATGCGGACAAAGGGGGTCAGGTCCTCGATGCCGGCCTGGCCCAGAGTGACGTCCGGCAGCCAGTCCATTTTCAGGATGGATTCCAGGTCCATGTCCGCTCCGCCGAGGGCCAGCCATTTGAGCGAGGTCAGGGAGGACATCCAGGAAAGGTCGCTCGCGTCGTATTCGCCGCTGACGCACAGCCTTTCCAGTGCATCGCCCATGTCGCCGAGAACGGACCAGTCCTCGGGCAGGGCGCAGCTGTCGATGATCAGCGACAGCGGGCAGGACCAGGCCGCTGCCAGGGGATCCAGGGCTTCAATACGGAAGTTCTGAAGCACGATCTCGTGAATGGGGATGCCGGAATCGCGCAGGGCGTCCAGCACGGCCCTCAGCGCGCCGCCGGAAAGGCGCTCCCGCCGCCAGCCGATCCCGGAAAAGCGGATGTCCCCCTCGTGGGCGGTGAGGCGCAGACCGTCGGGGTTCAGGTAGGCGCGGACGCCGCAGGGGTACATTCCGTTGTTTTTGTAGCAGGCCCAGATCTCCGGCGCCTCGGCGAACATCTCCTCGCTGAGCGTGAAGCCGGCCGGGCGCAGGCGCAGCCACACAAGGCAGGCCAGCGTCGCCGCGAGCGCCAGCAGGGCGAGGACCGCCGCCCTGCGCCGACGCCACGGCGTCCTGCCGGGCTTCAGCGCGCGCAGCATGTCCTCCGCCCGCCGGTATCGTTTTTTCGGGTCGAACTGGGTGGCCTTCCGGACGACGCGGCGCAGGTCCGCGTCGATCTCCCCGTCGGCGGCCTCGTCGTACCGCTCGGTCAGGCAGTAGCGCAGCAGCACTCCCGCCGAATAGATGTCGCTGCGGGGGTCGGTCTGCCGATAGCCGAACTGCTCCGGCGGGGCGGTGATGCCCGTGCCCATCACGCTGGTGTCCGCGGCGGCGTCCTCCTGCCATGCCCGCGCGATGCCCAGGTCGATCAGATGGCATTTGCCCCAGCGGTCAATGATGACGTTCTGGGGCTTGATGTCCCGATGGATGAGGGGCGGATTCAGGCTGTGCAGCAGCGCCAGCTGCTCCAGCACCGAGGCCACGCACCGGACGGCGGTGTCCCTGTCGATGCCCGGGCAGGCCTGCTCGGATTCCACATAGGCCTCCAGCGACTGGCCGGGAATGTATTCCCGGATCAGCGCAAAGCCCTCGGGCAGCTCGCGGCATTCCACGGCCCGGGGGAACAGCGCGGCGGCGGGCGCGTGAAGCTGCTCAAGCCGCTTCAGCAGATCGTATTCGTTCCGAAGGGTCCGGCCATCCTCCGCGGAAGGGGCGAGCTTGATGAGGACCTGCCGCCCCGTGGCCTTCTGAACGCCAAAGAACGCGGCGCTGTGCCGGGCGTACTTCTCGCAGCGGATGAAGTAGTATTCCCCCTCGAGCGACGCGGGGAAGGTCGACGGACTATTCATAGCGGTACAGGGGCGGCAGGTCGCTTTGAAGCAGCAGCTCGTTGACCTGGACGTCGGAGTATTTGTTCTGAATGGCGTAGATCAGCAGCGCGTCCCGCTGCACCCGCGGATACAGGGTCGAGGCGTTGGCCAGCCGCAGAAGCCGCTGCATCTGCTTCAGGTCCGCCCTCAGGCAGAAGCCGATCCGCAGGATCATGTTGCGCGAGGGCTTTTTGACGCCGCTGAGTATGTGATAGTAATAGGATCGCTGCACGCCGAGGGCCTGGATCATATCCTTGGGGGAGAGGGAGCGCTGTTCCATCATGTGGTAGAGCACCGCCTGCAGGCTCGGCTCCCCGTTCATCCTGTGCCAGGCGGACGCCTCCTCGGGGCAGCGGGCCGCGCGGATATCCTTCAGCAGCCTGCCCGTGCTGATCGTGGCTTCGGTTTTCGTGGTGTCCATATCCATACCTGCCTCTCAACCCGTTTGTGTGCAGTATAGCATTTCCGCCGATTCCAATGCAACCTTTTTGGCCATCCGATGGGAAAAGTCTACCAGCCGGAGCACCAAATGCCTGAGCGTCTATGCTAAAATGTGGCTGTCCACATCAGATCAAAGGAGGAGAACCCTATGTTGAACAGGACTCTTGTGCTTTTGCTGGCTCTGGTCGTGCTGCTTGCGCTGGGCGCGTCGGGGGCATTGGCGGAGGGGCTCGAGATCGAAACCGCGTCCATGGAGGCGGAGATTCCTGAGGAGGCGGAGGTCACGCTCTGGACCGAGGATATGGCTGTCGCCGAAGCGGACGCTCAGGCCGACGCCGCGGTGATGCCGGCAGAGGGCGGGCAGGGCGTCGCGATCGACGAAGCCAGCTTTCCGGACGGGACGCTGCGCAATTACGTGCAGGCAAACTTCGACGGGGACGGCGACGGTTTCCTGTCCGATGATGAGATCGCGGCGGTCGAGGGCATCTACCTGGGCTCGGATGATGAAGCTGCCCGGGGCGAGTGCGCCAGCCTGGAGGGCATCGCGCTGTTTACGAACCTGAAGGAGCTGTTCGTCCAACGGACCTCGATCCGGGACCTGGACGTGAGCGGGAATCCCCGGCTGGAGGTGCTGGTCTGCCACAGCAACGCGCTGACGTCGCTGGATGTCAGCAATAACCCGGCCCTGAAGGAGCTGTACTGCTGGGGCAATCCCTCGATCACACAGCTGGACGTGCGCAACTGTACGCAGCTGGCCTGGCTGGATTTCGGCGAATGCCAGCTGTCGTCGATCGACCTCGGCATGAATACCGGGCTGGAATCGCTGCGCTGCGGCATGAATCAGCTGACGGAGCTGGACGTCACGGGCTGTCCCGAGCTGTGGCAGCTGTGGTGCGACGGCAACCAGCTGACGGCGCTGGATATCAGCAGGAACACCAAGCTGCAGTCCCTCTGGTGCAATGGCAATCTGATCGCAAAGCTGGATATCGCCAGCGACAGGCTGAAGAATCTGATCGGGAGCGCACAGTGCGATCTGACCGAAGACGCGGCCGTCTGGACGGATCCCGAGGATCTGGAGAACTATTCTCTGCACACCCCGGTCTGCGCGCAGCTGGTTTCCGGTAATACGGTGCTGGCCAGCTTCGGCGTGTGGTTTGACGCGGCCGGTTTCCCGGACGAGACCCTGCGCGAATATCTGCGGGCGGGCTTCGACGAGAACGGCGACGGCTTCCTGTCCGACGGCGAGGCCGCGGCGGTCGAGGGGATCTACGTCGGCTCGGACGACGAGAATGTCCGGGGCGCCTGCGCCAGCGTGAAGGGCATCGAGCGCTTCCCGAACCTGAGGGAGCTGTTTGTGCAGCGGACCATGATCAAGACCCTGGATGTGAGCAGGAACCCCAATCTGGAGGTGTTGGCCTGCAACTGCAACGGGCTGACGAAGCTGGATGTCAGCAAGAATACGGCCCTGAGGGAGCTGTACTGCTGGGAGAACAATCTGACCAGGCTGGATCTGACCCATAACACCAAGCTGGAGAAGCTGGGGGCCAGCATCAATAAGCTGAAGAAGCTGGATCTGACCAAGTGCAGGGCGCTGAAGGAGCTGGATGTGGAGAAGAACAAGCTGACCAAGCTGGACCTGAGCAAATGCAAGGCGCTGGTCAAGCTGTATTGCGGCGACAACGCGATCGGCGAGCTGGATGTGTCGAAGAACACCAAGCTGGAGATACTGTA
>JBGUQG010000279.1:0-4520 GCA_045130815.1 Christensenellales bacterium
CGTGTTCACGCCCCAGGTGATGGAATACCTGGGCCGGGGCAACATGGCCGTCGGTCACGTGCGCTACGGCACCGCGGGCATCAACCCGGTGCAGAACGCCCAGCCCATCGTGGTCAACCATGTCAAGGGCCTGATGTCGCTGGCCCACAACGGCAGCCTGACCAACGCCGGCGAGCTGCGGGAGGAGCTGGAGCTGAACGGCTCCATCTTTCACATGACCAGCGATTCAGAGATCATCGCCCACGTCATCATCCGCGAACGGCTGAAGGCGCCCTCCATCGAGGCGGCGGTCAGCCGCGCCATGGACCGCCTGGACGGCGCGTATTCCTTTGTGGTGATGTCCTCCAAGAAGCTGATCGCGGCCCGCGACCCCCACGGCTTCCATCCGCTGTGCATCGGCACCCGGCCGGACGGCAGCGTGATCTTCGCCTCGGAGACCTGCGCGCTGGACGCGGTTGGCGCCACCTTCCTGCGGGACGTACAGCCCGGCGAGGTCGTGATCGTGGACAAGAAGGGCATGCGCAGCGACGACAGCCATGTGGGCAAGTGCAGGAAAGCGCTGTGCGTGTTTGAATACATCTACTTCGCCCGCCCGGATTCCGTGGTGGACGGCTCCAGCGTGCACATGGCCCGCCAGCGCGCGGGCAGCTTCCTGGCCCTGGAGCATCCCTGCAACGCCGACGTGGTCATCGGCGTGCCGGACAGCGGCCTGGACGCGGCCATCGGCTACGCCAAGACCTCCGGCATCCCCTACGGCATCGGCTTTATCAAGAACAAGTACATCGGCAGGACATTCATACAGCCCACCCAGTCCGACCGCGAGAACAAGGTGCGCATCAAGCTGAACCCGGTCTCCGCCACGGTGAAGGGCAAGCGCGTGGTGCTGGTGGATGATTCCATCGTGCGCGGCACCACCTGCGCCCGCATCGTGCAGCTGCTGCGCGACGCCGGTGCGGTGGAGGTGCACATGCGCTCCAGCGCGCCGCCGTTCCTCTATCCCTGCTACTACGGCACCGACGTGGACAGCCAGGAGAACCTGATCGCCTACAAGCACACGGTGGACGAGATCGCCAGGATCATCGGCGTGGACTCGCTGGGCTACCTGTCCTGCGAGAACGCCCACAAGCTGGCGGAGAATACCACCGGCTTCTGCACCGCATGCTTTGACGGCAAGTATCCCACGACCCCGCCCAAAAAGCCGGACAAGACCCGGTTCGAGCGGGGCGTGGACGAATGAGAGTGGAGAGTGAATATGGCGAATAGTGTATCACGATCTGAAAGCTATGCCGCGGCGGGTGTCGACATTACCGCGGGCTACAGGGCCGTTGAGCTGATGAAGCAGCACATCGCGCGGACCAATATACCGGGCGTGGTGTCCGGGATCGGCGGGTTCGGCGGGCTGTTCGAGCTGGATATGACCGGGCTTGAGCACCCGGTGCTGGTCAGCGGCACCGACGGCGTGGGCACCAAGCTGAAGCTGGCCTTCCTGATGGACAAGCACGACACCGTGGGCATCGACTGCGTGGCCATGTGCGTCAACGACATCGTGTGCTGCGGCGCAAAGCCCCTGGTGTTCCTGGACTATATCGCCTGCGGCAGGAACGTGCCGGAAAAGATCGCGCAGATCGTGTCCGGCGTGGCCGAGGGCTGCGTGCAGGCGGGCTGCGCGCTGATCGGCGGCGAGACCGCCGAGATGCCCGGCTTCTATCCCGAAAGCGAGTACGACCTGGCGGGCTTCTCCGTGGGCGTGGTGGAGAAGAGCAGGATCTTCGATCCCGCCTCGGTGAAGGCCGGGGACGCGCTGATCGGCCTGCCCTCCTCGGGCGTGCACTCCAACGGCTTTTCGCTGGTGCGCAAGGTGTTCGATGTGGAGAACGGCGGCCTGGACTTCTACTGCGACGACCTGGGCCGCACCCTGGGCGAGGCGCTGCTGGAGCCCACCCGCATCTACGTCAGGCCCGTGCTGAAGCTGGCGGAGACCGTGCGGGTGAAGGCGGCCAGCCACATCACCGGCGGCGGCTTCTATGAGAACATTCCGCGCAGCCTGCCCGAAGGCCTCACCGCCTGCATCGACCTGGGCAGGATCGGCCCCGTGCCGCTGTTCGAGCGCATCGCCAGCGCGGGCCACATCCCCATGCGGGACATGTACAATACCTTCAACATGGGCATCGGCATGTGCCTTACCGTATCCTCCGCGGATGCGGACGCGGCTGTGCGGGTGCTGCGCGCCTGCGGCGAGGACGCACGGATCATCGGCGAGGTCGTGCCCGGCGAGGAAAGGGTGGCGCTGGTATGAGGACGCGCGTCGCGGTGCTGGTCTCCGGCGGCGGCACCAATCTGCAGGCCCTGATCGACGCCGCGGGACGGGGGGAGATTCCCCACGGGGTGCTTTCGCTGGTGGTGTCCAACAACGCCGGGGCCTACGCGCTGGAGCGGGCGCGGAAGGCCGGCATCCCCACGGCCCTCTGCCTGCGGGCAAAGGGTGAGCCCCGGGCCGACTTCGAGGCGCGGCTGCTGGACATCCTGTCGGCGCATGAGATCGACATGATCGTGCTGGCGGGCTTCATGGCGATACTCTCCGCCGACTTCGTGAACCGCTATCCGGACAGGATCATCAACGTGCATCCGTCGCTGATCCCGTCCTTCTGCGGCGAGGGCTTCTACGGCCTTCGGGTGCACCGGGCCGCGCTGGACTACGGCGTGAAGGTCACCGGCGCGACGGTCCACTATGTCAACGAGATCCCGGACGGCGGCAGGATCATCTGCCAGAAGGCCGTGGACATTCAGGAGGGGGACACCCCCGAGATCCTCCAGCGACGGGTGATGGAGCAGGCCGAATGGATCCTGCTGCCCCGGGCGACGGAGATGGTAGCCAAGCAATTGGGAATGAGGGAGGAATAAGAATATGCTTAACGCACAGCAGGCCGTCGGCGCGACCACCTATCCGGGCCGCGGCATCATCATGGGCAAGAGCGCGGACGGCAAGCGGGCCGTGATGGCCTACTTCATCATGGGACGCAGCGTGAACAGCCGCAACCGCGTGTTCGTGGAGCAGCCCGGCGGCATCCGCACCGAGGCCTTTGACCCGTCGAAGATGGTGGACCCCAGCCTGATCATCTATTGCCCGGTAAGGACCATCGACAACAAGATGATCGTCACCAACGGCGACCAGACCGACACCATCCACGATTACATCGGCGAGGACGCCACCTTCGTGGACGCGCTGATGACCCGCACCTTCGAGCCGGACGCCCCCAACTTCACCCCACGGGTCAGCGCGATGGCGACCTTCAGCGACGGGGATTTCAGCCTGGAGATGGCCATACTGCGCGCCGGAGACGCCCAGGGCAGCTGCTGTCACCGGGTGTTCTGGCGGTTTGAGCGGGTGGAGGCGGGGAAGGGCTACTTCCTGCACACCTACCTGAAGGACGGCAACCCGATCCCAAGCTTTACCGGCGACCCGGAGACGGTGGCCCTGGACGACGCCTCCGCCTTCGAGCTGGCCAGGGCGCTGTGGGACGGCCTGGACAAGGACAACAAGGTCTCCCTGTGGGTCTGCACCCGCGACCTTATCACCGGCAGGACCGACACATCCATCATCAACGCGAACGCGTAACGGAGGGCGATCACCATGGCACATGAGATTCAACTGAAGTACGGCTGCAACCCCAACCAGAAGCCCTCGAGGATTTTCATGGAGGGCGGCGAGCTGCCGCTGGAGGTCGTGAACGGCCGTCCCGGCTATATCAACTTCCTGGACGCGCTGAACAGCTGGCAGCTGGTCGCCGAGCTGAAGAAGGCCACCGGCATGCCCGCCGCGGCCTCCTTCAAGCATGTGAGCCCCGCCGGCGCGGCCATCGGCAATCCGCTTTCCGACGTGCTGCGCAGGATCTATTTCGTGCCCGAGGACATGGCGCTGTCCCCGCTGGCCTGCGCCTACGCCCGCGCCCGCGGCGCGGACCGCATGTCCTCCTTCGGCGATTTCATCGCCCTGTCCGACGTGTGCGACGCGCCCACCGCCCAGCTGATCCGCCACGAGGTGTCCGACGGCATCATCGCCCCCGGCTACACCGACGAGGCGCTGGCCATACTGAAGGAAAAGCGCAAGGGCGGCTACAACATCATCAGGATCGATCCCGCCTACGTGCCCGAGGAGACCGAGCGCAAGCAGGTGTTCGGCATCACCTTCGAGCAGGGCCGCCAGGCGCTGGAGATCAATAATGAGATGATTTCCAACGTGGTCACGAAGAACAAGACCCTCACCGAGGCCCAGAAGAAGGACCTGCTGGTGGCGCTGATCACGCTGAAGTACACCCAGTCCAACTCCGTGTGCTACGTGAAGGACGGCCAGGCCATCGGCGTTGGCGCGGGCCAGCAGAGCCGCATCCACTGCACCCGCCTGGCAGGCGGCAAGGCCGACAACTGGCACCTCAGGCAGCATGAGAAGGTCCTGAACCTGCCCTTCCGGGAGGACATCGGCCGCCCGGACAGGGACAACGCCATCGACGTGTACATCTCTG
>JBGUQG010000280.1:0-4397 GCA_045130815.1 Christensenellales bacterium
TTCCACGCTGGGGGCCACCGGCGCGCTGGCGGCATGGCACCGCTCCCGCTTCGACATCCCCGTGATCGGCATTACCGGCAGCGTGGGCAAGACCACCACCAAGGAGATGATCGCGGCGGTGCTCTCCCGGCGCTTCGAGACCCACAAGACCCGGGGAAACCAGAACAACGAGCTGGGCGTGCCCTGGACGCTGATGGGCCTGGAGGAGGGCCATCGCGCCGCGGTGGTGGAGATGGGCATTTCCGACTTCGGCGAGATGCGCCGCCTGACCCGCATCGTCCGGCCCACCGTGGCCGTGTTCAGCGTGATCGGCGACGCGCATCTGGAATTCCTGAAGAGCCGGGAGGGCGTGCTGCGGGCCAAGTCCGAGATATTCGAGGGCATGGACGAGAGCGGCCTCGCGGTGCTCAACGGCGACGATCCGCTGCTTCGGCAGTGCCGCCCGAACATGCGCCGTGTCACCTACGGCCTGTCCGAGGGCTGCGACGTGCGGGGCGAGGACGTGAAGAACCTGGGCGAGGCGGGCGTCGAGCTGACGGTGCGCCACGCGGGCGGTGCGTTCCCGATCCGGATTCCCGCCTTCGGCAGCCACCTGGCCAGCGCGGCGCTGGCCGCCGCCGCCGTGGGCCTGGAATTCGGCCTGACCGGCGATGAGATCGCCCGGGGCGTCGCGCTCTTCCAGACCGTGGGCGAGCGGGCCAGGATCATCCACACGGGCCGCTTTACCCTGGTCAGCGATTGCTACAACGCAAATCCCAATTCCTGCAGGGCCGCGCTGGATTCCCTGGCGGAGCTCACCGGCGGGCGCAGGGTGTGCATCCTCGGCGATATGCTGGAGCTGGGGCCCGCCGGCGCGCAGCTGCACCGGGGCGTGGGCGAGTACGCCGCCCAAAAGGGCATCGACCTGGTGGTCGGCTGCGGCCCGCTGTCGGTCAATACCGTGGAGGGCGCGCGGGACGGTGGCTGCGATACGCTGTACTTCCCGGACAAGCCCGCGCTGCTGGAGCGGCTGGAGGGCATCATACGGGACGGCGACTGCGTGCTGGTAAAGGCCAGCCTGGGCATGGCCTTCAGGGAGATCGTGCAGAGCCTGACGCGTTGATACAAGGGGCAGGGGCCCGCGGCGACATGCCGCGGGCCCCTTTATCAGCACTCCGCGCCCTGGACCCGACCGACGTCGGTATTGTCCGCCCGACGGTTGCGCAGGGCGGGCACCGGGTTCGGCGCGGTCTCGAAGCGGTAGTCCTCGCCGTCCCGCCGGATCAGCCTTTCGATGATCGCGTGGCTCTCCACATCGTTCACATCGGCGTTGACGATGCCCTGGTATTTGAAGAAATCCGCGCCGGGGCCCAGGTCGTTCACATTGATCCAATCCTCCCGAAGGGCGGTGTTGCACACGGTGCCGCCCAGCACGCCCCGCACGTATTCGATGTTGCCGGTGAGCAGCAGCGGGTCCGGGAACGTGCCGTCCGGGATCACCTGGGCGGCCTCCCTGCCCTCGTAGGTCTCCAGCAGGTCCGCCGCGGCGTGCAGGTGGCTCACCTCCTGCGCAAACAGCATCTCCCAGATGCCCCTGATCCGCGGATCGGTCTCCGTCTCCATGGCCGACCAATACAGATAGCACTCAGTGTACTGGTGGTTCAGGCATCCCTCCAGCCAGCTTTGGTCCGTGTCCATGAGGCTGCCGTACTGGGTGACATGCTGCTCCTCCACCATGCCGATCTCCCGGTACAGCCTGCGGCCCCAGGCGGTAGGATAGAAGCCGGCAACATTCATATAATAATTCATGGTCTGCTGCTCGGCGGCGGTGATGATGGCCGTGCACAGGCGGGTCATGGGCGAGGCGGACCGGTTCTGGATGTGGAACTTCACCGAATCGAAGGGATGCCGGTGGTGGGCGATGGTTGGCCTGCCGGGCATGATCTCCGTGTAGCCGCCCACCAGCGTCTCCGCGTGGGCGTGGTCGTCGAAATCCATCAGGTCCGCGTAGCGGTACAGGTGGTCGAAGTCCTCCAGCAGCGCGAAATCCAGCGCCTGCTTCACGTAGGGGTTGTCCTCCCGCTGGGCCAGCATCGCCGTCAGATCCACGGCCAGCTGCTCGTAGCCGATGGTGTGGGCGAGGATCGTCTCCTCCGGCGGCTTCAGCGCCGCCACCAGCTTTTGCTGCTGCTGCTCCAGGCGGCGCAGCAGCGCGACCTGCCGCCGCAGCTCGTTGTCGCCGGTGTGGCGGGAGAATTGATGGGAGTACCATACCGCCTCGAATTCCGTGCCGTTCATCAGGATCACCCGGCAGCGGGTGTAGGGGTCCACGGCGCGGGCATCATAGGGGATGGGCGTCAGTTGGCTCCAGTTCATGATCAGCTTTTCAAGGGACTCCGGTTTCAGCTCAAATGGATTCATGGGTGTGCTCCTTCCGCGTTTTTGGGAGTAGTATATGCGGAACCGGCTGGGATTATTGTAAATTTGACTATCCTTGACATTTGGTTGACACAGGGTTTATAATAGTGCTGTATAGTGGTTTCACAATCAAAAAGGAAGGTGCCAGAATGAACGAAGTCAAAAAGCCGAGACAACCGCTGGTGTTTTACTATGTGGTGGCGATCGTGGCGATCATACTGTTCAACTACTTTATCGCGCCGATGCTGTTCAGCCCCAGGGTCACCGAGGTGGACTACGGCGAATTCATGCGCATGACCGAGGACAAGCAGGTCACCCAGGTGATGGTGGAGGACAACCAGATCATCTTCACCGACGCCTCCGGCAGCTTCTACAAGACCGGCCTGATGGACGATCCGGAGCTCACGCAGCGGCTGTACGCCTCCGGCGCGAAGTTCTCCAGCCAGATCGTGGAGCAGATGTCGCCGATCCTGTCGCTGCTGATCTCCTGGGTGCTGCCCCTGGTGATCATGATCGGACTGGGCCAGCTGTTCAGCAAGAAGCTGCTGGAAAAGGCCGGCGGCGGCGCGGGCAGCATGATGTTCGGCATGGGCAAGAGCAACGCCAAGGTGTACGTCAAGAGCACCAGCGGCATCAAGTTTGACGACGTGGCCGGCGAGGACGAGGCCAAGGAGATCCTGTCGGAGATCGTCGATTTCCTGCACAACCCGAAGAAGTATGAGGAGATCGGCGCGAAGATGCCCAAGGGCGCGCTGCTGGTGGGCCCTCCCGGCACGGGCAAGACGCTGCTGGCCAAGGCCGTGGCCGGCGAGGCCAACGTGCCCTTCTTCTCCATCTCCGGCTCGGAATTCGTGGAGATGTTCGTGGGCATGGGCGCGGCCAAGGTGCGCGATCTGTTCAAGCAGGCCAATGAGAAGGCGCCCTGCATCGTGTTCATCGACGAGGTGGACGCCATCGGCGGCAAGCGCGACGGCCGCATCGGCGGCAATGACGAGCGGGAGCAGACCCTGAACCAGCTGCTGACGGAGATGGACGGCTTTGACGGCAGCAAGGGCGTGGTGATCCTGGCGGCCACCAACCGGCCCGAGAGCCTGGACCCGGCGCTGCTGCGCCCCGGCCGGTTTGACCGGCGCGTGCCGGTGGAGCTTCCGGACCTGCAGGGCCGCGAGGCCATACTGAAGGTGCACGCCAAGAACGTGCAGACCCAGAAGAACATCGATTATTCCGCCGTGGCGCGGGCGGCCTCCGGCGCATCCGGCGCGGAGCTGGCCAACATCGTGAACGAGGCCGCGCTGCGGGCCGTGCGCGACGGGCGCAGGCTGGTCACCCAGGCGGACCTGGAGGAGAGCGTGGAGGTCATCATCGCCGGCTACCAGAAGAAGAACCGGGTGATGAGCGACAAGGAGAAGATGGTGGTGGCCTACCACGAGATCGGCCACGCGCTGGTGGCGGCGAAGCAGTCCCAGTCCGCGCCGGTGCACAAGATCACCATCATACCGCGCACCTCCGGCGCGCTGGGCTACACCATGCAGGTGGAGGAGAACGAGCACTTCCTGCTGACCAAGGAGGAGCTGGAGAACAAGATCGCCACCTTTACCGGCGGGCGCGCCGCCGAGGCGCTGATCTTCGGCCAGATCACCACCGGAGCCAGCAACGACATCGAGCAGGCCACGCGCCTGGCCCGTGCCATGATCACCCGCTACGGCATGTCCGAGGAGTTCGGCATGGTGGCCATGGAGCAGCTGACCAACCAGTACCTGGGGGGCGACACCACGCTGGCCTGCTCCGCCGAGACGGCCAACCGCATCGACGAGGTGGTGCGCAACCTCATTTCCACCCAGTATGGGAAGGCCTATAGGATCCTGCAGGACAACGCGCCGCAGCTGCACGCGCTGGCCAAGTACCTGTACGAGCACGAGACCATCACCGGCGAGGAGTTCATGGACATACTGCACAAGTCTTCGCCGCAGATCGCCGCGACGACGGAGGAAAACGCATAA
>JBGUQG010000281.1:0-7623 GCA_045130815.1 Christensenellales bacterium
CTTCCAGGCCACGGCCCGGGCGTCGTAGCGGGGCCGCCGATCGGACTGGTAGGTGGTCTCGTGCTCCTCGTCCACCACGATGGCGCCGATGTTTTCAAGGGGCGCGAACACGGCGCTGCGCGCGCCGATCACCACCCGGGCCTCCCCGGAGCGGATGCGCCGCCACTCGTCGTAGCGCTCGCCGGCGGACAGCGCGGAATGCAGCACCGCCGCGTCGCCGCCGAAGCGGCCGTGCAGCCAGGCCACCATCTGGGGCGTCAGCGCGATCTCCGGCACCAGCACGATGGCCGTGCGGCCCAGCTCCAGCGCCCGGCGGATCAGGCGGATGTAGACCTCCGTCTTGCCGCTTCCGGTGACGCCGTGCAGCAGGAACCGCCCGCCGCCCTGCTCCAGCGCACCGGCGAGCCTGTCGATGGCCTTCCGCTGCTCCAGCGTGGGCTCCGGGTCCCGGGTGCGGGCGTCGCCCGTCAGCGCGAGGGGCGTGCGGCGCTGCTCGCGGGCGTAGATCTCCACCGCGCCCTTCTTCACCAGCGCCCGCAGCGCGGCGGCGTCCAGGCCCGCGGCGTCGGCGTCGCCCTGTTGCAGCGTCCGAACCAGCTCCAGCTGCTTCGGCGCGCGGCGGTTGGCCCCGATGAAGGAAGAAAGTGCCTCGCCGGACAGTTTCAACCGCGCCCGGCGGGCGGTGCGCTCCCGCACCCGGCCGCCCCGCATCTCCGCGGGCAGCATCAGCCGCAGCGCGTCCACCAGGTTGCACAGGTAGCGCACGTGCAGCCACTCGGCCAGCTCCATCAGGTCCGGCAGCACCGCCGGCCCCTCGCCCACAAGGCGCAGTATGGGCCGGACCTTCTCCGGCGGCAGGTCGCATTCCTCCGACAGGGACACCACGAAGCCCTCGAGGGTGCGCGGGCCGAAGGGCACCGCCACCAGCTGGCCGGGCCGCGGGTCCATGCCCTCGGGCACGGCATAGGTGAACTGCCGGTCCACCGCCTCGGCGGACAGGTCCACGATCACCTGGGCGTAGCCGCTCACAGCCCCATCAGACGGGCCACGCCGTCGAGTATGCCGTCCGCCGCGTCCCGCTTGGACATCAGCGGCAGCGCGTCCACGGCGTCCGCGGTGATCAGCGTGACGGCGTTGGTGTCCACGCCGAAGCCCGCGTCCGCGCGGCTGACGTCGTTGGCCACCACCATGTCGGCGTTCTTGCGCAGAAGCTTTCCCCGGGCGTTTTCGATCATGTCCTCGGTCTCCGCCGCGAAGGCCACCAGCACCTGGCCGGGGCGCTTGCGCCGACCCAGCTCGGCGGCGATGTCGGTGGTGTTCTCCAGCGCCAGGGTCATGCCCTCGCCGGTCTTCTTGATCTTCTGCTCCGCGATCTGCGCGGGCCGGAAGTCCGCCGGGGCGGCGGCCTGGATCACCACGTCCGCCGCTTCGCCGCGCTCCAGCACCGCCGCGCACAGCTGGGCGCTGGATTCCACGGTCACCAGGGTGACGCCCTCCGGCGCGGGCAGGCTGACCGGCCCGGACACCAGCGTGACCTCGGCCCCCCGATCCCGGGCGGCCTCGGCGATGGCGTAGCCCATCTTGCCGGTGGAGCGGTTGGTGATGTAGCGCACCGGATCGATGCGCTCTATGGTGGGCCCGGCGGTGACCAGCACGCGCCTGCCCGCGAAGTCCTGCTTCGGGCACAGCAGCGCGTCCAGCGCCGCCACGATCTCGCCGGGCTCGCTCATGCGGCCCACGTCGTCGTCGCCGCAGGCCAGGCGGCCCCTTCCGGGGCCGACGGTTTTCACGCCGCGGGACATCAGCACCATCAGGTTCGACCGGGTGGCCGGATGCCGCCACATGTTGGCGTTCATCGCCGGGGCGATCAGCGTGGGCGCGGTCATGGCCAGCGCGGTGGTGGTCAGCAGGTCGTCCGCGATGCCGCAGGCCAGCTTCGCCAGGCAGTTCGCCGTGGCCGGCGCGACCACGAAGGCGTCCGCCCACTTGGCCAGGGAGATGTGGGCAAGGCTGTCCCTCGGCGCGAAGGTATCGGTGAGCACGGGGTTGCCGCTGAGGGTCTCAAAGGTCAGCGGCGGCACGAACTTCGCCCCGTTTGCCGTCAGCACCACGCGCACCCGCGCGCCCTGCTTTTTCAGCCGGCTGACCAGGTCGCAGGCCTTGTAGGCCGCGATGCCGCCTGTCACGCCCAGCACGATTTGCTTGTCTTTCAGCATGGTATGAAACCTCCGGAACAATGAGCGCCCGAGC
Organism: Christensenellales bacterium; assembly: GCA_045130815.1. Lineage (GTDB taxonomy): Bacteria > Bacillota > Clostridia > Christensenellales > Aristaeellaceae > UBA2862. The sequence continues at coordinate 2,251 of JBGUQG010000281.1, forward strand.
GACGCGTCGGCTGGGCCCGCAGGCGCAGGAGCGCGGCGACAGACGCGGGGCGAAACGCCAAAGAGCGAAACCAATTTCCTGGGTTTCGCTGTTTCGGTGTATGGTTCGGATGTGCGCTTCCGTCGCTCAGGCTTCGTCCTCCGCCGTTTCGTCGCGGGTGTAGGTGATCAGCTTGCGGTTGATCTCCTCGATGGCGATGGACAGCGGCTTGGTCTCCTTGGTATCGATCAGCGGCAGGCTGCCGGCGATGATCTCGCGGGCGCGCTTGGCCGCCTCCACGGCCAGGGTATAGCGGCAATCCACCTTCTCAAGCAGCTCGCCAATGGGGGGTTCGGTCATCATGTTTCAATTACCTCCATATCGGAAAATGGGATCACGCCTTCAGCGAGGCGCTGAGTTCATCCAGGAACGCCCTTCGGTTCCCGATCTCCAAACGCTTGGCGGCGATGACGGCGTAGGCCTCCTCCGCCGCGATCTCCAGGGCGTTGGGAACGTCGTTCCAGTCCTGATGGATGATCACGTAGTGATACTTATAGGCCGTGGCGACCTCCGAGGCCACGTTGTTCAGCCGCACGCGGATGGATTCCTCCGTCTCCGTGCCGCGGCCCCGCAGCCGGCGCTCAAGGTTCTCACGGCTGGGCGGGCACACGAAGATGCCCGTCACGGTGTCGTCCTGGGCCATGGCCTGCAGGCAGCCCTGCACGTCGATCTCCAGGATCAGGTCGTGGCCCGCGTCCAGCTCCTTTTGCACGGTGGATTTCAGCGTGCCGTAGTGGTTCTGGTGCACATGGGCCCATTCGTAAAACGCGCCTTCCCCGATCAGCGCCATGAAGCGCTCCTCGGATATGAAATGATAGTTCACGCCGTCCACCTCGCCGGGGCGCGGCGCGCGGGTGGTGCAGGACACGGACAGGCGCACGTCCGGGTGCTTCTCCAGCAGCTTCTTGACGATTTCGGTCTTGCCCGCCCCCGCCGGGCCGGAGATGACAAACAGCCTTCCGCGATTCGCCATGGAATCGTCCCCCTCTGCCGATGTAATGCGGTACCGGTCTACTCGATGTTCTGGACCTGCTCGCGCAGCTTTTCGATCTCCGCCTTCATGTCCACGGTGAGCTTCGTGATCGGGATGTCCTGGGACTTGGAGGAGATCGTGTTGGTCTCGCGGTTCAGCTCCTGCACGATGAAATCCACGCGGCGGCCCACGGGCTCGTCCTCGTCAAACAGCGCGCGCAGCTGCCGGGCGTGACTGTCCAGGCGCACCAGCTCCTCGTCGATGGCGCTGCGGTCGGCCATCAGGGCGACCTCCATCAAAAGGCGCGTCTCGTCCACGTTGCCGTCCAGCAGCTCCCTGACGGCACCCTTCAGGCGCTGGGTGTAGGCCTGCACCGTTTCGGGATAGCGGGCGCGCACCCTTTGGGTCATGTCCGCGAGGGCGTCCACGCGGCCGGCCAGGTCCTCCCGGAGGGTCGCGCCCTCCCGCTCGCGCATGGCGACGAGGCCGGAAAGCGCCTCGTCCAGCGCCGCCAGCATCAATGCCTTCACGGCATCCTGGTCCTCCTCGGCCTCGGTGACGGTCATCACGTCCGGCATGCGGGCGATGCCCATCAGCGTGCGGTCGTCCCGCAGCCCGGAGCCGGAGGCGTCGGCCAGCTGGCGCAGCGCGTCGGCATAGGCCCCGAACAGCGCGTGGTCCACCTGCACGGTGCGCGCGTCGGTGCGCAGGTTGCGATAGGTCACGAACACGTCCACATGGCCCCGGGACAGGCGCGCCCCGATGGCCTTGCGGGCGGCGTCCTCCAGGAACATCAGGTTTCTGGGCATCCTGAACGCGACATCCAGGAAGCGATGGTTGACGCTCTTGACCTCCACGGTCATCTGGCGGCCGTCGATCTCCACGGTGGCACGGCCATAGCCCGTCATGCTGCGCATATCCAGCCCTCCTCATTGTCGCGACAGATCATCGGTTCCCAGGATCTATTATACCACATCCCGCCGGGGTTGCCTACGGGCTTTACGAATTTTAATATCAGCCCCGACCCAGCCGGCGCAGGAATTCCGCCTCGTCGATCACCGGCACGCCCAGCGCCCGGGCCTTGGTCAGCTTGCTGCCGGCGCTCTCGCCGGCCACCACCAGGGCGGTCTTCTTCGACACGCTGCCCGCGGCCTTGCCCCCGGCCTCGCGGATGGCCTCCTCGGCCTCGCCGCGGCCCATGGAGGCAAGCGTGCCGGTGACCACCACCGTCATGCCCGCGAAGGGACCCGCGGAGGCGTCCCGCGCCTGCCACACGGGCGAGACGCCCGCGGCCAGCAGCGCGTCCACCAGGCGGTTGTTGGCCGGGTCCTCGAAAAAGCCCGCCACAGAATCGGCCACGATATCGCCCACGTCGTCCAGCTGGGTCAGCTCGTCCCGGGTGGCGGCGCGCAGCGCGTCCACGCTGCCGAAGCGCTCGGCCAGGTCCCGGGCCGTCTTGGTGCCGATGTTGGGGATGCCGATGGCGTAGATGAAGCTGTTCAGTTTGCAATCCTTGCTCTTTTCCAGGGCTGAAAGCAGGTTCTCCGCCTTCTTTTCGCCGAAGCGCTCCAGCGCGCACAGCTTTTCCTTATCCAGCGCGTACAGCTGGTCGACCTCCTGCACCAGGCCCGCGTCCACCAGCTGGCGGGCGGTCTTTTCCGAGAAGGTATCGATGTCCATGGCGTCGCGGCTGGCGAAGTGGGACAGCCGCATCACCATCTGGGGCACGCACCCGTCCCGGTTGGGACAGAACAGGTGCGCGCCCCGCTCCACCAGCGCCGCGCCGCAGCTGGGACAGACGGCGGGCTTTTCCACGTCCCGCTCGTCGTCGCTGAACTCGTCCACCCGGCCCATGATCTCCGGGATCACCTCGTTGGAGCGGCGGATCCACACCCGCGCGCCCAGCCGCACCCGCTTGCGCAGTATGTCCTGCCAGTTGTTCAGCGTGGCCTGGCGCACGGTGGCCCCGGCCAGCTCCACCGGCTCGACCCGCGCCACCGGCGTCAGCTTGCCGGTGCGCCCGATCTGCCAGTCCACGGCCAGCAGCCGGGTGGTCATCTCCTCGGCCTCGAACTTGTAGGCCACGGCCCAGCGGGGAAACTTGTCGGTGTAGCCCAGCGCCCGCCGGGTGGCGTAGTCGTCGATCTTGATCACCGCGCCGTCGATGTCGTAGTCCAGCCCGCCCCGGCTCTGCTCGATCTGGCGCACCGCGGCGACGGCGCCTTCGAGGCTGTCGGCGTCCAGCTCGCAATCCGACACCGGGAAGCGGTTCTCCCGCAGGAAGTCCAGCATCTCGTGCTGGGTTTTGAACGCCCTGCCCTCGATGTAGCCCACGTCATAGAAGCATGCGCTCAGCTTCCGCGCGGCGGTCACCTTCGGGTCCAGGTTCCGAAGGGCCCCGGCGGCGGCGTTGCGGGGGTTCTTCAGCGGCTCCTTCGCGGTCTCGTTGTACTTCTCCAGCACCGAGATGCGCATGAACCCCTCGCCGTGCACCTCCATGCGGCCGGTGAAGGGGATCGACAGCGGTATGCTGCGGATCGTCTCCACCTGGGGCAGGATCTCCTCGCCCACGACGCCGTTGCCCCGGGTGGCCGCGCCGATCAGTTTTCCGCCCTCGTAGGTCAGGTTCACGGTGAGGCCGTCAAACTTGTGCTCCACCACGTATTTGATCGGCGGCAGCTCCGCCCCCGCGGCCACGGCGTCGGTGCGCAGCTTCTCCGCCCGGCGGGCCCAATCCTCCAGCGCCTCGATGGACTGGGCCTTGCCCATGCTCCACAGCCGCGCCAGGTGGGTGTGGGGCTCAAAGGCGGAGAGCACCGCGCCCCCCACCCGCCGGGTGGGCGAATCGGGCAGGCGCACGCCGCTCTCCTCCTCCAGGCGCGCGAGCTCGTCGTACAGCCTGTCATACTCCGCGTCGGTGATCGTGGGGTTGTCCAGCGTATAGTACTGATAGCTCTTCTCGTTCAGGTATTCCACCAATTCGCGCATGCGGTCCATGGCCCATTCCCCTTTGCCGTTCATATCATCCAGTATACCACATTCGGGCCGATGGTTTCAATGGGTTTTGATCAGGGATTTAACTTGCATTTCTCCGCCAAATATGATACCTTTTTACCGAAGAGTCGCGGCAAAAATGCAGGATTCTCGTTTCGATCATGCATTTTGTGCAAGAAGAGCCATCAAAGCTTCCCCCGGGAAGAGAAAGGACCGTTTATGAAGCCCTACGCGGAAATGACCGCCCAGGAGCTGGGCGAGGAGCTGGAATCCCTGAAGGCGCAATACAGAAAGATGCAGGCGCTGGGCGTGCACCTGAACATGAGCCGGGGCATGCCCTGCAAGGACCAGCTGGACCTGTCCATGGCCATGATGGACGTGCTGGATTCCGGCTCGGACCTGACCTGTGAAGACGGCACCGACTGCCGCAACTACGGCCAGCTGACCGGCATCGAGGAGGCCCGGGAGCTGCTGGGCGACATGATGGAGAACAACCCGAAGGACATCATCATCTATGGCAACTCCTCGCTGAACGTGATGTTCGACACCATCAGCCGCGCCTGGACCCACGGCGTGATGGGCAACACCCCCTGGTGCAAGCTGCCGGAGGTCAAGTTCCTGTGCCCCGTGCCCGGCTACGACCGGCACTTCGCCATCACCGAGCACTTCGGCATCACGATGCTGCCCGTGCCCATGACCCCCACCGGCCCGGACATGGACATCGTGGAGCAGATGGTGCGCGAGGACGAGGCCATCAAGGGCATCTGGTGCGTGCCCAAGTATTCCAACCCCCAGGGCATCTCCTATTCCGACGAGACGGTGCGCCGCTTCGCGCGGCTGGAGCCCGCGGCCCCGGATTTCCGCATCTTCTGGGACAACGCCTACGGCATGCACCACCTGTACGACGAAAAGCAGGACTACCTGATCGAGATCCTGGCCGAGTGCAAGCGCGCCGGCAACCCGGATCTGGTGTACAAGTTCTCCAGCACCTCGAAGATCACCTTCCCCGGCAGCGGCATCGCCGCGGTGGCCACCAGCCCCAACAACATGGAGGACTTCCTGGCCACGCTGCGGCGGCAGACCATCGGCCACGACAAGGTGAACCAGCTGCGCCACGTGCGCTTCTTCGGCGACATCCACGGCATGGTGGAGCACATGCGCAAGCACGCCGACATCATCCGGCCCAAGTTCGAGGCCGTGGAGCAGATCCTGGAGCGCGACCTGGGCGAGCTGGGCGTCGGCACCTGGACCAAGCCCCTGGGCGGCTACTTCATCATGTTCGATTCCCTGCCCGGCTGCGCCAAGGATATCGTGGCCCGGGCGAAAAAAGCTGGCGTCACCATGACCCCTGCCGGCGCCACCTGGCC
>JBGUQG010000282.1:0-6001 GCA_045130815.1 Christensenellales bacterium
CGGTGCTGGACAGGACCAGCATCAGCACAAGGATCAGGGCGCTGACGCGGGTGACGGTTTTGCGGTTGACAAGCTGCATGATGAAATCCTCCTTTATGATGGGTCGTTATGTTGAAGGCTTAAAAGCCTTGAACGTCTACGGTCTTGGGCTTGATGGCGGCCTTCAGGTCGTCCCGTGCGCCGCCGTCGCAGATCCACACGGTGGTGCCGTTGGGGCAGTTCTTGTACACCCACTCTGCGTCCCGGCTCTTCAGGCGCACGCAGCCCGCCGAGGCGCGGCTGCCCAGCCGGTTCACGGTGTAGCCCCGGATGGAATGATCCCGGTTGTACAGCGGCGAATGGAAGTAATAGCCGCTGCGGTACACCGAGGGCCAGCGGATCGTATCGCCGCTGGGCCCGGGATAGGTGTACCATTCGCCCTTGTGGCCGGAGATCGCGTAGGTGCCGTTGCGGGTGCGGTCGTACTGTCGGCCCGTGGAGCAGATCATGTGGCGCAGGGGCAGGGCGTAGTTGCCGTTCGCGTCCCGGATATAGGCGGTGACCACCTGGGCCTTCTTGTTGACCACCAGCAGTATGCCGGTGCTGCTGTCCATTTCGCCGGGGGGCAGCTGGTTCTGCTCCAGGCCCGTCCAAAGGTTCACGGGCTTGCTGAAGGGCAGGGTGTCCAGGCCGTTCCACGCGGGCCGCACCTTGTAGGAATACAGCGCCGTGGGGTTCAGCGTGTCGGGGAACCAGGTCTCGCCGGTGGTGCCGATCAGCTTGTAATCGTCAGAGGGGAGCGACGCGCGCCAGACCTCGTACCTGTACGCGCCGACGGAGGGCTTCCAGGTGATGTTCAGCTTGTCGGTGGGGCCGTAGTAGTAGCTTTCATCCTGGATGACCTTCACGTCGGCCACCGGCGGGAACACCCGCACGGGCTCGGAGGCTCCGCCGAAGTGGTCGCCCAGTATGGCCACGACCCTCAGCCACGCGGACCCGGTCACGCCCTTGGCCACGTCCATTTTCAGCACGTCCGCGTTGGCGGGCTTGAAGTCCTTCCACTTCTTGCCGTTGCCGGAGACCTGTACCATGTAGCCGGTGGCGTGCTTCACCTTGTCCCAGCTCAGGACCAGGTGGCGCTTGGAGGAGGCGATGGCAAGCCCTGTGGGGGTGGGCACGTCCTTCACCGTCAGCTTCAGCCTGAAGGTCTTGCGGCCGGCGGTCTTGATTACAATGGTCGTCTCGCCCGCCTTGTACAGGGTCAGCGCGCCGGTCGCGTCTGCCCGGGCGACGGCTTCGTCCTTCGAGGCGACGCTTTTGATCGTCTCGCCCTTCACGGCCACGACATAGGGCAGGCCCAGCGTCACGCTCTTGCTTGTGTTGTTCCTGCTCAGCCTGAGGGTGTTGACCTTCAGCGGCTCCCGGAGGTAGACGGGGCCCAGATGCGCGTTCTTATCGGGCTTGGGCAGCGCGGTCTGCATCGGGAATTCGGTGGGCACGGGCGTCCTGGTGGGATCGGGAATCGCCGTGAGCTCCGGCGCCAGGGTGGCCTCCGGCCCGATGCTGGCTTCGGGGGACGCGCTGCCCCCGGGCGTCGCGGTATCCTCCGGCGTCTCAATGGAATCGGGAGCCTCGGCGGCCTCGGCGCTCGCCTGCTCCTGCGCCGTCTCATCCTCCGCGGGCGCGATCCCGTCCGCCTCGCTCCACACCTCGAATCCAATGCCGGACAGGTCCAGGGCGACCTCCTCCACAGCGTGGTCCACGGGCGCGGCCTCGATGTCTTCCTCGGCAAGGGCAACACAGCCCGGCGCCAGGCACAGAATCAGCAGTACGGACAACAGGCGTGATATGCGCGTTTTCATGTATACCTCCAGTCGCGTCCGGGGCTCGGCTTATGCTCAGAACCCCCGGACCTCCACGTTCCTGGGCTTCATGGCGGCCTTCAGGTCGTTTCGGGCGCCGCCGTCGCAGATCCACACCGTGGTGCCGGTGGGGCAGTACTTGTACACCCATTCGGAATCGTTGCTCTTCAGGCGCACGCAGCCCGCCGAGGCGCGGCTGCCCAGCCGGTTCACGGTGGAGGCTCGGACGGACTTGTGGTCCCTGGTGTACCAGGGCGAATGGAAGTAATAGCCGCTGCGGTACACCGACGGCCAGCGGATCACGACGCCGCTGGAGTAGGTATACCACTCGCCCTTGTGGCCGGAGATCGTATAGGTGCCGTTGCGGGTGCGGTCATACTCCATGCCCGTGGAGCAGATCATGTGTCGCAGGGGCAGGGTGTAGTTGCCGTTCGCGTCCCGGATATAGGCGGTGACCACCTGGGCCTTCTTGTTGACCACCAGCAGTATGCCGGTGCTGCTGTGCATTTCGCCGGGCGGCAGCTGGTTCTGCTCCAGTCCCGTCCAAAGGTTCACCGGATCGGTGAAGGGCAGGGTGTCCAGGCCGTTCCACACGGGGCGGACCTTGTAGGCGTACAGCGCCGTGGGATTCTGCACGTCGGGGAACCAGGTCTCCCTGGTGGTGCCGATCAGCTTGTAATCGTCAGAGGGGAGCGACGCGCGCCAGACCTCGTATTCGTACGCGCCGGCGGAGGGTTCCCAGGTGATGTTCAGGCGGTCTGTGGGGCCATAGCTGAAGCTTTCCTCCTGGATGACCTTCACGTCGGTCACCGGCGGGAACACCTGCACGGCCTCGGAGGCCCCGCCGAAGTGGTCGCCCAGTATGGCCACGACCCTCAGCCACGCGGGGCCGGTGATGCCGCCGGCCATGTCCAGCTTCCGCTTGTTCTTGTTGACGGCCCTGTAGTTCTTCCAGTGTTTGCCGTCGGCGGAGATCTGCGTCATGTAGCCGGTGGCGTATCTCGTCTTGCTCCAGGTCAGGTAAAGATGGCGCTTGGTGGAGGTGACGCCCACTCCCGCGGGGGTGGGAATATCCTTGACGCTCAGCGCCAGGGTGAAGGTCCTGCCGCTGTCGGTTTCGACGACGATGTTCGCCTCGCCGGGCGCGAACAAGGACAGCGCGCAGGTTTCATCCGCCTGGGCGACGGAGCCGTCATCCGAGGCGATGCTGACGATCGCGTCGCCCTTCACGGACAGCGCGTAGGGCAGGCCGAGCACCACGCTCTTGCGGGTGGTGACCTTGCTGAGCCGGATGGTGGTGGCCTTCAGCGGCTCCCGGAAATACACGGGGCCGAGGCGGACCTTTTCACCGGGCTTCGGCATCGCGGTCTGCATCGGGAATTCGGTGGGCACGGGCGTCTCCGTGGGGTCGGGGATCGCCGTGATCTCCGGCGCCAGGGTGACCTCCGGCTCGAGGCTGGCCTCCGGCGACGCGGAGGGGGCGGGTGCAGCGGTGGCGTCGTCTGACGGCTGCTCCTGCGGCGCTTCGTCCCCGGCGGCGGCGACTTCGCTGTCCTCGGACCACGCCTCAATCCCGGTGTTTGAAAGATCCCAGGCGACTTCTTCCACGGCCCGGTCCACGGGCGCGGCCTCGATGTCGCCCTCCGCAAGGGCAAAACAGCCCGGCGTCAGGCACAGAAGCAGCAATGCGGACACAAGGCGTGTCAAATTCGCTTTCATCTTAATTCCCTCCATGACCAAACTAAACCAAATATATCACTTTTTGGCGTCATTTACAAGTAACAAAAGCTGCAAAGCACGAGGATTTACGCATATGAAACAATGTTGCGGCTGCGATGAGCGTGATTCCCGGAAAGCGCTTGACAATGGGCGCGGTTTGGACTATAATACGAAAACGAAATTGAAAACGAAATTCAAAATGAGGTTAAACATGAAAAAGACAGTGTTATTCGTCCTGATGCTGATCGCGCTGCTGGGCCTGCGCGCGGAGGCGGAGGGCCTGAACGTGGTGGCCGCAAACTTTCCCTGCTATGACTTTGCACGCCAGGTCGTGGGCGGGCTGGGCGAGGTAGAGCTGCTGATCCGCCCGGGGGTAGAGGTCCATTCCTACGAGCCCTCGCCGGCGGACATACTGTCCGTCGGCCAGGCGGACCTGTTTGTGTACATCGGCGGCGAGAGCGACGCCTGGGCCGACAGCATCCTCTCCGGCTTCGCCGATGGGGAGGGCCCAGCGGCGCTGCGGATGATGGCGGCGGTGACGCCCATCGAGGAGGCGAACGACGGAGCCCACGACGCGCCGGAGTACGACGAGCCGGAGTACGACGAGCACATCTGGACCTCGCCGAAAAACGCCGCCGCGATGGTCGCAGCCCTTTCAGACGCCCTGTGCGGCATCGATCCGGAGCACGCCGACGCCTTTCGTGCCGCTGCGGCGGACTACACCGCCCGGATCAAGGCCATCGACGCCGAGCTGACGCAAATCGTCGAAGGCGCCGCCCGGCGGGAGCTGGTGTTCGCCGACCGCTTTCCGTTCCTCTACCTGGTGCGGCAGTACGGCCTGGACTACGCGGCGGCCTTTCCCTCCTGCACCGCGGATACCGAGCCCACGCCCCAGACCATGCTGGGCCTGATCCAGCGGGTGGTAAACGACGGGATCCCGGTGATCTACACCATCGAGCTGAGCACCCAGGCGGTGGCCCGGGCGATCGCGGAGGAGACCGGCGCGGCCATCCGCGAGCTGCACTCGATGCAGACCGTCACCCAGGCCCAGTTCGACGCCGGGGAGACCTGGGTCAGCCTGATGCAAAAGAACGTCGAGGCAATACGGGAGGGATTGAATTGACGCGCGGAAGCTACAATACCCGCCAGAAGCGGGAGCTGCTCAGCTTCCTGCAGGAGCGGAGCATGCAGCACTTCTCGGTGGACGAGGTGGTCTTCGAGCTTCGAGACCGGGGCGAGAAGATCGGCAGGTCCACCGTGTACCGGTACCTGGAGCAGCTGGCCGAGCAGGGCAGCGTGCGCAAGTACCCGGGGGTGGAGGGCGTCACCCAGTACCAGCACGTGGACGACGTGGACAGGTGCGATGCCCACTTTCACATGCTGTGCAGCCGCTGCGGGAACCTGCTGCACGTGGATTGCAGCCTGATGCGGTCCATGGCGGAGCACCTGATGGACCATCACGGCTTTCAGATCGATCCCCGGGAGACCATGCTGATCGGGCTGTGCGCGAAGTGCCGCGGCGCGGCGGGAGAGGAGGCGGACCATGGCGCTGATTGCCATGCAGGATGTCACCATAGCCTTTGAGGGCGACGTGGCCGTGGACCGGGTCTCCTTTGAGGTGGACCGGGGCGATTACCTGGTGATCGTGGGAGAGAACGGCTCCGGCAAGAGCACGCTGATGCGGGCCATGCTGGGCCTGGTGAAGCCCCGCTCCGGCCGCATCCTCTACGGCGACGGCCTGGTGAAGAACCGCATCGGCTACCTGCCCCAGCAGACCGCCGCCCAGCGGGATTTCCCCGCCTCGGTGGAGGAGGTCGTGCTGTCCGGCTGCGTGAACCGCATGGGCGGCCGCTGCTTCTACAACCGGGCGGACCGGGAAAAGGCTAAGAGAAACATGGCCCTTCTGGACGTGGAGAGGCTGCGCAGGCGCAGCTACCGCACGCTGTCCGGCGGCCAGCAGCAGCGCGCTCTTCTGGCCCGGGCGCTGTGCGCCACCGAGGCGATGCTTCTGTTGGACGAACCGGTGACCGGCCTGGACCCCGCCGCCGCGGCGGAGTTCTACGAGGTCATCCGCGGGCTGAACCGCGACCACGGCGTGGCGGTGGTGATGGTGTCCCACGACCTGGGCGGCGCGATGCGCGACGCCGGGAAGGTGCTGGTGATGAATCGGGGGATGGATTTCTTCGGCGGCGTGAATGACTACCGCGCCCGCTTTGCGGAGGGGATGGTGAGGCCCCATGGGTGACCTGCTTCAAATGGCGCTGGCCAGGGGCGGCAGGAAGCCGCGACGGGGCACGGCCATCGCGCTGTGGGCGCTGCTGGCGCTGCTCGTGCTGTGGGGGCTTTTCAACCTGAAGGCCATCGGCGGTGCGCTTTCTGAGTTCGGCACGTACCTGGGCTACCGCTTTATCCGCAGGGCGCTGGTGGTGGGCGCTCTGGTG
>JBGUQG010000283.1:0-10798 GCA_045130815.1 Christensenellales bacterium
GGCCACGGTGATGATCATCCAGGCGTAGGCGTGGATGGTGATGCCGGTGCCCAGCGCGTTCCACGCGCCCTGCACGATGTAGCCCCAGGCGAAGAAGCCGCCGGACACCAGCAGGCCGATGCCCAGGTTCGGCAGGGAAATGGCGTTGCGCTTGGCCTGCATCTCGGGGCTGATCTCCAGCTCTCTGGGGTCGATGGAGCCTTCCTGCATCAGCTTGCCCTGGCCGTTCAGCTTGCCGGACAGGACCTTCACCAGCACGCCCGCCAGCACGATGGACACGGCGTTGCCGATGGCCACGGCGGGGGTCATCACGGAGAGGGCCTCGGCGGCGCTCATGCTGCCGCTGCTCTCAAAGATCTTGGACAGGGGGGAAGCGCCGGCGCCCATGCCGCCGCCCATGATGGGCAGCGCGATCAGCAGCAGCGCGTTCATCACCGGATAGCCCATGATGGCCGCGATGCCGCAGCACAGCGCGAAGGCGCAGATCAGGCCGCCGAAGATGGCCGGGAAGTAACGGGCCGCGGCCTTCACCAGCAGCTTGCGGTTCATGCCCAGGATCGAGCCGGTGATCAGCGCGGCGATGTACCAATCCAGGAAGCCGCCTGTGGTTTTGAATAAGGTGCCGATGTTGCCCACCAGGTCCAGCTGGCCCAAGGGCAGCGTCATGTTGTACACGGTCTCCCCGTCCACGGTGCTCGCGGCGGGGATCAGGTTGAAGTACACCAGCAGCGCCGAGCCGAATATGACCACGATCGCGCCGCCGCCCAGGTAGCTCTTCACGATGGGGGTATGGTCGCCGATCCAGGCCAGTATATCGCCCACGACGATCATGAATACGAAGCAGCCGGTCATGCCCTTGGGCAGCACGCCCAGGTACGTGGCCAGCAGCACGACGGCCGTGATGATCAAAAAGATCGGCCAGGGCAGGTTGAACAGCTTCAGCTGCTTGCCTGCTTTGGTGTTGTTTGCCATGAATACTCTCCCTCTCTCTCTCCTTGTCGGTCCTGCGGCATAAGGATTGCTTTGGTCTCCCGAAAACCATTGTACACGAAAAGAAAGAAAATGTTAATAAAGAAAGTATTACAATCCGAGTTTTTTGCGCATAAGCGGCTTGATGCCGCCGGCCCCGAGGATCTTCATGGCCTGTTCGCCCAGCTTTTCGCAGGGCAGGACCTCGCCGGTCTCCGATACGGCGACGGTGCCGTCCTCCAGGTCGATCGTCAGCGTCTGGCCGGGCCGGACCCTCTGGGCGATGCCCTTGCAGATGACGGGCGTGAGGCCCAGGTTCACGGCGTTGCGGAAGAATATGCGGGCGAAGGAATCCGCCACCACGGCGCGGGCTCCCATGTTCAGAAGGGCGATGGGCGCGTGCTCGCGGCTGGAGCCGCAGCCGAAGTTGCGCCCGGCCACCACGATGCCGCCCTGGGGGAACGCCGCGGCGATGCCCTCGTCCACGCCGCACAGGCAGTGACTGCCGATCTCCTTCGGGTCGGTGATGGCCAGGAAGCGGCCGGGGTAGATCTGTTCGGTATCGATGTTGTCGCCCAGCACGATGATTTTGCCGGTGATTTTCGTATTCACTTTACGCGCGCCTCCTTCAGTCCAGGTACTTCCTCGGGTCGGCGATGCGGCCCTCGACCATGCTGGCGGCCACCGTGGCGGGGCTGGCCAGGTACATCCGGGCCTGGGTGGAGCCCATGCGGCCCGGGAAATTGCGGTTGGTGCTGGTGATGCACACCTCGCCGGGGGCCAGTATGCCCTCGTGGGCGCCCAGGCAGGCGCCGCAGCCCGGGGTGGTGATGGTGGCGCCGGCGGCCATCAGGTCCTGTATGTAGCCCGCCTTCATGCATTCCAGCATCACCTCGCCGGAGGCGGGCACGATCACCAGCCGGGTGTACTCGGGGATGTGGCGGCCCTTGAGTATGCGGGCGGCCACGGCGATGTCCTCCACCCGCCCGCCGGTGCAGCTGCCGATATAGCCCTGGTTGATGCAAACGGGCTCCCCGGAGACGACCTCTTCGAGCGGGTGCACGTTCTCCACGCTGTCCGGGCAGGCCAGCTGGGGCGTCAGCCTTGATACGTCGAACACATGGCTTTCGGCGTAGACGAAACCCGGATCGGTATGCTGGACCTCGAAGGGGCGCACGGCCCGGGCGGCAACGTAGTCCAGCACGTCCTTGTTGGGCTGCATATAGGCGGTCTTCGCGCCCATCTCCACCGCCATGTTGCACACGGTCATGCGGCCGGCCACGTTCAGACTGTCCACATAGCTGCCGGTGAAGTCGATGGCCTTGTACACCGCGCCGTCGGCCCGCACCCGGCCCAGCACGGCCAGGATCACGTCCTTCGGGAACACGCCCGCGGGCGCCTGACCCTCCAGGCGCACCTCCACCACCTCCGGCACCCGGAACCACAGCTCGCCGGTCAGCAGGATCGTGGCCATGTCCGTGGCCCCGCAGCCGGTGCCCATCGCGCCGAAGGCCCCGTGGGTGGTGGTGTGGCTGTCGGTGGCCACCACGATCATGCCGGGATAGATCAGCCCCGCCTCCGGCATCACCTGGTGGCACACGCCGCGGTTGGTGTCGAAGTGGTACTTCAGGCCGTTCTTTTGCGCGAATTCGCGCATCTGCCGGTGGTTGTCGGCGCTCTTGATGTCAGGACACGGGGCGTAGTGGTCGAACACGAAGGCGCAGCGCGTGTTGTCCCAAACCTTCTCGCCGCCCATTTCGTAGAACGAGAACACCGTTTGCAGGTACAGGTCGTTGATCTCGGCGAAATCCACCTTCGCGGTGACGATCTCGCCCGCGGTCACGGACTTCCGTCCGCTGTTTTTGGCAAGAATCTTCTCTATGGCGTGCATGAGAGCCCTCCTTCTTTATGATGTCAGGGGATCATTCTCCCCAGTATTTCCGATCCAGCGTCCGGTACTGTACGGCCTCGGCGATCTGCTGGGCGTCGATGGTGTCCACGCCGTCCAGGTCGCAGATGGTGCGGGCGACCTTGAGTATCCGGGTATAGGCCCGGTTGCTGAGCTTCATCTTCTCGGTGGAGGCGTTCAGCAGGGCCTGGGCGGCGGGGGTCATTTTGCACACGCCGGCCAGCGTGCGGGCGTTCAGCTCGGCGTTGCAGCGGATGCCGGAATCGCCGTAGCGGGCGCGCTGGACCGCCCTCGCGGCTTCGACCCTTTCGCGGATGGCGTCGCTGGGCTCGGACAGCGCGGTGTCCGCCAGGCGTTCGGCGGGAATGGATTCCACCTCGATGTGCATGTCGATCCGGTCCAGAAGGGGCCCCGAGATCTTGTTCAGGTAGCGGCGGATCTCGTTGGGCGAGCAGCGACACTGCTTCGTGCGGGAGCCGAGGTTCCCGCAGGGGCAGGGGTTCATGCTGCATACCAGCACAAAGCGACTGGGGTAGGTGGACTGGGCGTTGACCCGGGTGATGGTCACGAAGCCGTCCTCCATGGGCTGGCGCAGGGCTTCGAGCACGTCCCGGCGGTATTCGGGCAGTTCGTCCAGGAACAGCACGCCGTTGTGGGCCTTGCTGATCTCCCCGGGCATGGCATTGGGGCCGCCGCCCACCAGGCTGGCGTGGCTGGCGGTGTGATGGGGCGAGCGGAAGGGGCGCTCGGTGAGCAGGCCGCTGGGCGGCACCGTTCCGGCCACGGAGTGGATGCGGGTGGCCTCCAGGGCCTCCTCGAAGGTCATGTCCGGCAGGATCGTGGGCACGCACCGGGCCATCAGCGTCTTGCCGGAGCCGGGCGGGCCGATGAGAAGCACGTTGTGCCCGCCCGCGGCGGCGATCTCCAGCGCACGCTTGGCCTTGCTCTGGCCCTTCACGTGGCAGAAATCCTCGGAAAAGCGGCGCTCGTGCACCAGCTCGCGGTAGGGGACGGGCTGCATGGGCGGTATGGGGACCTGGCCGGTCAGGTGGCGGGCGGCCTCCAGCAGCGTGCGCACGGGGTAGACGCGCGCCCCGTCGATACAGCGCAGCTCCGCGGCGTTCTCCGCGGGCACCATGAAGCGGCGCACGCCCCGCTGTATGGCGGAGATCACCATGGGCAGCGCGCCGCGCACGGGCCGCACGCCGCCGTTCAGCGACAGCTCGCCGAACACGCACATGTCGGCAAGCGCCGCCTGGCTGATGCTCCTCTGGCAGCACAGTATGCCCAGCGCGATGGGCAGATCAAAGGCGGGGCCCTCCTTCTTCAGGTCGGCGGGGGCCAGGTTCACGATCAGCCGCGACGCGGGGAAGGTGAAGCCGCTGTTCTTCAACGCGGTGTTCACGCGCTCCCGGCTCTCCTTGACCGAGGCGTCCGGCAGACCCACGATCTCAAAGTGGGGCATGCCGCCGCCGGAATTGACCTCCACATCCACGGCGAAGCCGTCGATGCCCAAAAGGCCGCAGCTGCGGATCAGTGACAGCATGATGCACCCCTCCCATTCTTCTTGTTTCATTATACCGGAAACGGTGGGGCGTGGCAAGTGTCAATCCGGCGCTGCGGCGCGGTTTCGATAGGCCCGGGGCGACGCGCCCATCTGCCGCCGGAAGGCTGCGGAGAAGTGCTCGATGGAGGAATAGCCCAGCCGCTCGGAGATTTCGGTGACCGACAGCCGGGTGTTCTCCAGAAACTGGGCCGCGGCGGCCATCCGCGCCTCGGTCAGCTTTTGGGAGAAGGTCTTGCCGAAGTGTGACAGCAGCAGCCGCTGGGTCTGCCGTACGCTCAGGTTCAGAAGGCCGGAGAGCTCGGAGAGCGTCAGCGTGCGATAGCGATAGAAGAAGGCGTCCTCCAGGATGGGCATGAAGCTGTCGCGGGTCAGCTGCGGCGGGGTCTGCGCCCTGGCCCCGGCCTCCCGGCGGTACAGCCGCGTCAGCTGGATCAGTATCTCCCGCAGCAGCGTCTCCGACATCTCCCGGGTGTCCAGCTGGCTGTGGCGGTTCTCCGCCACCAGGCGCTCCAGCAGGGAAAACACCGTGCCGTCGTCCCGGCCGATCCAGAACAACGTCTGCGCGAACAGCAGCATCGCCTCGCCGGGGGCCTGGGAGAGGGGGCGGCAGTTCAGGTACAGGCAGTATTCGATCACCGGGTCGGCGGGGTCCGACACCTGCATGTGTACCACGCCCGGGCCGGTGACGTACAGCATCCCCGGCGCCACGTCGTAGGTCGCCCCGGCCACGGTGACCGTGCCGCGCCCCCGCCGGGCGTAGTGGATCTCGTAGCTGACGTTGGAATGCCGGTGTGCCGCGATGATCGGGCGCAGCTGCTCGATGCGCACGTGCACCGGCGTCACCAGCAGCGGGCCCAGCTCGAACCGCCCCGAGAAGTCATAGGTCTCCGTGGACACCGCTCCGCGCGCCTCCATGACAGTCACCTCCGGGCCAATTATACCGCATTTTTATGTGCAGCGGACATGAATTTGCGTGAAAGCGACATATTTAACACAAACACGTCGGCTTTTTCTCTAAAACCTCACAGGGGAACGGTGCTATACTGATCCTGACGTGGGGAAGAACCCACCCAACGACAAAGAGGGAGGCCGACCACATGGATAAGAAGATTCTCGGCGCGATACTGCCGGGCAACAGCACTGTGGAACTGAAGGAATTTGACATGCCCAAGCCCGGCCACGGCCAGGTCGTGGTGAAGACGAAGGCCTCCACGATCTGCGGCAGCGACATCCGCTGCATCTACCGCGCGCACGTGGGCAAAGGCCCCGAGGGCTACCAGCCGGGCATGATCGCCGGGCACGAGCCCTGCGGCATCATCGTGGAGGAGGGCGAGGGCCTGAAGCGCTTCAAAAAGGGCGACCGGGTGATCGTATACCACATCTCCGGCTGCGGCGTGTGCTATGACTGCCGCCGGGGCTACTACATCTCCTGCAAGAGCCCGTTCCGCGCGGCCTACGGCTGGCAGCGCAACGGCGGCATGGCCCCCTATATGCTGTGCGACGAAAAGGACCTGATCGCCCTGCCGGACGAGCTGTCCTATGAGGACGGCGCGCAGGTGGCCTGCGGCTTCGGCACCTGCTACGAGGCGCTGATGAAGATCGGCGTTTCCGGCAACGACCGGGTGCTGGTGACCGGCCTGGGCCCGGTGGGCCTGGCCACGCTGATGCTGGCAAAGGCGATGGGCTGCGACATGACCATCGGCACCGACATCAACGAGGAGCGCATGCGGCTGGCCAGGGACCTGGGCCTGGCGGACTACGTGTTCAACAGCGGCGACGTCGATGCCTGCGAGAAGGCCATCATGGACCTGACGAACGGCTACGGCTGCGAGCGGACGGTGGACTGCTCCGCCAACAACAGCGCCCGGGCCATGGCGATCCGCTGTACCCGCGAATGGGGCAAGATGGCCATGGTGGGCGAGGGCAACGACGTGACCTTCAACCCCTCGCCGGACATCATGCACGGCCAGAAGAGCATCTACGGCAGCTGGGTGACCAGCCTGTGGCGCATGGAGGAGCTGGTGGAGCACCTGGTGCGCTGGGGCATCCATCCCGACAAGCTGATCACCCACCGCTTCGAGCTGAAGGACGTGGCCAAGGCCTACGCCCTGATGGCCTCCGGCCAGTGCGGCAAGGTGGCGGTGATCTATCCCGATTGAACCGAGAGTGGAGAGGTGAGAGTGGAAAGTGAAGATGAGGATGCCTGCGCGGCAGCCGCAATTCACTCCACTCTCCACTCTTCACTCTGATAAAACGCGCATTGGAGGGAAAGAAATGATGGATTCCAAGGCGATCCCCACGTTCAAATTGAACGACGGCGGCTCCATTCCCTGCATCGGCATGGGGACCTTCGGGTCGGACCGGGTGACGCCGGAGGAGGTTGCCGGGGCCGTGGCGGGGGGCATCCGCGCGGGCTACCGGCTGTTTGACTGCGCCGCCTGCTATGGCAACGAGGATAAGATCGGCGCGGCGTTCAGGGCGGCCCTGGACGAGGGCACGGTCCGGCGCGAGGACCTGTTTATCATGTCCAAGGTGTGGAACGACATGCACCGTCAGGTGCGCAAGTCCTGCCTGAAGAGCATCGGGGACCTGCAGTGCGGGTATCTGGACATGCTGTTCATCCATTGGCCGTTTCCGAATTATCACGCGCCGTTCTGCGACGTGAATTCCCGCAACCCGGACTCCAGACCCTTTTCCGTGGCGGAGTTCGTGGACACCTATCGCCAGATCGAGGCGCTGGTGGACGAGGGCCTGGTGAAGCACATCGGCATTTCCAACATGACCATCCCGAAGCTGGAGGCGGTGCTGGGCATGCTGCGGATCAAGCCCGCGGCCTGCGAATCGGAGCTGCACCCCTGCTTCCAGCAGCAGGCGCTGTTCGACTATCTGAAGGCAAAGGACATACTGCCCATCGGCTACATGCCCCTGGGCTCGCCCCGGCGGCCCGAGCGGGACATACTGCCCGAGGACCTGGCCGACATGCAGATGCCGGAGCTGGTTCAGATCGCAAGGGCCCACGGCTGCCACCCGGCCATCATCTGCCTGAAGTGGGCGCTGCAGCGGGGCCAGCTGCCGATACCGTTCTCGATCCACAACTACGAGGCGAATCTGCGCGCCGCCGTCACCGAGCCGCTGACCGACGCCGAGATGGCGACCATCGCCACGCTGGAGCGGAACAACCGCCTGGTGAAGGGCCAGGTGTTCCTGTGGGCCGGGGCCGACAGCTGGCACGACCTGTGGGACGAGGACGGCGCGATCCCGGGCTGCACGGATTGCCGAGAGGGGAGGACATAACGATGCTGAAGGGAATTCCGGCGATACTGAGCCCGGAGCTTTTGAAGATCCTGATGGAGATGGGCCACGGCGACACCCTCGTGATCGGCGACGGCAACTTCCCGGCGGCCTCGCTGGCCGCGGGCAGCCGCCTGGTGCGCCTGGACGGCCACGGCGTGCCGGAGGTGCTGGACGCGATACTGCGGCTGTTCCCGCTGGACAGCTATGTGGAGGCCCCGGTCTCGCTGATGGAGGTCATGCCCGGCGATCCGGTGGAGACGCCCATCTGGAACACCTACGCCGAGATCGTGGAGCGGCGCGCCCCCGGCGCGAAGATCGGCCACATCGAGCGGTTCAAATTCTACGACACGGCGAAGCGGGCCTACGCCATCGTCGCCACCGGCGAAACGGCGCTGTACGCCAACATCATACTGCAAAAGGGCGTCGTGGTGGAGTGACGACAGGGCCCGGTGGGCAGGCAGCTGCTTTGCCGTGCTTTTATTCCTCCCCGCCCGTCGTGCGACGCCGGTATTCGGTGGGCGTCATGCCCAGCGTGTCCCGGAACACCTCGCCCAGGCGTGCGGCGGAGGCGTAGCCGCTGGAGATGGCGACCTCGGTGATGGTCAGGTTGGCGTCGCTGAGCAGGTGCTTGGCCCACGACAGCCGCAGACCCGCCAGCAGCTTCTGGGGCGAGGCCCCGGCATAGCGGCGGCATACCCTGAACAGCTGGCTGCGGCTGAGGCCCACGTAGGCCGCCGCGTCCTCCACGCGATAGTCCGCCCGCTGGAAATTGGCCTGCATGGCCCACTGGGCCCGCTGCCACGAGCGGCTGCCGGGATCGCCGCCGCGCTGGGGCGAGGCGTCCAGGTGGGCCTGGGTGACGTAGGCCATCAGGCGGCGCAGCCCGCCTCCGGCGGCCTGCTGGTTCCGGTCCAGCAGCGCCATGTCCTCGCACAGGTCATGGCAGACGCCCAGCGCCGTGGCGGCGTAGCCGCCCAGGTCGAACACCGGGTGCTCCCGGGTGATGCCCGTGCCGTCGATCAGCGCCGCCGCGCCTTCGCCGGAGAAGCCGACCCAGGTGTAGTCCCAGGGCAGCGTATCGTCCGCCGCGTAAACGGTGACATCCCCCGGGAAGATCATGAAGCCCTGGCCCGCGCGCAGCCGCCATTGCCGGCGGCCGTCGTCGAAGACCCCGTGCCCGGAGGATACCAGGTGCATCAGGTGATACCGGCGCACCGCGGGCCCGTAGCGGTGACCCGGCGCGCAGGCCTCCCGCCCGCAATCGGTGATGTAGTTTTCAGACATGCTCCGAGCCCCCTTCGCCTTCATATTAGCGCCTGTTCAATGTAAAGTCAAGCACAAACATGCAACATTTTCCGCATAGCATACAACCTGCCGCCGTTGCGCAACGGCGCGGGTTATGCTATGATGTTTGCGAGGATGCGGGCGGAGCGCCGCCCGCGATGAAATGCAACATCAGGGAGGAATACAACCATGCCGAAAATCACATTCATGGGCGCTGGCTCCACGGTATTTGCGAAGAACGTGCTCGGCGACAGCATGATGACCCCGGCGCTGGAGGAAAGCACCATCGCGCTGTACGACATCGACGCGACCCGGCTGAACGAATCCGCCATGATGCTGGAGGCCATCAACCGCAACAACGGCTCGAAGGCCCGCATCGAGAAGTACCTGGGCGTGGAGAACCGCCGGGACGCGCTGAAGGGCGCGAACTACGTGGTCAACGCCATCCAGGTGGGCGGCTATGACCCCTGCACCATCACCGACTTTGAGATCCCGAAGAAGTATGGCCTGAAGCAGACCATCGCCGACACGCTGGGCGTGGGCGGCGTGTTCCGCGCGCTGCGCACCATCCCGGTGATGCTGGACTTTGCCCGGGACATGGAGGCCGTGTGCCCCGACGCCTGGTTTTTGAACTACACCAACCCGATGGCCATGCTCACCGGCGCGATGCTGCGGCTGACCGGCGTCAAGACCGTGGGCCTGTGCCACAGCGTGCAGGTGTGCGCCAGCACGCTGCTGAAGGAGCTGGGCATGCCCTACGACGACACCGTACAGTGGAAGATCGCCGGCATCAACCACCAGGCCTGGCTGCTGGAGCTGACAAAGGACGGCGTGGACCTGTATCCCGAGGTGAAGCGCCGCGCGCTGCTGTACAACCAGGGCAAGCTGGACATCGGCACCATGGAGGAGCGCATCGCCACGCTCACCCAGGGCGAGGAGCTGCCCGGAAAGTGGATCGAGCGCCTGAAGGAGGAGTACGAGCTGTACAAATCCAAGGGCCTGCACGGCGACATGGTGCGCCTGGAGCTGATGCGCCGCTTCGGCTACTACATCACCGAATCCAGCGAGCACAATTCCGAGTACTGCCAGTGGTTCATCAAGGACCGCTACCCGGAGCTGATCGAGCGCTTCAACATCCCGCTGGACGAGTATCCCCGCCGCTGCATCCACCAGATCCAGGACTGGAAGGAGCGCGGCCACGAGCTGACCCGGAACCCGACGCTGACCCACAAGCGCACCCACGAGTACGCCAGCTATATCATGGAGGCCATGGAGACCAATGTGCCCACCAAGATCGGCGGCAACGTGCTGAACCGGGGCCTGATCACCAACCTGCCCTCCAACGCCTGCGTGGAGGTGCCCTGCCTGGTGGACAAGAGCGGCATCCAGCCCACCGTGATCGGCGACCTGCCGGAGCAGTGCGCGGCGCTGAACCGCACCAACATCAACGTGCAGCTGCTGACCATCGAGGCCGCACGCACGCTGAAGAAGGATTTCATCTACCAGGCCGTGATGCTGGATCCCCACGCCGGCAGCGAGCTGTCCATAGACGACATCGTGGCCATGTGCGACGATCTGATCGAGGCCCACGGGGACTGGCTGCCGAAGTATCATTGAGTACAGGCAATAGGCAATAGGAGACACCCGAGCGCCCGGAAAACTCTCCAGTGGAGAGTTTTCAGCAAGGTGGGGTCTGAACATGTCAAGTTTCGTGCAGTCGAGAAACACCCAAAGTAGTGAATGGTAGAGATTCCCGGAGCCAGAGGTCGTCACTT
>JBGUQG010000284.1:0-2648 GCA_045130815.1 Christensenellales bacterium
GCACTTGCTGTCCTCTCCCGGCGCGCGGGCGCGGATGCACAGCGTGTGCGCCGTGGCCCCCGGGGTGCTGGGCGTCACCGGCATCGAGAGCATGGAGCTGGTGGAGGCGCTGGTGCGGACGATCCGGCCCGGCGCGATACTGTGCGTGGACAGCCTGGCCGCCCGGGACTCCCGCCGCATCGGCTGCACCATACAGCTGACCGACACCGGCATACAGCCCGGGGCCGGCGTGGGCAACCACCGCAAGCCCCTGACCGAGGCCAGCGTGGGCACGCCGGTGATCTCCGTGGGCATGCCCACGGTGGTGTACGCCGCCACCCTGGCCCGGGACGCCTTCGCCTGGCTCTCCGCCCGGGAGGGCGACGGCGAGGACCACGAGGCGGCGCTTGCCGACATGGAGAACACCCTTCTGAGCGCCGAGATCGGCGAGATGATCGTCACCCCCAGGCAGATCGATTCCATCGTCCAGGACGCCGCGGGCATCATCGCCAGCGGCATCAACCGGGCCCTCCAGCCCGCGCTGTCCGACGCGGAGATCGCCGCGATGATGGACTGACCGCAATTTACGACTCATATTCCTTGTAAACTGATGGGTAACATCGTTTTTTATCACAAACGAGCCGGTTGCATAACCGTGCGTTCATACTTTATTCATATATTACCCCTATAATACAGTTGTCGGCAGGAATGCCGATGAAAAAGGACACCCAACCTTCTTCTTCCCCCCTTGGCGCGGAAAGGCCCTTGAGCAAGGCCGATCCGCGTCATCTCTTTTTGGTTGATTGGGAATCTTTTTTTAATCCTATTATAACCTCAGGGCCCGGGGAAATTTGCTATAATAGCTCTGTTTGATACACCATACACGCGGAGGGTTTGGCCATGAAGAAGATCGGGTTCGACAGTCAGAAGTACATCCAGCTTCAATCCGCCCGGATACGCGAGCGCATCGATTCCTTCGGCGGCAAGCTGTACCTGGAGTTCGGCGGCAAGCTGTTCGACGACTACCACGCCTCCCGCGTACTGCCCGGCTTTGCCCCGGACAACAAGATCCGAATGCTGATGGAGCTGAAGGACCAGGCCGAGATCGTGATCGCCATCAACGCCAACGACATCGAGAAGAGCAAGGTGCGCGGCGACTTGGGCATCACCTATGATTCCGACGTGATCCGCCTGGTGGACGTGTTTCGGGAATTCGGCCTGTACGTGGGCAGCATCGCGATCACCCAGTACACCGGCCAGTCCGCCGCCGACCAGTTCCAGCGCCGGCTGGAGGGCATGGGCCTGAAGGTGTACAAGCTGCACCGCATACCGGACTATCCCTCCAACGTATCGCTGATCGTCAGCGACGAGGGCTACGGCAAAAACGATTACATCGAGACCAGCCGCTCGCTGGTGGTGGTCACCGCCCCCGGCCCGGGCAGCGGCAAGATGGCCACCTGCCTGTCCCAGCTGTACCACGAGCACCGGCACGGCGTGAAGGCCGGCTACGCCAAGTTCGAGACCTTCCCCATCTGGAACCTGCCGCTGAAGCACCCGGTGAACCTGGCCTACGAGGCCGCCACCGCGGATCTTAACGATGTGAACATGATCGACCCGTTCCACCTGGAGGCCTACGGCGAGACCACCGTGAACTACAACCGGGACATCGAGATCTTCCCGGTGCTGCGGGAGATATTCACCCGCATCTACGGCGAATGTCCCTACAAGAGCCCCACGGACATGGGCGTGAACATGGCGGGCAAGTCCATCGTGGACGACGCGGTGTGCCGCGAGGCCTCCTGCCAGGAGATCATCCGCCGCTACTACAAGACCGCCTGCGCCGTGAAGCAGGGCCGGGCGCTGCCCTCCGAGATCCACAAGCTGGAGCTGCTGATGCGCACGCTGGGCCTGGATTTCAGCCGCCGCGCCTGCGTAGAGCCGGCGAACCGGCTGGCCGCCGAGACGGGCGAGCCCGCCGTGGCCATCGAGCTGAACGACGGCAGGATCATCACCGGCAAGACATCGGGCCTGCTGGGGGCCGCCGCCGCGGCGCTGCTGAACGCGCTGAAGGAGCTGGCCGGCATCCCGGACGAGATCAAGCTGATCTCCCCCACCGTGATCGAGCCCATACAGCATTTGAAGGTGGCCCACATGGGCAACCGCAATCCCCGGCTGCACACCGACGAGATACTGATCGCGCTGACGATCTGCGCCGTGACCGACGACAACGCCGAGATGGCCATGGAGCAGCTGTCCAACCTCAGCGGCTGCGAGGCCCACAGCACGGTGATCCTGTCTCAGGTGGACGAGGGCGTGCTGGGCAAGCTGGGCCTGAACCTGACCTGCGAGCCCGCCTACCAGACCAACAAGCTGTATCACCGCTGACCCAGGCGAATAAGCGACCTCCACGAGGGCAATACTGCCCCTGTGGAGGTTGTTTTTATGACGGGCAACAAGGTTGAAATCTGCGGCGTGGACACCTCCGCGCTGCCGACGTTGAGCCACGAACACATGAAGGCCCTGCTGGAGCGCGCCCACGGCGGCGACCAGGAGGCCCGGCGCGAGCTGATCCACGGCAACCTGCGGCTGGTGCTCAGCGTGGTACAGCGCTTCTACAAGCGGGGCGAGAACATGGACGATCTGTTCCAGGTGGGCTGCATCGGGCTGAT
>JBGUQG010000285.1:0-5548 GCA_045130815.1 Christensenellales bacterium
ATCACAGCACCTTCATCATGAAGACCATATTTCGGTAGCTGCCGTCCTTCAGCAGCACGGCGTCCGGGTGATCGGCGACCTTCACGAAGCCCATCTTCTCGTACAGCGCCCTGCCGCGGGCGTTCCCGTCGATGTATTCCAGCTCCATTTGCCGTACGCCGCGCGCCCTGGCGACCTGTTCCATGGCCCGGAACATGGCCGTGCCGATGCCCTGGCCCCAGAATTCCCTGTACAGGGCGACAGCCACGGAAGCCCTGTGCCGCCACTTCAGCTGTGTGAAGAATTGGAGGTTGCAATTCCCGGCAAGCCTGCCATCCACGAAGCAGCAGAGCATCAGGCTGTTCGGGTTGTCCTTGAAGCCGGCCAGCAGCCCGCGCTCCTGCTCCACGGTCCAGTGGCATTCCTCGGGGTAGCGCAGCACGAATTCCGTCTCGGCGGCGGTATCGGCAAGATACCGCACCATGACCTCCGCGTCCTCCGGCTCCGGCAGGCGCAGAACAGCCTCCCGCCCATCCTTCAGAAGGAAAGCTTTCGATTTGAACTCCATTTACTTCATCTCCACTCTCGACGCTTCACTCTCCACGCTTGCTCAGAGCTTGTTTCGCTGGATCTTCCCGCTGATGGTCTTGGGCAGCTCGTCCCTGAACACCACGATGCGGGGATACTTGTACGGCGCGGTGCGCTGCTTGACGTAGTTCTGGATATCCTTCTTCAGCTCCTCGGTGCCCTCCACGCCCTTGGTGAGCACGATGGAGGCCTTGACCACCTGGCCGCGGATCTCGTCCGGCGCGGCGGACACGCCGCACTCCAGCACGTAGGGCAGCTCCATGATGACGCTCTCGATCTCGAACGGCCCGATGCGGTAGCCGGAGGACTTGATCACGTCGTCCGTGCGGCTTACATACCAGTAATAGCCGTCCTCATCCCGCCAGGCCATGTCGCGGGTGTGGTACAGGCCGTCGTGCCAGACCGCTTTCGTAGCCTCCTCGTTGCCATAGTAGCCGGCGAACAGGCCGCAGGGGATCTCCCTGTCCGTGCGGATGACGATCTCGCCCGGCTCGCCGACCTTCACCGGGTTGCCGTTGGGATCCACCAGGTCCACGTCGAACATCGGGCTGGGCTTGCCCATGCTGCCCACCTTCGGCGTGGTGCCCGCGAAGTTACCCAGCACCAGCGTGGTCTCGGTTTGTCCGAAGGCCTCCATGATGGAAAGGCCCGTGGTCTTCTTGAACAGGTTGAATACCTCGGGGTTCAGGGCCTCGCCGGCGGTGCAGGCGCAGCGGATGGTGCTCAGGTCGTACTTGGAGATGTCCTCGCGGATCAGGAAGCGGTACATCGTGGGCGGAGCGCAGAAGGTGGTGATGTTGTACTTTGCGAACATCGGCAGGATGTCGTGGGCATTGAATCGGTCGAAGTCGTACACGAACACGGCGCTCTCGTTCATCCATTGTCCGTACAGCTTGCCCCACAGCGCCTTTCCCCAGCCGGTGTCGGAGATGGTCAGGTGCAGGCCGTCCGGCTCCACGCAGTGCCAGTAGTGGGCGGTGATGAAGTGGCCCAGCGGATACTGGTGGTTGTGCATGGCCAGCTTCGGATAGCCAGTGGTGCCGGAGGAGAAGAACATGACCATGGGGTCGGTGCCCTTGGGGGAATCCTCGGTGCGCGGGAAGGCGGAGCGGTAGCGCAGGAATTCCTCGTCGAAATCGTGCCAGCCCTCGCGCTTGCCGCCGCACATGATGCGGGTGGCGACATAGGGACAGGTCTCGAAGGCCTCCTCGGCGTGGCGCGCGCCGTCGCCGTCGTGGGTCATGCAGATGGCGGTGACGCCCGCGGTCTCAAAGCGGTATTCATAGTCCTTTTTCAAAAGCTGGTCTGTGGCTGGGATGGCCACCGCGCCCAGCTTGTGCAGCGCCATCATCACCACCCAGAACTGCCAGTTGCGGCGCAGCACCAGCATCACCCGGTCGCCCTTTTTGATGCCCAGGGCCTTGAAGTAGTTGGCGGCGCGGTTGGACTGGCGGCTGATGTCCTCGAAGGTGAAGCGCTTTTCGTTCATATCCCGGTCCACGTGCAGCATGGCCAGCTTGTCCGGGCTGCGCTCGGCCAGGCGGTCCACGATATCAAAGGCGAAGTTGAAGTTTTCGCGCCCGGGGAAGTCGATGTGCAGCAGGTGGCCCTCGCCATCCTCGTCCAGCTCCACGAAATCGTCATAGACCATGTGGCGCTTGGGCAGCCGCACGGGCATGACGGCCTCCACCAGCTTTTCCTGCTCGGTCTCCTCGCCGGGCATGACCACGGCCACAAAGGTGCAGTCCCTGCCGCCGGTGGCGATCTCGCCGTGGGGGGCGGAGGAATCGTAGTAGATGCTGTCGCCCTCCTTCAGGTGCTCCACGTGGTCGCCGATGCGCACCAGCAGCTCGCCGGACAGGATCAGGTCGAATTCCTGGCCGGGGTGGGAGTGGGTGTGTATGGGCTGGTTTTGAAGCTCCTCGGAGTAGCTGTAGGTCACCCAGAAGGGCTCCGCGATCTTTTTGCTGAACAGCGGGGCCAGGTTGCCGATCTCGATGCCCTCCTCGCGGGCGGTGACGGTGGCCTCGCCCTTGCGGGTCACGGTATAGGAGCGCAGGTTCGCGCTGCGGCCCTCCACCAGGTCGGTGATGTCCACGCCGAATATGCGGGCGCAGTTGTGTATGAAGGTGAAGGGCAGGTCGGCCTGCCCCGCCTCATACATCATATAGGTTTCCACGTCGATGCCGATCTGGTCGGCCATGTAGACCACGGAATAGCCCGCGATCTCGCGCAGGGCCTTGATTCGGGTGCCAACCTCGTACAGCATGCCGGTCATTTCAGTCGCGTTCATTGGGATTCATCCTCCTTCGTTCGTCGTACCGGGGTCAATCGAATACACAACACCAGAATTCTGCCGTGTGGGGTACTGCCATAAAAAAACCCGCCTCAAAATGCTGTCGCATCGTTTGAGACGAGTTTCAATCAACCCGCGGTACCACTCAAATTGCACGTTGCCGTGCCACTTCAGGCTCCAACAAGCCCTAAGCCTTTACGCAGCTTTCACGGGAAGCGTCTACTCCGAACAAAGTCGTTTCGGGCTTCCGGCTCGGAAGTGATGGGCGATCGAGCTTGCCATGACCGGCCTTCCAGCATACGGCCGGTTCTCTGTGCACAGCGGCGCTCCGCCGTCTTCGTCATTGCCTTTGGTGAATATTCGATTGAGGTTATTCTATCACCGCGCGGTCAGCTTGTCAAAGGGATGAGGCGTTAAATTATCGTTATCATGCATTGAATATGTGAATATTCTTAACCGAATATCGGCCAATGTTCGGCTTTTGACAGTATTTCTTACTTGACAACCGCCTGCATACCTGATAGATTTATGTAATGCAAAACCCATCAAAGGAGGCGCGGCACATGACGGCATTCAGCGGCCTGCGCGCGCCCGACCGAAGGATCATGGTGGTCACGGGACACTACGGCAGCGGCAAGACGGAGTTCTGCGTCAGCCTGGCCATGCGGCTGGCGAAGCTGGGCTTCGGCCCCTACAGGCGTCTGGCGCTGGTGGACCTGGACATCGCCAATCCCTATTTCCGTTCCCGGGAGCGCAAGGCGCAGCTGGAGGCGGCAGGGGTGAGCGTTTACGGAAACGCCTATGAGCACGAGATCACGGCGGAGCTGCCCGCCCTGGGCGCGAACATCCGCACACCGCTCGAGGACAGGGAATGCCGGGTGATCGTGGACGTGGGCGGCAACGACACGGGCGCGCTGGTTTTGAATCAGTTCACAAAGTATCTGGGGCCGCGGGACGCGCTGTTTCTGATCGTCGTGAACGCCAACCGCCCGGACACCCGGGACGTGGCCGGCGCGCTGGAGCACCTGCGCGCCATCGAGATCAAGACCGGGCGCAAGATCGACGGCATTATCGACAACTGCCACCTGCTGCGCGAGACCGACGCGGATTGCATCCGCAGGGGCCGCGCGCTTGGCGAGGCTTTGTGCAGGGAAACGGGCCTTTTCATCTGGTGTGACTGTTACCCGGAGGGCCTGGTTTCACCGGATCAGATCCGGGATATGGTTGAGTATCCGATGCCCCTGGGCCTGTACATGCGGCCCAGCTGGATAGACAAGTAAAGGCACAAATAACAAGGGAGGCCAAGAGAGAATGGCAAAGAGGTTCAAGGTCGTATTTGACCGGGAGCGCTGCAAGGGCTGTGAGCTGTGCCGAAGCTTCTGCCCGAAGCAGATCATCGCAATGGACACTCAGGTGAACGCGAAGGGCTATTGCCCGGCGATGATCACCGACCAGGCAAGCTGCATCGGCTGCCAGAGCTGCGCCACGGTCTGTCCCGACTGCGCGATCGAGATCTACGAGCTGGAGGAGGGGGAAGCATGAGCGAAAAGGTATTGATGAAGGGCAACGAGGCCTTTGCCGAGGCCGTCATCCGCGGCGGCGTGCGCTTCTACTTCGGCTATCCCATCACCCCTCAGAGCGAGATCCCTGAGTTCATGAGCCGCGAGCTGCCCAAGCGGGGCGGCCGGTTCCTGCAGGCCGAGAGCGAGCTTGGCGCCATCAACATGGCCTACGGCTGTGGCGCCGCCGGCGGCAACGGCTTTATTTCCTCTTCTTCGCCGGGCATCGCGCTGATGCAGGAGGGCATGAGCTTCCTGTGCGGCGCGGAGGTGCCGGTGACCCTGCTGAACGTATCCCGAGGCGGCCCCGGCATCGGCTCGATCCAGCCCGGCCAGGCGGACTACAACCAGGTGACCCGCGGCGGCGGCAACGGCGACTATCGCATCCCCGTGTTCGCGCCCGCCTCCATCCAGGAGGCCGTGGACATCCTGTACGAGGCCCCAGGCATCGCGGACAAGTACCGCAACCCGGTGATGGTGCTGGCCGACGGCCTGATGGGCCAGATGATGGAGCCCGTGACGCTGCCCGAGCCCAAGCACGCCTTTACCAGCGAGGAGATCCCCGCGGCCAAGCCCTGGGCCATCTCCGGCAGCGAAAAGGGCGAGCGCAGCGTGGTCAAGAGCCTTCGCCTGCAGCCCGAGGTGCTGGAGGCCCACGTGGAGCACCTGTACGAAAAGTACGCCGAAATGGAAAAGGAGCTCGAGCGCGTGGAGTGCGAGAACCTGGAGGGCGCCGAGGTCGTGTTCGTGGCCTTCGGCACGATGGCGCGCCTGGCCCGCGAGGCGATGGAGATGCTGGAGGCCCAGGGCGTCAAGGCCGGCATGATCCGGCCCATCAGCCTGTGGCCCTATCCCTACAAGGCCTTTGACGGAATCGACTTCGGCGCCACAAAAGCCGTGATCTCCGTGGAGCTGAGCATGGGCCAGATGCTGCAGGACATCAACCTGGGCGTGAAGGGCCGCGTGCCCGTGCGGCTGATCCACCGTGTAGGCGGCATGCTGCCCACGTCGCTGGAGGTCGTGGAAAAGACCAAGAAGATACTGGAGGAAGTGCGATGAAACCTGTATTTACCGTTACAAAAGGCATGCTGCCCGTCAGCACCAGCTATTGTCCCGGCTGCACCCA
>JBGUQG010000286.1:0-3749 GCA_045130815.1 Christensenellales bacterium
ACATGGCCTCGCCCACAGGGCTCTCCAGCGTCTTCAAAAGCGCGTTCTGGGCGCTGGGTGTCATGCGGTCGGCCTGCTCGATCAGCACGATGTGCCGCTCGCCCTCGTAGGGCCGCAGGGCCAGCGCGTCGATCAGCTCGCGGATCTCATCCACGCCGATGCTCTTCTTCTCAGGCCGGATCACCCTGACGTCCGGGTGAGACCCGGCCAGATAGCGCTTGCACGCCGGGCACACGCCGCAGGGCCTGTCCGCGCCCTTGCACACCAGTGCCTGGGCGAACAGGTTCGCCATCGTGCGCTTGCCGGAGCCGTGGGGCCCGGCGAAAAGCAGGGCATGAACAATGCGCCCGGCTTGAACCGAACGCATCAGCTGTTCCATTTTGTCGCCGTAACCCGCAAACTCGGATAGCTTCAAGTTCAACCTCAGATCTTTCTGAACTGCTCCACATCCAGCACGAAAATGGTCGCGCCGCCCACGGTGACCTCCACCGGATAGGGCACGTACACGCCCGTGGTGCCGGAGATCGGCGAAGGCGTGGTGGCCACCTGCTTGCGGCTCTTGCAGACCTTTTCGATCACGCCCATGGCGTTGTCCAGCTTGTCATCCTCCACGCCCACCAGCAGGGTGGTGTTGCCCGCGCGCAGGAAGCCGCCGGTGGTGGCCAGCTTGGTCACGCGATAGCCCTCTGTCATCAGGTTGTTGATCAGCCTGGAGGCGTCTTCATCCTGTACGATGGCGATTATAAGCTTCATAGGGAGCCCCCCTTTGTATCTATTCCGCACCTATATTATACACGTTTTGTTCCGAATATGCAACCTTTTCCTTCTGAAATAATAAACAAAGCCATTTCATACTTTAGGGCTTGTAAAAGGAGCGGAAAACCCCTATAATATAGATGTATATGTACGTTCAATGGCGGCATCCGGCCGCAAGAATCGTCAAGTGGGGTGTTTGGATTGAGAAAAATCGCTTTGCTGCTCGCGCTGGCGCTGTGCCTGCTGCCCGCTTCGGCCCTTGCCGAGGTCCGGCGCGGCGATCATGGCGAGGAGGTGCGCTATCTGCAGTGGCTGCTGAAGCAGACCGGCTGGCTGAACGACACGCCCGACGGCTCCTTCGGTCCCCGCACCGAACAGGCGGTGATGGATTACCAGGCCGCCAAGGGGCATGAGCAGACCGGCGTTGCCGACGACGCGCTGATGCTGGAGATGGACGAGGACCGCGTGCGCCTGGACCAGGAGAAGTACGGCACGGACTACTACCAGCCCTATCCCGGCAACTTCGATCCGCCCCTGGTGGCTGAATACGGCGTGCCGAACCACTGCCGCACCACGGTGTTGGCGGACATACTGTACCGGGACAGCTGCACCGACCACCTGGCGCTGCTGGAGCAGGAATACACTCTTTCCGTCCAGGGCGACGCGGCCAGCTTCTCTCAGGCCAGGGAGCTGTGGCGCACGGAGATCCAGGCCCGGTTCAGCGCCTGGTCGAAGGGCGCTTCCGACGACCAGCGCGACGACGTTGAGGCCGCCCGCACCGGCTGGGAGGCCTGTTTCGAGGCGCAATACAACGCGCTGGTCATCTCGGGCTTCGATCTCTCCGTGGCCGAACGCCATCTGGATACAATGATGAAGAACTACGCCGGCACGATGTGCGAATTCCTGTCCGGCGATATGCCCACCGCGCCCAGCGAGGCGCTCCAGGCCCAGACTACGGGCGGCGCGGGCCAGGCCTCCTGCATGCAATGGTCGATCAACACCGGCACCGAATTCGTCACCGGCTGCACCGTACACGCGCCGCTGTTCGCCCGGGAATACGAATGGACGAAGGCCGGCGCGAGCGACGCCGCCGCGCTGATCGCGCTGATGACCGATTGGGACGCGGCCCTCAGCGCCATGTACGACCTGTGGGCCGCCCGGTATGGCGACGCGGCGCGCAGCGCGCAAACAGCCTTCCAGACGGCTCTGGCCCTGCAGGACGCGGCCCTGGCCGACGACGGTCTGGCCCCCCTCGCCCATGTGCGCGTGGTGCAGCTGGAGTGCGCCAGGCTGTGTGAGCTGCTGAACGCACAGTGACAGATCTACTGAAAAAACCCGCGGAGCGATCCGCGGGTTTTGTGTTGCTTCAGGGATCAGTCGTCAAAGGGTATGTAACGCTCCTCCTCGTACATCTTCTTCAGCGTATAGTAGTGGGGATGCTCGCGCCAGCCGTTGCCGGTGGAGCCGCGGCCCTTCACGTTGATGCGCGTGTTGGGCAGGGCGGCCTGCAGGTCCTTCACATCCTGACCGGACAGGCGGCAGCCGCCGATCCACAGGCGCTTGAGCCAGGTCATGCTCCTGAGCACCTTGTGGTTGTCGTACAGTGGGTTGTAGAAGATGTTCAGATCCACCAGGTTCTTGAGCCCCGTCAGCGGCGTCACGTCGGTGATGTCGTTCAGAAACAGCTCCACGTACTCCAGGTTCGTCAGCTCCGACAGCACGGAGATATCGCTGATCTTGTTGTCGGCCAGGATCAAAAGGCGCAGCTTCTTCAGGCCGCGGATGAACTCCAGGTCCCTGATCTTGTTGTGACCCAGGTCCAGCATCATCAGGTCGGTACAATAGCGGATCGGCTCGAAGGTATCGCTGTTGTAGCCAAAGTCATTGCCGTCCCACAGACCGGTGGTAAAGGCCGTGGCGTCGGTGCGCAGCTTGTACTTGCCGAACTCGATCCACCAGATGAACTTGATGTCGGGATGGGCGTCGAACAGCCGGCCCATCTCGCTTTCAGACAGCCCGCAGCCGCACATGGACACCCGTTCCAGCTTCGGCAGGCGGGCAATGCACGCCTCCATGGCTTCCACGCCGGGCACCGGAACATTGTCCAGATTCAGATCGGTGGCCAGGCTGGACACCTGCTTTCCGAACACCGGCACGCTGTACTTCAACCGGCCGCCCAGGGCCCCTGCGCCCAGCGCATCCACCTGTTCGTCGGTCATCTCCACGGCGCTGGCGTCCATCTGCACCAGGTTGGGCATGTAGTCGGCATAGGCCATATAGGCCAGCAGGTCGTCATAGCTGCCCTGCACCTTCACCGTTTCATCCTCGGTGGTCATGTCGCCGCCGGGCACGTCGCAGGTGAATATGAAGCGGATGTCCGGCCGGGCGTCGCACATCGCGGCCACGGTTTCGGCGGCGGTCTTTTCACCCCGCAGGTCCACGGTGCGCACGCTGCCCAGCAGGTCCAGCGCTTCGTCGATGGCGGCCACGTCCACGGTCTTGCCCTGCAGGTCCAGCTCGGTGGCGTCCATGGCGTAGCTCTCGCCCATCAGCGGCACCCGGTAGACAAAGCGCTTGTCCGGGTACTGGTCAAACAGCTGTCTGAGCTCCCGCACGCTCATCGGCAGGGCGGTCACGTCCACCTCCTCGGCGGCGCTGTCGAAATAGGTATCCTTCACCGGCGCGCTCCAGCGGATATCGCAGCCCGGCTTCGCCCGGGCCAGCGCGTCCCGCGCGTCCCGGTCAAAGGCATAGTTTTCCCGCAGGTCCACCCGCTCCAGCGCGGGCAGGGCCTGGATCGGCTCAAAGTCGGTGACCGTGGAGCCGCGCATGTCCAGCGTGGCCAGCCGCTCCATCTGGGTGAAGTGCGCCGGGTACGCGTCGATCACCTGCAGGTCGGTGACCAGGGCGTACTTGGGCACAAAGCGCCCGTCCACCCGCGCGAAGTAGTGGTTCAGGTAGCCGCCCACCAGCAGCGCCGCGCAAACCACGCC
>JBGUQG010000287.1:0-4987 GCA_045130815.1 Christensenellales bacterium
TCGCCTGCGAGGAAGGCCTGCGCTTCGCTATCCGCGAGGGCGGCCGCACCGTCGGCTCCGGCGTCGTGACCAAGATCATCGAGGACTGATCGATCAAGCGAGAGGATTCTTCGCCTTCCCCAAGACGGGCATCTGCCCGTTGTCCCGGGTGGGCGGGGGATCCTCTTCTTTCAAATGAAGCATGAAGACGATACTGAAGCACGCGCTGGCGGTGCTGCTGGGGCTGGCCGTGTTGAACGGCTTTTGCGCGTGGTACTACAACACCGCGCCCTATCAGTACAGCGACGACCGGGCGACGGACACCGTGCGTCGACCCCACGCCCTGGTGAGCCAGGCGAAGGAGGGCATGGGCGCGCACCGCATCGACGGCAACGGCTACAACAACCCCGAGGAGGATGGCCCAGTCGGCGTGCTGATGATGGGCTCCAGCCACACCGAGGGCTTCAATCTGCCCGTCGGGCGCGATGTGTCCGCGCTGCTGGAGCAGGCGCTGGGCTGCCGGGTGTACAACATCGGCATGTCCAGCCACACCTTTCCCCGCAACGCCGCCAATCTCGCCCGCGCGCTGGAGCGCTTTGAGCCCGCCCGGGCCGTGGTGCTGGAGACCGATCGCGTGGTGTTCACCCGCGGCACGGTCAACCATTCGATGGCGGACGACATGCAGCGCCTGCCGGATACCCGCGTGCCGCTGCCGGACGTCGTCTCCAACCAGCCCCTGTCCAAGCGACTGTACAAGCAGTTCATGAATCTGATCCAGGCCGATCCGGAGGCGGAGGCAGAGGTGATCGACTATGACGACATCGACCCCGCGCTTCTGACCGAATACGAGGACAGCCTGACCGACTGGTTCAGACAGCTGAACGACGCGGCCCGCGCCCACGGCGCGACGCTGGTGATCTGGTATCACCCCCACCTGACCGTGGACGTGGACGGCCATGCCCGGGCCGACGCGCCGCGGGTGTGCCTGGAGGCCTTCGCCAACGCCTGCGACCGGGCGGGCGTGCGCTTTGCGGACATGACCGGCCCCTTCCTCGAGGCCTATGAGACGCGGCACGTGCTGCCCCATGGCTTCGGCAATACCGCACTGGGCGAGGGCCACCTGAACGCGGAGGGCCACCGGATGGCGGCGGAGGCGCTGGCCGCGCTGCTGGGCGAAGGGGGGGACGGGGCATGAGCTTTGTCAGCCTGGCGTTCTTCGTGTTCTTTGCCCTGGTGCTGCTGTCGCAGATCGTCATTCGCCCGGCCCGGGCGCGCCACGCGGTGCTGCTGGCGGCCAGCTATGTGTTCTACGGCTGGTGGGACTGGCGCTTCTGCGGCCTGATGCTGTTTCTGACCGCGGTGGCCTACCTCAGTGCCCTGGGCATGGAAAAGCGGGGGAAGCGGCGAGGGCTGCTGGCCGTGGGCGTGGGCGTGCCGCTGGCGGTGCTGTTTGCGTTCAAGTATCTGAACTTCTTCCTGGACAGCTTCCGCGCCGCCTTCGGCCTGACCGGCGGGGCGCTGCCGATCATACTGCCGGTGGGCATCTCCTTCTACACCTTCCAGAGCCTCAGTTATACCATCGACGTGTACCGGGGCAAGCTGCCCGCCTGCCACGACCCGCTGAAGTTCGCGCTGTACATCGCCTTCTTCCCACAGCTGGTGGCCGGGCCGATCGTAAAGGCCTCGGAGTTTTTGCCCCAGCTGAATGAGGAGCGCCGCCCGACGCCGGACCGGGTGTTCCGGGGGATGACGG
Source organism: Christensenellales bacterium (assembly GCA_045130815.1). Taxonomy (GTDB): domain Bacteria; phylum Bacillota; class Clostridia; order Christensenellales; family Aristaeellaceae; genus UBA2862. The sequence goes on from JBGUQG010000287.1 coordinate 1,733, forward strand.
AGTTCTTCTTCGGCATGTTCAAAAAAGCAGTGCTGGCCGACAACATCGCCGTGTTCGTGGACGCGGTGTTCGCCTCGGTGGGGGGCTACAGCTCCGCCACGGTGGCGCTGTGCGTGGTGGGGTACGCGCTGCAGATCTACTTCGACTTCTCGGGCTATTCGGACATGGCCACCGGCGCGGCCCGCTGCCTGGGCTACGACCTGCCGGTGAACTTCAACCTGCCCTACCTGTCCAGGAACGTGGCGGAGCTTTGGAAGCGCTGGCACATCAGCCTGTCCACCTGGCTGCAGCAATACCTGTACATCCCGCTGGGCGGCAACCGCAAGGGCCGTGTCCGCACCTACCTGAACCTGTTTCTGACGATGGTGCTGGGCGGGCTGTGGCACGGCGCGGACTGGAGCTTCGTGGCCTGGGGGGCGATGCACGGCCTGGCGCTGTGCGTCCATCGGGCCTGGTCAGCCCGCTTCCCGGCCCGGGCGGGCTGCCTGCGCAGGGCGGGGGCGACACTGCTGACAGCGCTGTTCACAGCGCTGATGTGGGTGCCCTTCCGGGCGGAAAGCCTGGACCACGCGATGAAGATCTATCAAAGGCTGTTCGCCTTTGACGCGGGCCTGTCGGCGATTCCGGTGTGGGTGCTGGCGGGCCTGGGCTGCATGGCGGCGTTCATGCTGGTCAAGCTGTCAGCGCGCCGCGACACCGGCGCGCCGCTGGACGGCTCCGCGCCGGTGCTGGCCCGGGGCACGTTTGCGGGCACGCTGTGCCTTACGCTGCTGATCGGCTTCACGCTGGTGCTGATGTACACGGGCGAGAACCCCTTCATCTACTTTCAGTTCTGATTCCGGGCATCAAAAACCCGACGCTTGCGCGCCGGGTTTTTGCTATGCAGATCACGCGATGTCGATGTTTTCGCCCTTCAGGCCGATGTGCGCGCCGGACTTGGCCTCGTTGGATTCGGGATGGGCCAGCAGCCACTTGTTGCGGGCGGTCATCCACTTGTCCTCCTCGGAGACGGGGGTGAAGTCGGGCTTGGCGGTATTGGTGCCCTTGGGCAGCACCACGGCCACGCGGAAGCCGGCTTCGGCGTCGACGTGGCAGGGTGCGTAGTGCAGGGACGTGGCGTACACCTCCACGGGCACGCCGGCGGGCACGCGGAAGGCCTTCACCTTCGCGGTGTCCAGCACGCCGTCTTCGATCTGATCCTGCTTGGCCAGCAGCAGCACGAAGTCGTGGGTGCCCACGTTGACCTCGCTGTCCCGGTGATACTCCAGGCAGTTCAGCCTGGTGTTGTGTCCCCAGCACATGCCCAGCTGCACCGGCATGCCGCCATAGGCGCGATCGCGGAACACGGGGTAGATCGCGCAGGCCTCCAGACTGTCGATGCCCGGCTCGTAGGCGGTGCCTTCCTGGGGCAGGTCGATCTTCAGCATGGCCCGGCACAGCTCCTTTGTGTCGTAGCCGGACAGCACCTGGCCGTAGGGCTTGAACTCGGCGTCGTAGATGGAATAGATCTTCATGGAAATCCCTCCCGGTTGTTATTGGGTTAAGACCATGATACGCCCACGGCCGCTGATTGTCAAGACAGAGATCAACATGTGAGAAAAAACCGTCAATTTGCGCGAAAAATGGCCCACCTATCCCAAAACTAACCCTGGTTTTGGGCCCGATTCACTTGACTTTTTGGCATATGTTTTCTAATCTGACTATATATGTCATCAATAAAGGAGGTAAAGTCAAGTGAATAAAAAACATATGCTGACACTGCTGGCGCTGCTGTTTATGCTGGCGCTGATGCTGCCCACGGCCCTGGCGGAGAAGGTCGCCACCGCGCCGGTGGAGCTTGAGGTGGGCGAGGCACAGGAGGGCGAGCTGTGGACCGAGGACATGGCCGAGGTCCCCGCGGTTCAGGACCAGGCCGTTTCCGCCGGCATCGAGGACTACTGGACAAAGGAGCAGTTCGACGCCTGGTATGAGGGAGAAAAGGAAAGCGCCAAGTCCGCGGACCACCTGCTGGGCCCTGGCGGCGACATGTTCGCGAACCGCATTACCGCCATCTTCCCGGGCGAGACCGTTGCCGTGGTGCCGAATGACGCAGAGGTCAGCGACAGCGCCCTGGCGAAGTACGGCAATCTGACCTTCGGCTTCACGATCTACCAGCTGGACAATCCGATAGTCGAAACCGAGTACAGCGGCATCAACCTGCTGCCCCGCACCGGCACGCCCGAAAAGACGGCGCTGACGGTGAAGGAGAAGAAAAAGCTGAACGTGCCCTACCGCGCCGCCGCGACCTTCAGCAGCGTTGATACGGGCAGCATCGCCGAAGTCGAGTACGTCAGCCTCTACCAGAACGACACCGGCCATCCGATACTCTTCTACAGGAACGAATTCGAGAAGAGCGACAGCACAGGAAGCATGAACGGACTTGGTGAAAACAACCTGGGCCGGTTTGTCATGACGGGCAGCGGCACCATCTACAGCCAGCCGACCTTCTACTTTCTGGAAGACTACTACGAGCTCAACTACAGCTACGGCGACGCCAAGCAGAGCGAGATTTCCTTCCCCGCCGGCGCGCCGGACAAGTATGCCGAGCGCATCTATATCGACAAGGAGGACCACACCTACCAGCTGCCCAGGCCGATCCGCAAGGGTCATCTGTTCAATGAATGGGACAACCGGAACGATTGGCACTGGGGCTGGCTGGCCAGCCACAGCACCCCGACGCAGGAGGATCCGAGTTGGAAGAGCGTGTCTGCGATGACAGACGACGCCTACACCCACACGATCAATTTCCAAACGATACTCACAAACGCGGAGGAGAGCACGTTCTACGCGCTGAAGGATGTCACGCTGGAAGCGAAGTTCATCGCGCCTTCTTATTACTATCCCAGCTGCATGACGGTGGGCTTCGATCCCCGGGGCGGCACGGTGAACGGCCAGAAGTCCCTGGTCTGCGAGACCGTCGGGTTGAAAGACACGGACTTCACTCTGGATATCGGCAAGGTCGTGCCCGTGCGCGAGGGCTACAAATTCAAGGGCTGGTGTACCAATCCCAAGGACGAGGCCGGCACGCTGATCAAGGATACTTCGCCCGAAAAGGCCGGCGAATGGGCCAAGAACGAGCATACCGAGCTGTACGCCGTGTGGGAGAGCGCCACGACGAAATCCATCGCCAAGGCCAAGGTGGCCGCCATCAAGGCGCAGACATACACCGGCAAGGCCATCAAGCCCGCCTTGAAGGTGACGCTGGGCGGCGTGACG
>JBGUQG010000288.1:0-15268 GCA_045130815.1 Christensenellales bacterium
GGCCGCATGGGCGGCGTGTTCTCCACCATCGAGGACTGCCACATCCACCACATCTGCAACAGCCAGCAGCTGGGCGGCGCGGAGACCGCGGGCATCAAGCTGCACGCGGCCATCGACGTGACTATCCGCCGCAACCACATCCACAACTGCATCATGGGCGTGTGGCTGGATTGGGAGGCCCAGGGCGCGCGGATCAGCCAGAACCTGATGCACGACAACCACAAGCCCGCCGGGGCCCAGCACGCCCAGGGCGCGATGTTCAACTGCGACGTGTTCATCGAGGTGGGCCACGGCCCCACGCTGGTGGACAACAACGTGCTGCTCTCCAAGGTGTCGGTGGTGATCCCCAGCGAGGGCATCGCCTGCGTGCACAACCTGATGTGCGGCTCCTTCGGCCTGATCAACAGCGGCGTGGACAGCATCGTAAACGGCCAGCGCGAGCCCCGCTACACCCCCTACCACATCCGCCATCGCACCGAGGTCGCGGGCTTCATGACCATACTGCACGGCGACGACAGGATCTACAACAACCTGTTCGTGCAGAAGTATCCCGTCACCGACGCGAGCATCGGCCCGGATACCGCCGACTGCCAGGTGGTGGGCACCGCGCCGTTCGACATCTTCCCCACCTACGACCAGTGGATCGCCAACTTCGAGATGGACAAGGAGCCCAACATGGGCTACCTGGGCCAGTTCCACTTCGGCCATTTGCCCGTGTGGGTGGAGGGCAACGCCTACTTCAACGGCGCGTCGATCTGCAAGCACGAGCGGCGCAACTGCGTGGCCGAGGGCGATGTGACCGTGGAGCTTTCCGAAAGGGACGGCCGCTATGTCCTGCGCACCAACCTGTTTGACGCGCTGAAGGACTTCCGCGACGGCATCATCACCACCGAGACTCTGGGCCGCGCCTTCGAGCCGGAGCAGCGCTTCGAGAACCCCGACGGCACCGACATCGTGTTCGACCGGGATTTCTTCGGCGCGCACCGGGGCCTGTCCGCCTTCCCCGGCCCCTTTGCCGAGGCCGCGGCGGAGTATACCGTGCGATAACACACATACGCGAGGCTGTCTCCGCCCGGAGACAGCCTCGTGATTTGGAGGCCCTATGAAAAAGATCGTTTGCGACATCGCCCAGCTGACGCAGGCCCACCGCTCGAAAATCGCCCGCGCCGCCGAAGCCCGGGGCTACAGCTTTGTCTACTGTGAAAGCGAGGCCGCGGCGCTCGCCGAGGCCGCGGACGCCGAGATCCTGCTGACCGCCATACGCAGGCTCAGCAGGGCCGCGAAGGTGCTGAAGTGGCTGTGCGTGCCCAGCGCGGGCGTGGAGCTCTACCTGTCCGACGAGGTCTACGGCAATCCGGAAGCCGTGCTGACCAATTCCTCCGGGGCCTACGGCGTGACCATCGCCGAACACATCGTGATGGTGACTTTGCAGATGATGCGCCGCCAACCGGAGTATGCCGAGATCGTGGCTGCGCGCCGGTGGCGGCGGAATCTGCCCATGCGCTCCATCAAGGGCAGCCGGGTGACGCTGCTGGGCACCGGCGACCTGGGCACCCAGGCCGCGAAGCGCCTCGCCGCCTTCGAGCCGGCGTCGATCACCGGCGTGAACCGCTCCGGCAGGCGCCCAGACGGCGACTACGATCGGGTCGTGCCGATTTCCGGGCTGGACGACGTGCTGCCTGATACCGACCTGCTGGTGATGGCCCTTCCCGGCACCGCCGAAACCGCGAACCTGATGGACGCGCGGCGGCTGTCCCTGCTGCCGGAGGGCGCGTACCTGGTGAACGTGGGCCGCGGCAGCACCCTGGACCAGGCGGCGCTCATCCCGCTGCTGGCCTCGGGCCGCCTGGCCGGCGCGGCGCTGGACGTATTCCAAAGGGAGCCTATCCCTCCGGACGACCCGCTGTGGAGCTGCCCCCGCCTCGTGCTCACCCCCCACGTCGCCGGCGACATGGCCCTCCCCTGGACAGTGGAGCGGATCGTAGAGATGTTCATTGAGGACTTTGAACGGTACTGCGAGGGAAAGCCGATGCTCCGGACGGTGGACCGGAGCAAGGGGTATTGAGCCCACGTCATCCTCCCAGGAACTCCTCCAGCGTCTGGCCCGTGCCATGCATCCTCGTGGCGGCGTCGACGCCGACATAGCGGTAGTGCCAGGGCTCGTAGCTGATGCCGGTGATGTCCGCCTTGTTGGCGGGATAGCGCTGTATGAAGCCGTACTCGTGGGCGTGCTGCATCAGCCACGCGTACTGGGGCGTGCTCTCAAAGCCGTCGGCCGTCTCCACGGTCACGTCGAAGGCCAGGCCGGTCTGGTGCTCGCTGGCCCCGGGCTGCTGGGCCTTGCCCGGCTCGCTCTGGGCGTAGACCTCCTGCTGGCGCTGGTAGCTGCGGTAGCCGCTGGTGACGATATAGCCGTTCATGTCCGCCAGCTCCGCGGCGTGGAACATCTGCTCCATGGCCTCGTAGGTCTGGCGGGTCAGGTAGATCTCGCTGCTGGCCATGCGGAAGGAATGCCGCTGCTGGTACAGGTTCACCAGCTCGTCCGGCACGTAGTTCGCGTCCAGCCGGTGGCTCTCGTTCACCAGCAGGATCTTCCCGTGGAAGCGGGTGGATTCCACCCCGAAGTGCCAGCCCAGGCCAAAGGCCCCCGCCAGCAGCGCCACCATGATCAGGACGGGTATGATCTTCGGCCCTCCGGCGGGCCGTCTCGCGTTCTTTTTAGCCATGGTATCTCTCCCTCCGCCTCCTATGATAGCGATAAGCGGTTTTGTTGTCAAGCGATTGACACGGGGCCGTTCATCTGCTATAATGCAAGCATCCAAGGAAAGGCAGGATAATCGATACTGATGAGGATCCGCAGCTGACATTCGGCCGACAAAACCGCCCCCTGATTTCACGCAGGGGTGATTTTTGCCGCCGTCTGGAGGTTGCGTTTTTGCACGGCCAGGCGCCCTGCGCCTGAAGCGGCGGCATGCCGTTTCGGTGTTTTTCGCTCCCTCCCCCGGCGGGAAGGAGTGTTTTTATGCCCAAATTGCTGATAGAGGCTGAACATATCGTCAAGACCTATGGCGACCAAAGGGTGCTGGACATCGACGGCCTGCGCGTCTACGACGGCGAGCGCGTGGCGCTGATCGGCGAAAACGGCGCTGGCAAGTCCACGCTGCTGGCCATACTCTCCGGCGAGCTGGAGCCGGATGCCGGCAGCGTGCGCCGGTATGCGCCGGTGTCCGTGATCCACCAGTCCGGCGAAGCCCGGCTGGAGGCGACCGGACCGCTGGCCGCCCGCTTCCGCGCCCCCGGAGCCCGCGACGGGCTGTCCGGCGGCGAGCTGACCCGCAGGCGCGTGGCCGCGGCGCTGTCCGGGGACGCGCCGCTGCTGCTGGCCGACGAGCCCACCACCGACCTGGACGCCGGGGGCGTCAGCCAGCTTCGCCAGGCGCTGTCGCAGCGGGACGGCGCGCTGCTGCTGGTATCCCACGACCGATCCCTGCTGAACGCGCTGTGCACGCGGGTATTGCATCTGGAGGACGGCAGGCTCACCGACTTCCCCGGCGGCTATGACGCATACCGGCGCGAGCTGGCCCGCCGCCGGGAGCGCCAGCAGTTCGAATACGACCGGTACCGCGCCGAGAGCGCGCGGCTGAAGGCGATGGCCCAGAAGAAGGCGGAGTGGGCCGCCTCCGTGAAGAAGGCCCCGAAGCGCATGGGGAACAGCGAGGCCCGGCTGCACACCCGCGAGTACACCAACGCCGTGCTGAAGCAGAGCCAGGCCAAGCGCATCGTGGAGGACCGCATGGCGCGCCTGGAGGTCAAGCAGCGCCCCCGGGACCTGCCGGACATCCGCATGGCGCTGGGCGTGGCCCACCCCATCGCGGCGAAGACGGCGCTGAGCGCGCAATGCAGGTCCCTGTCCGCGGGCGGGCGCAGTCTGCTGTCCGGCGCGGCGCTTGAACTGCCCACCGGCTCCCGCACGGCGCTGACGGGCGAAAACGGCGCGGGCAAGACCACGCTGCTGCGGGCGCTGCGGGGCGAGCTCAGCCCCGGCACGCGCTTTGAGGGCAGCGTCCGCCTGAACCCCGCCGTCCGGGTGGGCTGGTTCGACCAGGACCACGCCAAAAAGCTGCGCTTCGACGACACCGCGCTTCAAAACGCGATGTCCGATTCCTCACTGGACCAATCCACCGCCCGCACGGTGCTGGCCCGGCTGGGCCTGTGTGGCGACAGCGTGTTCAAGCCGGTGCGGGTGCTCTCCGGCGGCGAGCGCACGAAGCTGGCACTGGCAAAGCTGCTGCTGTCCGACGTGAACCTGCTGCTGATGGACGAGCCCACCAACCACCTGGACCTGTTCACGCTGCAGGCGCTGGAGGCGCTGCTGTCCGGCTATGGCGGCACGCTGTTGTTCGTCAGCCATGACCGGGAGTTTGTGTCCGCAGTGGCCACCCGGGTGCTGACCCTCGAAGGCGGCGGCCTGCATACCTTTGAGGGCACGCTTTCCCAAATGGAGGCCGAGGCTCGCAGGGACCGCTCCGCCGAAGACCTGCAGCTGGAGATCTCCGCGCTGCAAATGCGCATGGCGGCCCTGTCCGCGCGGCTGTCTTCGCCGAAAAAGGGCGACAGCCCCGAGCGGCTGAACGCGGAATACGACGCGCTGGCGGCCGAGCTGCGGGCGCTGAGGCAAAACGCGCGGTGAGTTTACCTATTCTATGTGGAAAAAAGCGATTCATACTGCTATAATGGTATGGGATGACTATCTTTCGATTTTGAGGTGAGTTTTCATGTCCAATACCGCAATCGTGGGCATCAACTGGGGCGACGAGGGCAAGGGCCGCATGGTGGATTACTTTGCCGGGCAGTTCGACGTCGTCGTGCGCTATCAGGGCGGCAACAACGCCGGCCATACCGTGATCAACGAATACGGCAAGTTCGCGCTGAATCTGCTGCCCTCCGGCATATTCCACAGGAGCGCCGTGAACCTGCTGGGCGCGGGCGTGGTCATCGACCTGAAGCATATCAACGGTGAAATGGACAAGCTCCGGGAAAAGGGCGTGGAGATCACCCCCGCCAACCTGAAGATCTCCGACCGCGCGATGATGGTGCTGCCCATCCATCCCAGCCAGGACAAGTGGGAGGAGCAGCGCCTGGGCAAGGACCACTTCGGCTCCACGCTGCGGGGCATCAGCCCGATCTACGGCGACAAGTACATGAAAAAGGCCATCATGATGGGCGATCTGAAGCACCCGGAGGCGCTGGAGAAGCACCTGAAGCGCCTGATCGACTGGAAGAACGACACCATCGTGCCCGGCTACGGCCAGGAGAAGATCGACTTTGACGAGACCCTGGCGTGGATCCACACCTGGGGCGATCCGCTGATCCCCCACCTGTGCGATGCGGGCGAGCTGCTGGAGGGCGCGGTGGGCGCCGGCAAGAGCGTCATGTTCGAGGCCCAGCTGGGCGCGCTGCGGGACATCCAGTACGGCATCTACCCCTTCACGTCCTCCTCCTCCCCGCTGGCGGCGGAGGCCCCGGTGGGCTGCGGCATGCCGAGCCTGAAAGTGGACGCGGTGGTGGGCGTCACCAAGGCCTATTCCACCTGCGTGGGCGAGGGCCCCTTCGTGGGCGAGCTGGACGGCCAGGCCGCCCACGACCTGCGGGAGGCCGGCGCGGAGTACGGCGCGGCCACAGGCCGGCCGAGGCGCGTGGCCTGGATGGACATCGTGGCCACCCGCTACGGCACGAAGCTCCAGGGAGCCACGGCGCTGGCGCTGACCAAGATGGACGTGCTTTCCTACCTGAAGCAGATCCCGGTCTGCGTGGCCTACAAGCTCAACGGTGAAACCATAGACCGCTTCCCCTACACCCCCGACCTGTACGACTGCGAGCCCGTCTACGAGACCCTGCCCGGCTGGAACTGCGACATCAGCAAGGCCCGGAAATGGGAAGACCTGCCCAAGGCCGCGCAGGACTATGTGCTGTACATCGAAAAGCGCGTCGGCTGCCCGATCAAATACGTGTCCGTCGGGGCGGAGCGGGAAGCGCTGATCATCAGATAATCGGAGGTCACAATGAACAAGAGCACCTATGAAAGTCCGTTGAACAGCCGCTACGCCAGCAAGGAGATGCAGTACATCTTCTCCCCGGACCGAAAGTTCACCACCTGGCGCAGGCTGTGGATCGCGCTGGCCGAGAGCGAGATGGAGCTGGGCCTGCCCGTGACCCAGGCGCAGGTGGACGAGCTGAAGGCCCATGTCGAGGACATCGACTATGAAAACGCCGCCCGGCACGAGGCGCGGGTTCGGCATGACGTGATGGCCCACGTGCACGCCTACGGCGACGTGTGCCCGAACGCGAGGGGCATCATCCACCTGGGCGCGACGTCCTGCTACGTCACCGACAACGCGGACATACTGATGCTGCGGGACGCGCTGACGCTGATCCGCCGGAAGCTGGTGGAGGTGCTTCGCCGCCTGCGCAGGTTCGCGTGGGAGTACAGGGGCCTTCCCTGCCTGGGCTACACCCACCTGCAGCCGGCGCAGCTGACCACCGTGGGCAAGCGGGCCGCGCTGTGGATGCAGGACCTGACGATGGACCTGGAGGAGGTCAGCTTCGCCCTGTCCAGCCTCAAGCTGCTGGGCAACCGCGGCGCGACGGGCACCCAGGTGTCCTTCATGGAGCTGTTCGAGGGCGACGGCAATAAGGTGGACGAGCTGGAAAGGCGCATCGCCGAAAAGATGGGCATGACCGCCGTGTTCGACGTGTCCGGCCAGACCTATCCCCGCAAGCTGGATTCCCGGGTACTCGGCGCGCTCAGCGGCATCGCCCAGAGCGCCTATAAGTTCGCCCAGGACCTGCGGCTGCTCCAATCCTTCCGCGAGGTGGAGGAGCCCTTTGAGAAGAGCCAGATCGGCTCCTCGGCCATGGCCTACAAGCGCAACCCCATGAGGAGCGAGCGCATCTGCGCGCTGTCGCGGCACGTGATGACCCTGGTCCAGGATGCTTCCATGACCGCGGCCACCCAGTGGTTCGAGCGCACACTGGACGATTCCGCCAACCGCCGCCTGTCCCTGCCCGAGGCCTTCCTGGCCACCGACGCGGTGCTGGAGCTGTACGCCAACGTCGCGGACGGCATGGTGGTATACCCGAAGATGATCGAAAAACGGGTGATGGAGAACCTGCCCTTTATGGCCACGGAGGACATCATCATGGAGTCCGTCAAGAACGGCGCGGACCGCCAGGAGATCCACGAGCGCGTGCGCGTGCATTCCCAGGCGGCGGCCAGTCGCATGAAGGCCGAGGGCCTTGAGAGCGATCTGATGCAGCGCATCGCCGCCGATCCCGCCTTCCCGCTGGACGGCGACAGCCTGGTGTCGCTGCTGGCCCCGGAGAAGTACACCGGCAGGGCCTGCGAGCAGACCGAGCGCTTTCTGACGAACGTGATCGACCCCCTGTTGGACGACTATGAAGCTATGGACATGGGAAAGATAAACGTATAACGGCATAAACTGAAACGGGAGGAAATAGGTATGCGCGAATACGCGGTGGGCATCGACATCGGCGGCACCCATATCAAACTGGGCCTGTTCGACCCCGGCATGCAGCTGAAGGCGGAGCAGCGGTTCCTGACCGACAGGGACGCCACCACCGTCGAGCTGTTCAACTTCCTGTACCAGAAGGTGGAGAGCCTGCTTGGCGGCGCGGGCATGACGCTGGACAACGTGCGGGGCATCGGGGTCGCCTTCCCCTCCGCGGTGGATTTCAAGCGCGGCGTGACGCTGGAAAGCAGCAACATCGTATCGCTGAACGACCAGCCCGTGCGGGATCTGCTGACCAAGCGGTTCCAGCTGCCGGTGTACGTGGACAACGACGGCAACGTGGCGGCGCTGGCCGAGCACAAGTACGGCGCGGGCCGGGGCTACGACAACCTGATCTACGCCACGCTGGCCACCGGCATCGGCGGCGGCCTGATCCTGAACGGCCAGCTGTACCGCGGCATGCACGGCATGGCGGGCGAGATCGGCCACATGTTCATCTCCGATTCCACCGGCTATCCCTGCGGCTGCGGCGTGATCGGCTGCGTGCAGTCCATCTGCTCCGGCACGTTCATGGCCCGCTACGCCATGGACCGCATCAAGGAGGGCGAGGAGAGCCGCATACTGGACTACGCCGGCACGCTGTCCGGCATCGACATGGTGGCCGTGGGCCGGGCGCTGCAGATGAACGACCCGCTGGCGCTGGAGGTTGTGAACCGCGGTGCGGAGTACCTTGGCCGCATGTTCCACAGTCTGAATCAGATCTTCGACATCAACATATTCGTGTACGGCGGCGGCATCACCAACCTGGGCCACCGATTCACGGACCGCATGATCGCGTCTTACCGCCATCACTCGCTGATGGACCAGAAGTACCCCGCCAAGTTCCTGGCCGCCGAGCTGGGCGAACGCGCGGAGATCATCGGCGCGGCGCTGCTGGTCCCCTGACCCACCGACCCACAAAGGAGCGATGATCCATGCAGCAGTTCACCTTCGGCCGCACCAACCTTGTGATCTCCCGCACCGGCTTTGGCGCGCTGCCCATCCAGCGCATCCCCTATGAGGACGCCGAGGCAATCCTGAACCGCGCACTGGACGGCGGCATCAGCTACTTCGACTCCGCCCGGGCCTACACCGACAGCGAGGAGAAGATTGGCCGCGCCATCGGCCACCGGCGGGACGCGTTCACGCTGGCCACCAAGACCCACGCCAAGACCGCCGAGGGCTTTTGGAAGGACCTGGAGACGAGCCTGCGGCTTCTGAAAACCGACCACATCGACGTGTACCAGTTCCACAACCCGCCCTTCGTGCCGGTGCCCGGCGGCGAGGACGGCCTGTACGACGCGGCGGTGAAGGCCCGCGAGGAAGGGAAGATCCGATTCATAGGCATCTCCCAGCATTCCATCGATCGCGCCTATGAGGCTGTGAACTCCGGCCTGTACGACACGCTGCAATACCCGTTCAACCACCTGGCCACGGACCGGGAGGTGGCGCTGGTGCGACTGTGCAAGGAGAAGAACGTGGGCTTCGTGTGCATGAAGGCCCTGTCCGGTGGACTGGTCACCAACGCGAGGATCCCCTTCGCCTACCTTTCCCAATTCGATGGGCTGGTGCCCATCTGGGGCATTCAACACATGCATGAGCTGGAGGAGATACTGGCCTACTCCGAGAACCCGCCGGAGCTGGACGCGGCGACCCAAAAGCTGATCGAAGACGACCGGCGGGAGCTGGTAGGCGCGTTCTGCCGCAGCTGCGGCTACTGTCTGCCCTGTCCCGCGGGCATTCCGATCCACAACGCCAACCGCATGCGCCAGCTGCTGGAGCGCTCGCCCTGGCGCAACTGGACCACCCCCCAATGGCAGGCGGACATGGAGAAGATCGAAAACTGCATCCACTGCGGGGCCTGCGCCAAGCGGTGTCCCTACGGGCTGAAGCCCTATGAGACGCTGCCGACCCAGCTGGCCTTCTACCGCGAGTTCGTGAAGACCCACCAGATCTGACCCGACCGGAAAGGAGCGACCTTGTACCAGCACTTTCCCCGGCCCGACCGGTATATCGGCCTGTGCGGCCGCCTGAATACCTTTGTACATGAGCGCCGCGTCCACGGCGCTCCGGCCTTTATGCGCGGCCTTCGGGCGGCGTTCGTGTCGGACACCCACCTCCTGCGCCGCACCACCGGCGAACAAATCGGGGCGCTGGTAAAGCTTATCGCCGACCTGTCGCCCCAGCTGCTGCTGCTGGGCGGCGACTATGCCGACCGGACGGAGGACGCCGTGCGCCTGTTTGAAGCCCTCGGCGCGTTCCGCGCGCCGCTGGGCGGCTACGCTGTGATCGGCAACAACGACGCCGAGGCCTGGACCGGTCGGCTGGATTCTCTGAAGGCGGTGATGGCCCGCGCCGGCGTCGAGATGCTGGTGAACGGCGGCATGCACCTGCCCGTGAACGGCGGCACGCTGCACATCGCGGGGGTGGATGAGTTCAAGAACGGCAAGCCCGACGCCCGGGGGCTGTACCCGCGGCAGAGGCGCGAGGGCGAGTACCGGCTGCTGCTGTCCCACTATCCGGTGATGCCTGCGGTCAGACCGGATCTGATGCTGTGCGGCCACACCCACGGGGGGCAATTCAACCTGCTGGGCCTCACCCCCTTCGCCATCGGGTTCGAGCGCCTGAAGCCGCCGCGGGTACCCACGCTGGCCGTCAGCGGCCAGTTCGATTTGGAGGGCATGCAGCTGATCGTCAGCAAGGGCATCGGGGCCAGCCGACTGCAGCTGCGCGTGGGCGTGCGGCCCGAGATCGAGCTGCTGCGCTTTGAATAGCGCCCCCAAAAATAAATACGGGGAAAACGCCAAAACGCCATTGACTTTCCCCGCCGCAACCGCTATAATGGTTGTAGTTCAAGGGTTCTTGAACGTCACGGTAACTTATCCTGTGGTGTGCGTTAGTCAATGCTTTTACCCACAGATTCATAAAAGGATTCCGGGTCGGTATGCAGATGCCAAGCCTCCATGCAGTGGAAGGCAGTAAGCAGCCGCAGGTCTCCGCCCTGCCTGAGCGGCGGGTGAAAAAGCAGCGACAGACGGCACTCACGGGATATTTTAAGGGGCTCGAAAGAGCTCCGTTTTTTTCGGCCTATGGCCTTTTTCACTCTGGTCGTCAAGCTCCCTGCCGTGAAAAAGGCTCCGTTCCCGCCGCACATGTCGCCGGGAACGATTTTTATTCCATGATAGACTAAAACCGGCGGGCAGGAATATATAATAATCAGTCAATTCATGACGGGAGGTCCTGCTCTTGTCCACATCCCGCGCCGTTACGCGCATTCCCCTGTCCATGATCGACGCGGAGGGCCTGCCCCGGGGCCGGGTGACCCCGGAATCGGTGGAGCGGCTGGCCGATTCCATACGGCTGCACGGGCTGCTGTCGCCGCTGCTGGTGCGCGCGTGCGGGGACGGGCGCTATCGTCTGGTCGCGGGATTGCGGCGCTTGACGGCGCTTCACGCGCTGGGACAGGGATGGGCCGAGGCCATCGTGCTGTCGGGTGACGCATGCGACTGCGCGCTGATCGCGCTGGTGGAGAATCTGCAGCGGGAGGCGCTGCACTACCTGGACGTGGCGACGGCCTGTCGCCAAATGCTGGACCGATATCCGATCACCCAGGAGCGCCTGGCCGCCGGCCTGTCCGTCAGTCCCTCGGCGCTGGCGAACCGGCTGCGCCTTCTGAAGCTGCCGGAATCGGTGCGCCAGGCCCTGCGGGACCTGGGGCTCAGCGAGCGCCACGCCCGGGCGCTGCTGAGGCTTTCGCACGAGGGCGACCAGCTTGCCCTGGCCGCCCAGGCCGCGGAGAAGCGCCTGAGCGTCAAGCAGCTGGAGGCCCTGGTCGCCGCCCGGCTTTCCCCCGCGCCGGCGCGCTCGGCGCCCTCCCCCGCCCTGCGGGACAACCGCATCGTGATCAACGCGCTGCTGGACACCGTGCGCAGGCTGTCGCGCATCGGCATCCCGGTGGCCAGCCGCGTGGAGGAGGGCGAGGACTGCGTGAACGTGATCGTCAGCTTCCCCAGCATACGCAGGCAGCATACAGCGCGGCAGGAGCGATGATCGCCCCTGCCGCGCCGTCCTGTGGATCACAGCTTCACCTCATCCCCGCTGCGCAGCCTGTCCGCGATGTCCGACAGCTTGCGCAGCCGCGCGCTGACGCCGGATTTGCCCAGCGGCGGCGTCATCAGCTCGCCCAGCTCGCCCAGCGGCGTCTCCGGGTTGTTGGCCCGGGTGAACGCCATCTCCCGCAGCGGCGCGGGCAGCTTGTCCAGGCCCAGCTCCTCGTCGATATAGCGGATGTCCCGGATCTGGTTCTCCGCGGCGTTCATCACCCGGTTGATGTTGGAGCTGTCGCAGTTCAGCTGGCGGTTGACCCGGTTGCTGACCTCCTTCTTCACCCGGATGTTCTCAAAGGACAGCATCGCGCCGCTGGCGCCCAGCAGCGACAGCAGGTCGGAGATCTCCTCGGCCCGCTTCACATACAGCACCGGCTTTGACTTGCGGCTGCTTTTGCGAAGGTCGATCTCAAAGAAGGCGGCCTGAGTGGCGATGAAATCCGCCAGCGCCTCGTTGGGCACGGCGATTTCGATGTGATAGCCCTTTTCGGGGTGGCTGATCGCGCCGCACATCAAAAAGGCCGCGCGGATGAACGACTTCCTGCAGCAGGAAAAGCGCACCGTCTCGTCCACCGGCACGGGCCGCAGCCCGAACAGCGCGCCGTCCTCCAGCAGGTCCAGCGACTCCAGCAGCTTCAGCGACTCCTCCTCCGGCACGGCCAGCTGATACCGGGTCTGGTTGTTCAGCGCGTCGCCGGACAGCGTGCGGATCTGCCCCACCACGCCGTAGAACTGCTTGAGCATGCCGAAGTACCGCCGCACGGTGGAGGCCTCCGCCGCGGTGATCGTCAGGGCATAGCGGTTGCGCCCCCGCCAGGCGATGCCGCCGCAGCACAACAGCGCCGCGGTCAATTCGCTGCGGGCGCAGCAGGCGTCCGTCACCGGCACCCGCCCCAGCTCGCCCCGCACATCCGACGCAAACGACATGGCCTAATCCTCTCCCAGCACGCGCACCTCGGTCTCCAGACGTATGCCGCTGCGCGCCTGAACCTCGTCCTGCACCAATCCGATCAGCGCCAGCACGTCCGCGGCGGTGGCCCCGCCGGTGTTCACAATGAAGCCCGCGTGCTTTTCGCTGACCTGCGCGCCGCCCACGCCGCGGCCCTTCAGGCCCGCCTGCTCGATCAGCGCCCCGGCGAAGTGGCCCTCCGGGCGCTTGAAGGTGCTGCCCGCGCTGGGCAGGTTCAGCGGCTGCTTGTCCCGCCGGCGGGCGTTCAGCTCCTTCATGCGCTCCAGGATCGCCGCCGGATCGTCCGGCTTCAGGGCGAACCTGGCCGACAGCACGATGCCGCCCTGACGCAGGGGCAGGGACGTGCGATAGCCCATCGCCATGCCCGCGTTGTCCAGGGTGACACACCGATCCCCCATCAGCACCCGCGCGTCAATCAGCACATCCGACAGCTGGCCGCCGTAGGCCCCCGCGTTCATGGCGCAGCCGCCGCCCAGCGTGCCGGGAATGCCGGAGGCGAACTCCAGCCCGGAGAGCCCTTCGCCCTGGGCAAAGCCCGCCACCCGGGCCAGGGAGGCCCCGGCCTGGGCGACGACGGTATCGCCCTCCCGGCGGACGCTTGACATGCCCTCGCCGATGGCGATCACCAGGCCGCGCACGCCGCCGTCCCGCACGATCAGGTTGGAGCCGTTTCCGATCACATGTGCGTCGACCCCCGCCTGACGCGCCGCCTTCAGCGCCTCGATCAGCTGGTCCTCCCCCTCCGGCAGGAACAGCACGTCCGCCGGTCCGCCCACCCGGAAGGTGGTGTGCCGCGCCATGGGCTCGTTCACAAGGACCTGCCCCTCCCGCGCGAAACCGTTGAGTATGTCAAGCAGTTCTTTCATGGATAGCCTCCCGTCCGGAGTTTCCCGCAAAGTGGACAGAGCCATTCAAATCTCCGCTCTCCTCTCTTCACTCTAAAAGTTAAAGTAGATAAACGGATTATAGCTGCCCACCGCCACATAGGATATGGCGATGAACGTGAGCCCCAGCAGCGCCACGGCGCCCGCCACCTTCATAAGGCCTGCGGGCACGTGCAGCCTGTCGCGCATGAATTCCGGCACCGGCAGGCTGAACAGCACCCCGGCGGCCAGGAACGGGCCGTACTCCCGCAGGAACGCGCCGGTCAGGCCGTTCCACACAGGCGCGCTGCCCAGGCCGAACATCGATCCATAGAATATGCGGGCCACGTGCAGGTTATCCGAGCGGATCATCACGGTGATGGTCACCACCACCAGCATCGCGTAGAAGTGGCCGATGGCGTGCTTGCTCATCCACTTGCCCATGCCGGTCAGCCGCTCCACCACCAGGAACACGCCGAAGCCGAAGCCCCACAGGAAGTAGGTCCAGGCCGCGCCGTGCCACAGGCCGGTGAGCGTCCAGACCACCATCATGTTGAACACCAGGCGCGGGGTCTTCACCCGGCTGCCGCCCAGCGGGATGTACAGATAGTCGGTGAACCAGCTGCCCAGCGAGATGTGCCAGCGCTTCCAGAACTCGCCCACCGTCTTGCAGATGAAGGGATAGGTGAAGTTTTCCAGGAAGTGGAAGCCGAACATGCGGCCCAGGCCGATGGCCATGTCGGAATAGCCGGAAAAATCGTAGTACACCTGCATCAGGTAGGCGCAGGCCGCCAGCCACGCGCTGACGACGGACAGGTCCTTCGTCTCCAGGGCGAAGGCGGTGTCCACCAGCAGGCCCAGGTTGTTGGCCAGCAGCATCTTCTTGCACAGGCCGCGCATGAAGCGCACCGTGCCCTCGATGAAGTCATCCATGTTCTCGCGGCGGTTCTGGATCTCCTCCGCCACGGTCTGGTAGCGCACGATGGGGCCCGCGATCAGCTGCGGGAAGAAGGATATGTACAGGCACACGTTGATCAGGTTCTTCTGCACCTTGCCGTTGCCGCGGTACACGTCGATCACATAGCTCATGGCCTGGAAGGTGAAGAAGGATATGCCGATGGGCAGCGTGATCTGGGGCACCGGCAGATGGATGCCAAACCACATGTTCAGGCTGTTCGTCAGGAACATCAGGTACTTGAACACGCCCAGCAGGCCCAGGTTGAACACCACCATCAGCGTCAGCGCCAGCCTGGCCTTCTTCCTGTCGCCGCGCACCCGGTCCACCCACAGGCCGAACAGCCAGTTCAGCACGATGGAGGCCATCATGATCGGGAAGAACTTCGGCGCGCCGAAGGCATAGAAGCCCAGGCTCATCACCGACAGGAACACGTTGCCGGCCCTTCGCCAGCGCTTCAGCGCGAAATAGCCGATCAGCGTGACCGGCAGAAAATAGAACAGGAACTCTATGCTGGAAAAGACCATGGCCTGCACTCCTCATGCGCGTCATCGGGCAGCACACACTGCCAATGTTATATTATACCCGATCTTCCGGTTTCTGTCTATCCCGCTTGCCAAAAACATTGCGGGGGCGATCCCATGATCGCCCCCGCGGATAAAGCAGGCACTATTTGACCTTCTTGTACAGCGGCTTCGACCAGGCGGAGGCGTAGGTCACCCCGCCGATCTTCCTGTAGGCGCGCACGCGCACGTAGTAGGTCTTGCCGGATGTCAGCTTGTCCAGCACCGTCTTCACCGTCGCGT
>JBGUQG010000289.1:0-2956 GCA_045130815.1 Christensenellales bacterium
ACCTCCATCGCCGACAAGGTGTACATGGAGCCGCTGACGCTGGAATACATCGCCAAGATCCTGCGCTACGAGCGCCCGGACGCCATCGTGCCCGGCATCGGCGGCCAGACCGGCCTGAACCTGGCCATGCAGCTGGAAAAGAAGGGCATATTGAAGGAGTGCCGGGTGGAGCTGCTGGGCACCCCCTTCACCAGCATCGAGCGCGCCGAGGACCGGGAGCTGTTCAAGGAGATGTGCCAGAGTATCGGCGAGCCGGTCATCCCCTCGGAGATCACCTACAGCCTGGAGGAGGCCAAGGAAGCCGCGAAGCGCATCGGCTATCCGGTGGTGCTGCGGCCCGCGTTCACGCTGGGCGGCACCGGCGGCGGCTTCGCCTACGACGAGGAGGAGCTGATCGAGATCGGCGCCAACGGCTTCAAGCTGTCCCCGGTGCACCAGGTGCTGGTGGAGAAGAGCGTGAAGGGCTACAAGGAGATCGAGTTCGAGGTCATGCGCGATTCCAACGACCACGCCATCACCATCTGCGGCATGGAGAACGTGGACCCCGTGGGCGTGCACACCGGCGATTCCATCGTGGTGGCCCCGATCCTCTCGCTGAACGACCACGACCTGAAGATGCTCAACGACAGCGCCATCAAGATCATCCGGGAGCTGGGGATCGAGGGCGGCTGCAACGTGCAGTTCGCGCTGCACCCCACCACCAGCGAATACTACCTGATCGAGGTCAACCCCCGCGTCAGCCGCTCCTCCGCCCTGGCCAGCAAGGCCAGCGGCTACCCCATCGCCTCGGTGACGGCCAAGATCGCCCTGGGCATGGCGCTGGAGGACATCCCGGTGGCGGGCGGAACCGCCGCCATCGAGCCGAGCCTGGACTACGTGGTGGCCAAGTTCCCCCGCTTCCCCTTCGACAAGTTCGCCACCGCCCCCAACCTGCTGGGCACCCAGATGAAGGCCACCGGCGAGGTCATGGGCATCGGCGCCAGCCTGGAGGAGTGCATGCTCAAATCCGTGCGCTCGCTGGAGAACGGCGCGCACCATTTGAGCCTTGCGAAGTTCACGCAGATGGACGACGACGGCCTGTGGCGCTACATCAAGGACTTCCGCAGCGACGGCATCTTCGCCATTACCGAGCTGATCCGCCGCGGCGCGCCCATGGACAAGCTGCATGAGATCACGATGATCACCCCGCTGTTCCTGGAATCCATCGCCCGCATCGTGGAGATGGAGGGCCTTCTGAGGGAAAAGAAGGGCGACATGAAGGCCCTGCTGGCCGCCAAGAAGATGGGCTTTGCCGACAGGACCGTGGCCGAGCTGTGGGGTACGGACGAGATCAGCGTCTGGAAGGCCCGCCGCGAGGCCGGCATCATCCCCGCCTTCCCGATGGTGGACACGCTGCACACGGGCACCTACATCCCCTACCTGTATTCCAGCTACAACCTGGAAAACGCCTCCGTCCGCACCGACAAGAAGAAGATCGTGGTGCTGGGCGCGGGCCCGATCCGCATCGGCCAGGGCGTGGAGTTCGACTATTCCACCGTCCACGCGGTGCAGACCATCCGGCGCAACGGCTATGAGGCCATCATCATCAACAACAACCCGGAGACGGTTTCCACCGACTACAAGACCAGCGACAAGCTGTACTTCGAGCCGCTGACCCCCGAAGACGTGATGAACGTGATCGACTTCGAGCAGCCCGAGGGCGTGATCACCTCGCTGGGCGGCCAGACGGCCATCAACCTGGCCCAGCCGCTGATGGCGCGGGGCGTGAAGCTGATCGGCACCGACTGCGCCGCCATCGAGCGGGCCGAGGACCGGGGCAGCTTTGAAAAGATCCTGGAGCAGCTGGGCATCCCCCAGCCCCAGGGCCGCGCCGTGACCAACGTGGAGGAGGGCGTGGCCGCCGCCGCGGAGATCGGCTATCCGGTGCTGGTGCGCCCCAGCTTCGTGCTGGGCGGGCGGGCCATGCAGATCGTGGCCAACGAGCAGCAGCTGCGCCGGTATCTGAAGGAGGCCGTGGAGATCGACGCCGACAAGCCCGTGCTGGTGGACCACTACATCCAGGGCAAGGAGGTCGAGGTGGACGCCATCTGCGACGGGCGGGACGTGTTCGTGCCCGGCATCATGGAGCTGGTGGAGCGCACCGGCATCCACTCCGGCGACTCCATCTCCGTCTACCCCGCCTTCTCGATCTCAAACAAGGTCAAGGGCGTCATACTGCAATACGCGAAGAAGCTGGGCCTGGGCATCGGCATCGTGGGCCTGTACAACATACAGTTCATCGTGGACAAGGACGAGAACGTGTACATCATCGAGGTCAACCCCCGCTCGTCCCGCACGGTGCCCTTCCTCAGCAAGGCCACCGGCTGGTCTCTGGCGGACATCGCCACCGAGGCCATCCTCGGAAAGAGCCTGAAGGAGCAGGGCATATTCGACCTGTACCCGGAGGAGAAGAAGCGCCACTACGTGAAGGTGCCGGTGTTCAGCTTCAACAAGATCAAGGGCCTGGACGCCTACCTCTCGCCTGAAATGAAGAGCACCGGCGAGGCCATCGGCTATGACGACAAGCTGAACCGCGCGCTGTACAAGGCGCTGCAGGCCGCGGGGCTGCGGCTGCAGAACTACGGCACCGTGTTCGCCACCATCGCCCGGGGCGACAAGGCCGAGGCCGAGCCGCTGATCCGCCGGTTCTACAACCTGGGCTTCAACATCGAGGCCACCGAGGGCACCGCCGCCTACCTGAAGCAGCGGGGCATCCGCACCCACGTGCTGAAGAAGATCGGCGAGGACAACAGCGATGAGATCATGGAAGCCATGCGCCAGGGCCACATCGCCTATGTCATCAACACCCGTAACATCAACTCCGTCAGCGCACTCACCGACGGCGTGAAGATCCGCCGCGCCGCCACCGAGAACAACGTGACCATGTTCACCTCCCTCGACACCGTCCGCGTGCTGC
>JBGUQG010000290.1:0-4595 GCA_045130815.1 Christensenellales bacterium
TTCAGCGAGAACGGGCCCGTCCGTGCGCGATGGGACCCAGCGCCTTGGCGCTGGGCGCGCGCGTTTGGTAGGCCCCCGTCGGTGGGGCCAGAAGGCCCAGGGAACAGGGAACAGGATCAGTGGCTGCCGCGCGTCCTGACCGGCTTGCTTTCACTGGTTGTCGTCTGCTCCACGGAAGCACTTCCAACGAACAACACTCCAGGCATTTCCTGTTCCCTGCTCCCTGTTCCCTGTTCCCTGTTCCCTGCTCCCTGTTCCCTGCTCCCTGCTCCCTGTTCCCTGTTCCCTCATCAATGGAGGCAATCATGATCCAACTGACATCTACGAGTCTGAACATCGCCCACCTCACCATCCACTGGTACGGCGCGATCATCGCGCTGGGGATGGCGCTGGCGGTGTGGCTGGCAGCCCGACGGGAGGCGCGGTTGGGCTTGCCGAAGGAGACGGCGCTGAACCTGGCGCTGATCGGCATTCCCTCGGCCATCGTGGGCGCGAGGCTGTATTACGTGGTCTTCTCGTGGCAGGCCTACGCAAATGACCCGGTGCGCGCGCTGTTCATATGGGAGGGCGGCATGGCCATCTACGGCGGCATCCTCGGCGGCGTGCTGGCCGGATTCATCTACAGCCGCGTCAAAAGGCAATCCTTCCTGCGCCTGGCCGACCTGGCCGCGCCCTCCATCGCCCTGGGCCAGGCCGTCGGGCGCTGGGGCAACTTCGTGAACCAGGAGGCCTACGGCGCGGCGGCCACGGCGGCTTGGCAGCGGCGCTTTCCGGTTTCCGTGTTCATCGAGGCCGACGGGCTGTGGCACTTCGCCACGTTCTTTTACGAATCCGCCTGGTGCTTCTTTATCGTGGCGGCGCTGCTGATCGGCGAAAAGAAGGGCCGCTTCCGGCGAAGCGGCGAAATCTTCGGGACCTACGCGTTCCTGTATGCCCTCGAGCGGGCGCTGGTGGAGGGCCTGCGCACCGACAGCCTGTACTGGGGCGCCGTGCGGGTGTCCCAGCTGTTGAGCGTCGTCGCGCTGCTGGCCTGCGCCGCCATCGCCCTGGCCAGAAGCGCGGACAGGCGGCGCCCGGCGGTGACGCTCGTCCTGTGCGCCGCCTTCGCCGCGCTGACGCTGACCGGCCACGGCCTGATCGCCCTGCCGGTGGGCGCAGCGGCGATCACGGCGCGGTTTACAGGGCATTGAGCATCGCCCGGCAGCCGGTCTCGATCTGGCGGTAGACCTCGGCGAAGCGGCCGGTGTACCAGGGGTCCTCGATGTCCCCGCTCTGCCCTGCAAAGGACAGCAGCAGGCGGATCTTGCCCTGGGGGTCGCCGCCGGTGATGCGCAGCATGTTGCGCACGTTGTACGCTTCCATGGCCACGAGCCAATCGTAAGCATCGTAGTCGGCGCGGGTCATCTGCCGGGCGGCGTGGCCCCTGCAGC
The DNA here is from genome assembly GCA_045130815.1 of Christensenellales bacterium. Lineage (GTDB taxonomy): Bacteria > Bacillota > Clostridia > Christensenellales > Aristaeellaceae > UBA2862. The sequence goes on from JBGUQG010000290.1 coordinate 1,431, forward strand.
CTATGCCGTGCTTCGCCAGCTCGGCGCGGGCGGGGGGATACACCGGATTGCCGATCTCCTCCCGGCTGGTGGCCGCCGAGGCGATCTCAAACTGAGCCTCCCGCCCCGCGTCCTTCACCAGCTTCTTCATCACATATTCCGCCATCGGCGAGCGGCAGATGTTGCCGTGGCAGACGAAAAGGATACGGATCAAGTCAAAGCACCTCCTGTCGGGATTGAATTATACACGATTCTCGCGCCTTTTTCCACCCCCTGCGCCGCTTCGGCGCAATGAAATTTTAACGCATTAGCAAAGTGAGGCGGTATTGACATTGCGCGGGATTGTGCTATAATGCGTATCAAACAAAGGGGAAAGGTGGGCATTGACATGAAGCGCGACATCCGTTCCACGCAGTCTGTCTCCCGCCGCCGCGGCGCCTGTGTCGCGCCCGTTTCCCGTGCCGTCTCCAGCGCTGTGCGATTTACCTTCGCGCAGCTGTTTTTTTGCATTTTTTGGTTTACGCCGACACCCATCTGAAGGATCGCGGATCTGAACATGCGTTCATCGAAGCGGCTCTCCGGATGGGAGGGCCGCTTTTATGATATATTCTTTTTCAGGAGGAATCCAACCATGAAAAAACTGCTTGCCATCCTCGTCATCGCCGTGCTGTGCCTGGGCATGGCCGCTGTCGCCGAACAGACCTACAACGTGGGCGTGTGCCAGCTGGTACAGCACCCCGCGCTGGACGCCGCCACCCAGGGCTTCCTGGATGCCCTGACGGAGAAGCTGGGCGACGCCGTCACCATCGACGTGCAGAACGCCTCCGGCGATTCCAACACCTGCTCCACCATCGTCAACGGCTTTGTCTCGGGCAGCGTGGACCTGATCATGGCCAACGCGACGCCCGCCCTGCAGGCCGCGGTGGCCGCCACCGGCGACATCCCGATCCTGGGCACCTCTGTCACCGACTACGCCACCGCCCTGGACATCGACGACATGGGCGAGGCCACCGGCATCAACGTGTCCGGCACCTCTGACCTGGCGACCCTGGAGGACCAGGCCGCGATGCTGAACGAGCTGTTCCCGGACGCCAAGGCCGTGGGCATCCTCTACTGCTCCGCCGAGCCGAACAGCCAGTTCCAGGCCGACGCCATCCGCGTCTGTCTGGAGGCGCTGGGCTACGCCTGTGCCGACTACACCTTCGCCGACAGCAACGACGTGGCCAGCGTCGCCCAGAGCGCCTGCGACGGCAGCGACGTGCTCTACATTCCCACCGACAACACCGCCGCTTCCTGTACCGAGGCCATCCGCAACGTGGTGGAGCCCGCGGGCACCCCGGTCATCGCCGGCGAGGAGGGCATCTGCAAGGGCTGCGGCGTCGCCACCCTGACCATCAGCTACTACGACCTGGGCTACGCCACCGGCGAGATGGCCTGCGAGGTGCTGGTGAACGGCGCGGATGTCGCCGCCATGCCCATCCAAAAGGCCCCCAAGCTGGTCAAGGAGTACAACGCCGAGCTGGCCGAAGCCCTGGGCGTCGTTATCCCCGAGGATTACGTGGCGATCGGGGACTGATTTTCAATTGGAGGCATCGACCTTGAACATCACCTCATTACTCAACGCCCTTCCCGGCGCGGTGGCCCAGGGGCTGATCTGGGGCATCATGGCCATCGGCGTATACATCACCTACAAGGTGCTGGACCTGGCTGACCTGACCGTGGACGGCAGCATGGCCACGGGCGGCGCGGTGTGCGTGATGTTGATGCTCGGCGGCGTCAGCGTTTGGCTGGCGCTGCCCTGCGCGGTGGTCGCCGGGATGCTGGCGGGGCTTCTGACCGGCGTGTTCCACACGGCCATGGGCATCCCGCCGATCCTGTCGGGCATACTGACCCAGCTATCGCTGTACTCGGTGAACCTGGCGGTCATGGGCTTCAAGGCCAACCAGGGCATCAACGTCACCAGGTACGCGCTGATCGTCAGCCAGCGGAACGTGCGCACGGCGGGGCTCTCCAACCCCATACTCATCGCGCTGGTGATACTGGCCCTGGTGATCGGCCTGCTGTATTGGTTCTTCGGCACGGAGCTGGGCAGCGCGATGCGCGCCACCGGCGCGAACGCGGCCATGAGCCGCGCCCAGGGCATCAACACCAACGTCTGCAAGATACTGGGCCTGATGATCAGCAACGGCATCGTGGCGCTGTCCTCGGCGATGCTGTCCCACTACCAGGGCTTCGTGGACGTGAACATGGGCCGCGGAGCCATCGTGATCGGCCTGGCCGCCGTGATCATCAGCGACGTGATCTTCGGAAAGCTGTTCCGCAACTTCGCGCTGAAGCTGACCGGCGTGGCCGTCGGCGCGGTGATCTATTACATCGTGATACAGGTGGTGCTGTGGCTGGGGCTGAACACGAACCTGCTGAAGCTGCTGAGCGCGCTGATCGTGGCCGTGTTCCTCGCCGTGCCCTATTGGAAGCAGCGCGCGAAGGGAGGTCGGCGCCATGCTTGAGCTGGTGAACGTGAGAAAGACCTTCAACCCGAAGACGGTCAATGAGAAAATCGCGCTGGACGCCGTGAACCTGCGCCTGGCAGACGGCGATTTCGTGACCGTGATCGGCGGCAACGGCGCGGGCAAGAGCACCATGCTGAACGCCATCGCGGGCGTGTGGCCCATCGACAGCGGGCGCATCGCCATAGACGGCTATGAGATCACCCACCTGCCGGAGTACCGCCGCGCGGCGCTGCTGGGGCGCGTGTTCCAGGATCCGATGACCGGCACCGCCGCCACCATGCAGATCGAGGAGAACCTGGCCCTCGCCGCCCGAAGGGGCCAGAGGCGCACGCTGCGCTCCGGCATCACCCGCCAGGAGCGCGAGGCCTATCGGGAAAAGCTCAAGACGCTGGGGCTGGGCCTGGAGAACCGCATGACCGCGAAGGTGGGCCTGCTCTCCGGCGGCCAGCGGCAGGCGCTGACGCTGTTGATGGCGACGCTCAAAAAGCCGAAGCTGCTGCTGTTGGACGAGCACACCGCCGCGCTGGACCCGCGCACCGCTCAGAAGGTGCTGGAGCTTTCCGAGCAGATCGTGACCGAGAATCACCTGATGACCCTGATGGTCACCCACAACATGCGCGACGCCATACGCTACGGCAACCGCCTGGTCATGATGAACGAGGGCCGCGTGATCCTG
>JBGUQG010000291.1:0-11571 GCA_045130815.1 Christensenellales bacterium
GCGGCACGGCCTGTGGCGCGATGCCGGTGATGTCCTGCAGCTTTCTGAGCATCGTGGGGTCGTCGTGGCCCAGCACGTCCAGCTTCACCAGCACGTCGTGCATGCTGTTGAAGTCGAAGTGGGTGGTGATGGTCTCGGTGGTCATGTCGTCGGCGGGGTGCTGGATCGGCGTGAACTGGTAGATCTCATACTGCTTGGGCAGCACCACCATGCCCGCCGGGTGCTGGCCGGTGGTGCGCTTCACGCCGGTGATGCCCCGGGCCAGGCGCTCCATCTCGGCGCGGGGCAGGGTGATGCCCTTCTCCTCGCAGTATTTCAGCACGTAGCCGTAGGCCGTCTTCTCCGCGATGGTGCCGATGGTGCCGGCGCGGAAGCAGTAGGGCTTGCCGAACAGCTCCTGGATGTAGGCGTGGGCCCGGGGCTGGTACTCGCCGGAGAAGTTCAGGTCGATGTCGGGCACCTTGTCGCCCTTGAAGCCCAGGAACACCTCGAAGGGGATGTTGAAGCCGTCCTTGTTCATCATCGCGCCGCACACGGGGCACTTCTTGGGCGGCAGGTCCAGCCCGGTGGTATAGTTGGGGTCGGGGTCGAACTCGGTGTGGCGGCACTCGGGGCAGGCGTAGTGGGGCGGCAGGGCGTTGACCTCGGTGATGCCGGAGAGGAACGCCACCAGCGACGAGCCCACCGAGCCGCGGCTGCCCACGATGTAACCGTCGGACAGGCTCTTGGCCACCAGCTTCACCGCGATCATGTACAGCGTGGAAAAGCCGTAGCCGATGATGGCCCCCAGCTCCTTGTCGATGCGCTTTTGCACGATTTGGGGCAGCGGGTCGCCGTACAGGAAGTGGGCCTTGTCGTTCACCAGCTGGCGCAGCTCGCCCTCGGCCTCCTCCCAGTAGGGCTGGAAGGTGGGCTTGCCCTCGGGGTGGGGGATGAATATGCGCACGTCGCCGATCCTGTCCGCGATGGCGTTGGGGTTGTCGATGACCACCTGTCGCGCCACGTCCCGGCCCAGATAGCTGAACTCCCGCAGCATTTCGTCGGTGGTGTGGAAGTAAAGCGGCGGCTGCTCGTCGGCGTCCTTATAGCCCTCCTTGGTCAGCAGGATGGCCCGGTAAACGCCGTCGGTGGGGTTCATGAAGTGCACGTCGCCGGTGGCGCAAACCGGCTTGTCCAGCTGCTGGCCCAGGCGCACGATCCTCCGGTTGAGCTCCCGCAGGGCCTCGTCGTCCGCCACGGTGCCGTCCCGCTTCAAAAAGGCGTTGTTGCCGATGGGCTGAATCTCCAGGTAGTCGTAGAACGACGCGATGCGCGTAAGCTCGCTCTCGTCCCTGCCGTCCAGGATCGCCTGGAACAGCTCGCCCGCGGCGCAGGCGCTGCCCACGATCAGGCCCTCCCGGTACTTGGTGATCAGGCTGCGGGGGATGCGCGGCTTGCGATAGAAGTAATTGAGGTGCCCCTCGCTGACCAGCCGGTACAGGTTGGTCATGCCCTGCTGGGAGGAGGCCAGCAGTATGATGTGGTAGCTCTGCTTGCTGGCGTCGGTGGGGAAGCAGGTGTTCAGCTGGCCGATCTGGGTGATCTGCTTCTGGGAGATCACGTCGCCCAGCACCTTCACCAGCATCAGCCCCGTGGCCCGGGCGTCGTGCACGGCGCGGTGGGCGTTCAATAGCGATATGCCCAGCTGCTTGCACATGTTGCCCAGCTTGTGGGTCTTCAGCTGGGGGAACTGGCTGCGCACCAGCGCCAGCGTGTCGATGATGCAGAAATCGAAGGGCAGCCCCGCCTGCCTGAACGCACGCCTGAAGAAGGACATGTCAAAGCCGGCGTTGTGCGCCACCAGCACCGCGCCCTCGCAGAATCTGGCGAATTCGGGCATGACCTCCATCAACGTGCGCTTGTCCCGCAGCATGGCGGAGGTGATGCCGGTGATCTCGACCACCCGCTCCGGCACCGGGCGGCCGGGGTTGATCAGCTCGGAGAACTCGCCGACCTCCACGCCGTTTTCAATGCGCACCGCGCCGATTTCGATGATCTCATCGGTCCGGGTGTTCAGACCCGTGGTCTCCACGTCCAGCACCACGTAGGTCGCGCCCTCCAGGGGCAGGTCGCCGGCGTTTTCCACGATGCCCGCGTCGTCGTCGATCAGGTAGCCCTCACAGCCGGGAATCAGCTTGATGTTGTTCTTCTTCGCCGCGCCGAAGGCCTCCGGGAAGGCCTGCACCACGCCGTGGTCGGTGACGGCGATGGCCTTATGCCCCCAGGCCGCGGCCTGCCTGATCAGGTCGGAGGCGCTGGCGCAGGCGTCCATCGTGCTGTAGTTGGTGTGCAGGTGCAGCTCCACCCGCTTGTCCGGGCTGGTGTCCTGGCGCACGGGCCGGTCGGCGGCCACGATGTCATCCACCATCAGCACCATCTGGCCGGAGAAGCTGTCAAAGCTGTACTTGCCCCGCACCTTGGCCCACTTGCCGGGCTTCAGACCGTCGGACAGCGCGTCCGCCAGCGCCTGTACGCCCACTGCGTTGTCCCGGCTGCGGCGGGAGCTGAGAAACAGCTTGCAGTTCACCGAGCCGGTGTAGTCCGTCATCGTGAACAGCACGATCTTGGTCTCGCCGTTCTTGGCGTCGCGGATGTCCAGGCTGACGACCTCGCCCTTCAGCGTACAGCGGCCCACATCCTCGGTGACCTCGCCCAAGGGGATCTCCGGGTCGTGGATCACCTTGCCGTACATGGCCTCGCTGGGGGCGGACTTCTTCTTTGCCTCAGGCGCGGCCACGGCGGCCGCCGCGGCGATGCGCTCGGCCTCCCGCGCCCGGGCCTCGGCGATCTCCTGGATGTGCTTTTCCTCGTCGCCGTTCACTTCGATGCGCACGGCAGCCCTGATGCCGAACAGGTCGTCCAGCTTGCGGGCCAGTATGGCGTCCACCCTGCGGGACTTCAGGAACGAAGCCCCCTCGGCGCTGGACACCCGCACCGTCAGTACGCCGTCCTTCAACGTCCAGCCGTCGCCGCTCCAGTCGATGAAGGGCATGCAGCCCGGGCTTTCGTGGCGCACCAGCGACCTCATCACCGGCCCCGCGATGCTGATGTCCTCCAGCACCTGCTCCCGCAGGGCGGGGTACTCCAGCTGCACCTTCACGCCCACGGCGGGGAACGCCGCGGATATGCGCCGCCGGGCGCACTCGAACTGATCGTCGTTCAGGATCTTGGCGCAGGAAAGCCGGACCCGCATCTCGCCGGTCTTCTTCGATATGCTCACTCGGGACAGCGCCAGCGATTCCGCCAGCGCCGGGTCCTCCTGGGCGATCAGGTTTCTCCAGAGTTCAGCCATGGGATTCCTTTCTATTGACAGATGAATAATCCGTATTCCTTGGGAATGCGAAGCACGCCTTCGCGCATCCCGCCGCGCAGCTTTTCCACGATGGCGGGCCGCTGTGCGGGATCGAGGTCCGCCATGCCGGTGAGGGAGTACAGGTAGTCCGCCACGTCCTCCGGGTCGGTGACCTCCAGCGCGTCCTCATAGTCCTCCCAGCGGACCTCGCGGAAGTGCGCTCCAAGGAGGGCCCCGCCGCTCTGCCTGGTGAAGCTGCGGTTCAATGTGTCCCTGATGCCGAACCCGCCCAGCAGCCCCGACAGGTATTCAACGATGCCATGCTCGCCGTAGGTGGCGCAGTAGAACGTGCCGCCAGGGCGCAGCACGCGGCGAACCTCCCCGAGACCCTTGTCCAGGTCGGGCACGTGATACAGCATCATGTTGGCGATGACCGCGTCGAAGGCGGCGTCCGGGTGGGGGATGGACTGTATGTCCGCGATTTCGTATCCGAGGTTTGGCCGTTCGCCCAGGGCGGCGCGGGCAGCGTGCAGCATGCCGGAGGACAGGTCCGTGAGCAGGAGCGTACAGCCCTCGGGCAGTGCGTCCAACCGACCCGCCCAGGCGCTCCCGGTGCCGCAGCCCAGCTCCAGTATGCGATCGCCCGGCTTGAAGCTGTAGCGGCTGAAAACCCAAGGGCTGAAGCCTTGGTGATTGACGGAATACTTCTCGTGAAGCGATGCCCGGAGGTTCAGATTATGGGGGGTGGCGTACTGCCGTTCGACGGCGACACCCCCGGTGATATCGGTCAATGCAATTTCCTCCAGCCTGAAGCAAGCGCCTACTTCTCGTTTACCAGCTTGCCCGTCATGTGCTCCGGTACCAGCCTGAACACCAGCACGCCGGGGCCGGAATGCTCGATTTCATAATCGATATAGCTTTCGTCGTCGGTGAACTTATAGCTCAGTCGGCGACTGATGTCCAGGGCCCTGGCGTGGTCCCCGACGATCTGCAGCCGACCGAACACGATCACGCTTTTGATGTTCAGGGCCCAGTCGCCGGGCTTGATATAGCCCTGGTCGTATACGCAGAAGCTGGCCTTGTCGCAGCGCAGCATGGCGTCGGTGCGGTGGCCCTTCCTGCCGCTGTGGAAGTACAGGCAGCCGTCCTCTTCATTGTAGAAGTGGTTGATGGGCATGCCGTAGGGATAGCCGTCGTCGCCCAGCACGGACAGCACGCCCCGCTTTTCGTTTTTCAACAGCTCGATGCACTCGGCCTCGGTGATCTGTTGCTTCTTGCGCGCCATTTCACGGAACATCCGGTTGTCCTCCAAGGTATTCTTCCTTCAGCACGGCGTACACCGCGCAGTCCTTCCACTGGTCGTCGTGCCAGGTGTGCTTCTTCAAAAGGCCCTCCTGGCGCATGCCGCACTTCTCCAGCACCCGGCGGGAGGCCAGGTTTTCCGCCAAACACGCCGCCGACACGCGGCAGGCGTTGCCCGCGAATATGAAATCCAACGCGGCCAGCGCGGCCTCGGTGGCATAGCCCAGGTTCCACAGGTCCGGGCGGATGAAGTAGCCCAAGCCGAAGTGGGCCCCCTCGGCGTTGCCGTCGATCAGGTGCAGGCTCACGCTGCCGATCAGCGCGCCGGTGCCGCTGTCCTCAATGGCCAGATTGTAGCGCAGGCGCAGGTGCTTTTCCTCGTCCTGCATCACCTTGCGCAGATAGTCCTCGGTTTCGCAAAGCTCGGCCTTGTGCATGTCCGGCAGGTACCAGGTGGCAGCCGGATCGCTGAGTATCGCGTGCAGGGGCATCAGGTCCTCCGGGCGATGCTCCCGCAGCACCAGCCGCGGCGTGACCAGGCGCACCGCGTGGGTGTTGTTGGACAGGTCGGTGATGCCGGTCATTGGGCGCTCACCCGCCTGCGTATCTCGGCGATCAGCGCCTCGGCCAGGTCGTCCCCCTTGATCGGGCGGGGCGGCTGGTCCTTCACGAACAGTATGCCCGCGCCGTTCCCGCCGCCGGCCACGCCCATGTCGGCCTCCCGGGCTTCGCCGGGGCCGTTGACCACGCAGCCCATCACGGCCACCTTCAGCGGCACGCGGATGTCGGCTGTCTCGGCGCGCACGCGGCGGGCGATGCCCTCCACGTCGATGCCGGTGCGCCCGCAGGTGGGGCAGGAGATGATCTCGATGCCGTCGCGGCGCAGCCCGCAGGCCCGCAGTATCGAAAGCCCCGCCGGGACCTCCTGCACCGGGTCGCCGGACAGGGACACGCGGATCGTGTCGCCGATGCCCTCCAGCAGCAGCGCGCCGATGCCCACGGCGCTCTTGACGATGCCCACGTCCGCCGTGCCGGATTCGGTGACGCCGATGTGCTGGGGATAGTCGGTGGACTTCGCCGCAAGGCGGCAGGCCGCCACCATCTTCTGCACATCCGTGGCCTTGAAGGACAGCACGATGTCTTCAAAGCCGCACTTCTCCAGCATTCGCGCGTGGTTGAGACCGCTCTCCACCATGCCCTCGGGAGTGACGCCGCCGTACCTTTCCAATATCTCCTTTTCGATGCTGCCGGAGTTCACGCCGATGCGCACCGGCACGTGATGCAGCTTCAGGCAGTCAGCAAGCTCTTTGACGTGGGCCTCCCCGCCGATGTTGCCGGGGTTGATGCGCACCTTGGCGATGCCGTTTTCCACGCTCTGTATCGCCAGCCTGTGGTTGAAGTGGATGTCCGCCACCAGCGGCACGGGGCTGCCGTCCACCAGCGCGCGCACGGCCTTCGCGCAGTCCTCGTCGTACACGGAGACGCGCACGATGTCCGCCCCCGCCGCCGCCATGGCGCGGATCTGGGCAAGCGTGGCTTCAACGTCCCGGGTGTCGGTGTTGGTCATGGTCTGTACGGTCACGGGCGCGCCGCCGCCGATGGCGACGGGGCCGACATTTACTCTGCGGGTCATAGCGAAGCTCCTTTGAAATCAAAGAGTGGAAAGTGGAGATACGGTCAGCGGCTGCCGCGAGGATCTGCCGCAAGGTTGCGGGGGCGGCAATTCGCCGCCCGCCCAAAGGCTTGACTCATCGAACCGTTTCCTCCGGGAACCAGCCCATGTCGAGGCGGACCTCCCGGCGCTGCAGATCGTTGTTGTGATAGCAGCAGGCGTCGAAGCCGATCAGCGTGAAGCCTTGGCTCATGTAAAAATCCACGGCGTTGACGTTAGAGGACTGGGTTTCCAGGATCAGGCAGCGGTAGCCGCCCTCGACGGTCAGCCGCTTGGCCAGGTCAATCAGCCTGCGCCCGTGGCCCTGCCTGCGCAGGGAACCGGCGACGAACAGCTCCGTGACCATCAGGCGCTTCGTCCAATCCTCGGGGCAGACCTCGATGGCGGCCAGCAGCGTTCCGTCCGCGCCCACGATGCCGTAGGCCTCGGCCTTCTCCCACCAGTCCTCGTAGAGATGATCCCCGTCCTCCGGTGCGCGGGTGAAAGGCGCGGGGAAGGGCTTTTTCACGATGGGGATCGAAAAGCCCTCCGATGTCCGGTTTATGGCGATGTCATAGTAATGATCGGAGGTATAGGCCATGTCCAGCGGCGCGCCCTTCCATACGGCCGCATCGAGCTTTCGGATTGCGGTATCCATGAGCGTCTACAGCTTGAAGCCGCCGGAGATCAGCTTCACGATGTCATGGTAGGTCAGCACCACGAACAGGCCCAGGATCAGCACCATGCCGATGCCGTGGACCAGGCCCTCCTTCTCCGGGGGGATGGGCTTGCGGCGGATGGCTTCCACGATCAGAAACAGCAGCCTGCCGCCGTCCAGCGCGGGGATGGGCAGCAGGTTCATGATGCCCAGGTTCAGGCTGATGATGAAGATCAGCCACAGCACCATGTACATGCCCTCCCGGGCCTGCTGGGCCACCACGGCGATGATGCCCACGGTGCCGGCGGTGTCCTCCAGTCCCTCGCCCTTGAAGATCAGGTTTTTAAGGCTTTTGAGCATTTGACTGGTGGTGTCCACCATGTAGCCGCCCGCCTCCTTCAGCGATTCAAAGAAGCGGAAGGTGCGGCTGGAGAACACGATGCCGATCTGGTAGCGGGTGGCGCCGCCCTCCCCGTCGGCCACGGGTACCGCGGTCATCGAGAAGGTCTGCTGTTCGCCGTCCCGCTCCACGGTCAGCCGGATGGGCTTTGAAAGGTCGCCGGACTGGATCGTGGAGATCATCGTGCTGACGCCCTGTGAATCGTTGGTCAGGGGAACGCCGTTCACCTCGATGATTTTATCGCCGGGCAGAAGCCCCGCGTCCTCGGCGGGCATATCCGCCATCACCTGGTTGACAATGGGATAGGTTTCGGCGATGAAGTAGCCCTGCAGCATGATCGCACACACCACGAAGGCCAGCACGAAGTTCATGAACGGCCCGGCCAGCACGGTCAGAAAGCGCTTCCACACCGGCTGGTTGTTCATGGCGTGGGGATCGTCGTTGCGCTCGTCCTCGCCTACGAAGGCGCAGTAGCCTCCCAGCGGGATGGCCCGCAGGGAATACTTGATGCCCTTGCGCTCCCAGCCGAACAGCCGGGGGCCAAAGCCCACCGAGAACTCCACGATGCCGATGCCGCACAGGCGGCCCACCGTGTAGTGCCCGAATTCATGCACCGTGACGATGATGCCCAGCATCACGATGGCGAGAAGGATGTAGAGAATGTTGGATAGCATAGGAACCTCCGGGTTTTATAGCGCCGCCTCCGCGGCCCTTCTTGCGGCTGCGTCCGCGGCGTACACGTCCGCGATGCTTCGAATGGGCGTTACCGGCACGGCGTTCAGCGTGGCCCCGATGATCTCCGGGATGCGGCCGAAGGGGATTTGGCCCTTGAGGAACGCGGCCACGGCCACCTCGTTGGCGCCGTTGAGCACCACCGGGGCGCTGCCGCCGGTTTTCAGGGTCTGCACGGCCATATCCAGGCAGGGGAAGCGCTCGCTGTCGGGGGCGGTGAAGTCCAGGTGGCCCAGGGCGAAGAAGTCCACGGGCCTGGCGTCATAGGGCAGGCGGTCCGGATAACCCATGGCGTAGCCGATGGGACCGCGCATGTCCGGCATGCCCAGCTGGGCCAGCACCGCGCCGTCCTCGAATTCCACCATGCTGTGGATCACGCTTTGGGGGTGGATCACCACGTCGATCCTCTCCGCCGGCATGTCGAACAGGTGGTGGGCCTCGATGACCTCCAGGCCCTTGTTGATGCGGGTGGCGCAGTCCACGGTGATCTTGCCGCCCATGCTCCAGGTGGGGTGGGCCAGCACGTCGCGCACGGTGGCGTTGTAGATCCTGCCCTTATCCCAATCCCGCAGCGCCCCGCCGGAGCAGGTGAGCAGCAGGCGCTTCACCGGATTGCCCTGGCGCGCCTGCAGGCACTGGAAGATGGCGGAGTGCTCGCTGTCCACCGGCAGCATGGGGATGCCTTTTTCCGCGGCCTTCTTCATCACCAGGTCGCCGCCGGTGACCAGGGCCTCCTTGTTGGCCAGCAGCACCCGCTGGCACACGTCCAGCGCGCGCCACACGGCGTCCAGCCCGGCGATGCCCACGATGGCGCACAGCGCGTCCATGGGCCTGGCGGCCTCCAGGGCCTTCACGGTGGAATCCGGCCCGAAGAACCACTGGCAGAAGCGCACGTCCTCGGGGATGTGCTCCGGCTCTACGTTCAGCGCGGCCACGTCGGGCCGGAATGCGCGCACCAGCTCAAACAGCTTTTCGGATGAAGCGTTGGCGGTCAGGCAGCTGGCGCGGAAGCGCTCCGGATAGCGGCGCACGATGTCCAGCGCCTGCGTGCCGATGGAGCCGGTCGCGCCCAGTATGGCGATCGTTCTCATATTTGACCCTCTGTCACAGTCCGTAGATTTTGAAGAACACATAGCAGGCCACACCGCAGAACAGTATGCCGTCCATGCGGTCCAGCATGCCGCCGTGGCCGGGGAAGATGGCACCGAAGTCCTTGATGCCGCAGTGGCGCTTCACCAGCGAGGCCACCAGGTCCCCGATCTGGGAAAGCCCTCCGGCCACCAGCCCCAGCAGCCCGAAGGCCCACAGCGGAGGCAGGGGGGAGGCGGCCAGCTGGGCCTGCAGCGCCGGTTGGGCGGCGGCGATCCGGGTGGCCACCCAGGGCACCAGCATCGCAAACAGCACGCTGGAGACGAGCCCGGCGATCGAGCCCTCCACGCTCTTCTTCGGGCTGATCTCAGGGGCCAGCCTGTGCCTGCCGAAGCGAAGTCCCACGAACAGGGCGAAGGTGTCGTTGACGGAGGCGATGAAGAAGGTCAGCACCAGCGCCAGCGTGGAGATCAGCCGGGTGGGCAGGTCCTGCAGCGTGATGATCAGCGAGAAGAACAGCCCGGGGTACAGCATCGGGAACACGGTGCTCATCAGGCTGTCGAAGGCGACCTTGCCCTTCAGTATGATCACTGTCATCGCCAGCAGCAGGCCTATGATCAGCGCGAACATGGCCGGGCTGATGGACTGGAACAGCCCGCCGGTCAGCCGGGCGTAGTAGGCCTGGGCCAGCACGGCCAGCACGCAATAGGCATAGCCGGACCAGCGCACCGGGTCGTAGCCGATCCTCCGGAAGGCGCGGTACATTTCGCTGGTGCTCATCAGCATGCTGATCAGCAGCAGCGCACGCAGCGGCCAGGCCTGGAACCAGATGGCCAGCGACATGATGATGATCAGCGCTGACGCGGTGACGACGCGTTTAATCAATGCGATCCTCCTCGGAGGGGTCCTGGGTGGCTTCGCCGGAGGGCGTCTCCGGCGCTTCGGCTTCGGGGGTATCGGGCGCATCCGCCGCTTTCGGGGTCTCGGCCGCGGGCGGCTCAGGCGCCTTGACGCCGCCGAAGCGGCGGTCGCGCTCGGCGTACACCCGCAGGCACTTCAGATAGTGTGCCCGGTCAAAATCCGGCCAATAGCAGCTCTCGAACACCATTTCCGCGTAGGCCAGCTGCCAGGGCAGGAAGTTGCTGGTGCGCATTTCGCCGCTGGTGCGGATCAGCAGGTCCACGTCGGGTAGGCCCGCGGTGTACAGCCCGGCGGCGAAGGCGTCCTCGTCGATGTCCTCGGGCGCGAGCTCGCCATCCTTCACCCGCTGGGAGAGCAGCCGCGCGGCGCGGGTCAGCTCGGCCCGGCCGCCGTAGTTCAGCGCGATGTTCAGCTTCAGGCCGGTGTTGTCCTTTGTGCGCTCCATGGCGCTCTTCAGCGCCTGGCGCTGGGGCTCGGGCATGCCGTCCACGTCGCCGAGTATGCGGATCTTCACGTTCTTCTCGTCCAGCTCGTCGATCTCGGAGTTGAAGTATTTCAGCAGCAGCCCCATCAGCGCCTGGACCTCGTCCTTGGAGCGGGTCCAGTTCTCCGTGGAGAAGGCGTACAGGCTGAGGGCCTCGATGCCCCAATCGTCGCTGGCGCGGATGATGTCGCGCAGCGCCTCGGTGCCCGCGGCGTGCCCGGCGGAGCGGGGCAGGTTGCGCGCGGTGGCCCAACGGCCGTTGCCGTCCATGATGATGGCCACGTGGCGGGGCAGCTTCGCTGTTTCGCTCATGCTTCTTCCTCCCTCGGATCGCCGTCCCGGAACAGGCTCACCACAAGCAGCCCCTCCCGCACAGCGATGACGCGCGGCGTGAGACCCTCCTCCGCCGCGCGCTCTCCCGTATAGATGATTTGCGGTTCCCCTCCCCGGGCGCGGCAAAAAGCCAGGGCCTGCGCCAGCGGCAGACCCAGGCATGCCCGCAGGGGAGAATAATCGGCACGCTCCGTCAAACCGACATGATCTCCTTTTCCTTTTCGGCGGCGATCTTGTCGATCTCCTTGATGGCGTTGTCGGTGGCCTTCTGCATTTCGTCCTCGGCCTTGCGCTGGTCGTCCTCGGTGATCAGGCTGTCCTTCTTGAGCTTTTTGAACTGCTCCATGGCGTCCCGGCGGATGTTGCGGCTGGCCACCTTGGCTTCCTCGGCGCTCTTGCGGACCACCTTGGTCAGCTCCTTGCGGCGCTCCTCGTTGAGCTCGGGCACGATGAGGCGGATCACGTGGCCGTCGTTGCTGGGATTCATGCCCAGGTCGCTCTTCTGGATGGCCTTTTCCACCAGGGGGATGGCCTTGGGATCCCACAGGCTGATGACCAGCATGCGGGGTTCGGGGGCGGAGATGTTGCCCATCTGGTTCAGGGGCGTCTGGGCGCCGTAATAATCCACCACGATGCGATCCAAAATCTGCGGATTGGCGCGGCCCGCCCG
>JBGUQG010000292.1:0-3195 GCA_045130815.1 Christensenellales bacterium
GGGTTTGAGATCGAGGCCAGTCACCATGAAGTGGCGGCGGGACAGCACGAGATCGATTTCAAGTACGCGGACGCATTGAGATCGGCCGACAATATTATGACGTTCAAGCTGGCTGTGAAGACCCTGGCCCAGAAGAACGGCCTGCATGCCACCTTCATGCCCAAGCCGGTGTTCGGCATCAACGGCAGCGGCATGCACACCAATATGTCGCTGTTCAGGAACGGCATGAACGCCTTCGCCGACCCGTCTGATTCCCGCGGCCTGAGCAGAGAGGCTTATTCCTTCATCGCCGGCATCCTTGCGCACGTGCGTGGCATGGCCGCCGTTACCAACCCGCTGGTGAACAGCTACAAGCGGCTGGTGCCGGGCTACGAGGCTCCCTGCTATCTGGCCTGGAGCGCCAGCAACCGCAGCGCGCTGATCCGCATTCCCGCGTCCAGGGGCATGGGCACCCGGGTGGAGCTGCGCTGCCCGGATCCCAGCTGCAACCCGTACCTGAACATGGCGGTGTGTCTGGCGGCGGGCCTGGACGGCATCGAAAAGGGCATGACCCCGCCGGAGGAGATCACCGAGAACATATTCGCCATGGACGCCGCCACCCGCGAGGCCAGGGGCATCCAGAGCCTGCCGGGCACGCTGCACGAGGCCGTGAAGTGCCTGAAGGACGACGCGGTCATCTGCGAGGCCCTGGGCGAGCATGTGCTTTCCCAGTACGTCGAGGGCAAGGAAAAGGAATGGGACGCCTACCGGACGCACGTGAGCGCGTGGGAGATCGATCGGTATATCGTGATGTACTGAGGCGGATTTGCCAAGCAAATCCAGATCAATGAATTGCGCTGCTGCGCATTGAGAGGCGCAATTCATACCTATAGAGGGGAGGCGAGCACATGCCGCGTATCATCATTGCCGGCGTGTCGGAGGCGAGCCGGGAACAGCTGAGCCGGGTGCTGGCCGCTTCCGGCTTCGGGGTGTACCGGCTGTGCGCCTCGGAGGGCGAGCTTCGGCGGACGCTGACGGAATGCGAGGACGGCATCGTGCTCATCTCCGGCATGCGGGCGGACGACATTGCCGCGGACTTCGGCGAAGCCTTTCTGCTGCTGCTGATCGCCCGGCCCCAGATCCTGGAGCGCTGCGAATCGCCGCTCGTGTTCAGGCTGGCCTATCCCTGCCCGGGCAGCGCTGTGGTCGGCGCGGTGGAGATGCTTTCACAGCTGCACGCCATGCGCCTGCCCAGGCGCGACGACGCGGACAGGGCCCTGGTGGAGCGGGCCAAGCGCCTGCTGATGGACCGCGAGGGCATCGACGAGCCGGCAGCACACCGCCGCATGCAGCTCTACGCCATGCGGCACAACATCAAGATGACGGAGTACGCCGCGCAGTTGTTACAAGGGGGTTCCAACGATGTATGACCTGCAATACCCGCTCTACCGCCCGGAATTGGAGCACGAGTCCTGCGGCGTGGGCGCGATCGTCGATCTCGGCGGTCGCGCCACCCACCGCACCGTGGACCAGGCGCTCACCATCGTGGAGCGGCTGGCCCATCGCGCGGGCAGCGACGCCCTGGGCACCACCGGCGACGGCGTGGGCATCATGACCGGACTGCCCCACGAATTCTTCGCCGCGTGGGCGCGGGAGGAGGGCATATCCCTGGGCAAGCCCGGCGACTACGGCGTCGGGATGTTCTTTTTGCCGGAGGACGAGGTGGGCGTCATAAACACCTGTCGGATCTTTGACCGGCTGGCGGAGTCGGAGGGCCTGCCCGTGCTGGGCTGGCGGGACGTTCCCTGCCACCCGGCCCAGCTGGGCGCGGGCGCGCGGCGCACCATGCCCCGCATACGCCAGTGCTTTGTGAAGCGGCCCAATGACGTCGCGCCCGGGGCGGACTTTGACCGCAGGCTGTACATACTGCGCCGGGTGTTTGAAAAGCAGGACACGGACACCTACGTCTGCTCGCTGTCCTCCCGCACCGTCGTCTACAAGGGCATGATGCTTGTCAGCCAGCTGCGCTCCTTCTACGACGACCTGCAGGACGTGCGCTATGCCTCGCAGATGGCCATGGTGCACTCCCGCTTCTCCACGAACACCTTTCCAAGCTGGTCCAAGGCCCATCCCCAGCGGATGCTGCTGCACAACGGCGAAATCAACACCATCCGCGGCAACCACGACCGCATGAAGGCCCGGGAGGAGACCATGCGCTCCTCGGTCATGGGCGATGCCATGTGGCGGGTGCTGCCCGTGGTGGACCCGGAGGGCAGCGATTCCCAGATGCTGGACAACGCCCTGGAATTCATGGCCATGAACGGCTTTCCGCTGCCGCTGGCGGGCATGGTGCTGCTGCCGGAGCCCTGGCAGGGGGAGAGGGAAAGCAAGCCCTGGCACGACCTGTACCGCTATTATGCCACGATGCTGGAGCCCTGGGACGGCCCCGCGGCGATACTGTATTCCGACGGCGACAGCGTGTGCGCGTCGCTGGACCGCAACGGCCTGCGCCCACTGCGCTGCGCCCTGACGGACGATAAGCGGCTGATACTGTCCAGCGAGGCCGGAGTATTATATGAAGAGAACGCCCACATCCGTCGGCGCTGGAAGCTGAAGGGCGGGGACGTGCTGATGGCAAGGCTGCGCACCGGCGAGCTGCTGGAGTCCGACGCGCTGAAGACGTATTTCTCCAAGCAGTACCCCTACGGAGCGTGGGTGAAGCGGATCGTGAAGCCGGAGGCGCTGCCCGAGGGCTGCGGGGAGGAGGAGCCTGGCGATGTGGAAACCCTGTGCCGGGCCTTCGGCTATGCCTTTGAGGACGTGCGGGACGTGATACTGCCCATGGCGCGGACCGGCCTTGAGCCCATCGTGTCCATGGGCGCGGACGAGCCCATCGCCGCTTTGTCGAAGGCCCATCCGCCGCTGTACGATTACTTCAGGCAGCGCTTTGCCCAGGTGACGAACCCGCCCATCGACGCGCTGCGGGAGGCCTGCAAGACGGACTGCTCCATCTATATCGGCGATGACGGCAACCTGCTGTCCCACGATCCTGACAACTGCACCGTGCTGGAGCTGCCCTCGCCGGTGCTGACGGCGGCGGAGCTGGGCCGCATCCGGGACATCGACCATCCCGCCTTCAAGGTGAGGGAGATCTCCCTGCTCTATCCGGTCAAAACGCGGCTGCGCCGGGCCATGGCGGCCTTTTTTGCCGCGTGC
>JBGUQG010000293.1:0-3148 GCA_045130815.1 Christensenellales bacterium
GCGCGACGATCCGCATCTGCGGCTGCTCCAGCAAGTGCGGCTCCTTCGACAACGACGGCCTGGGCTGCGGCCATCCCGGGCACAGCCTGATCATCGCCGATAAGAATGAGGACGGCGTGATCACGCTGGACAGCCACTCCAACACCCAGCACACCCGGTTCTACAGCTGGCAGGGCTTCTGCAACGCCTGGAAGAACTACACCTACGTCAAGTACATCAAGTGGCCCAACGCCCCGGCGCTGGCCCCGGACAACACCATCGACGGCTATGCCGTGACCGCCTGCAGCGACACCTGGCGCGTGCGGGCCACCGCCCAAAGCGGTGCGAGCGTGTACTCCAAGCCCTCCGGCGGCAAGGTGACGGTTACGATGACCTATCCCGAAACCTTCACCGCCACCCGCAGGGCCACCGAGACCATCGGCGGCGTGAGCTGGGTGTACGGCAGCACCTCCGGCGGCGTATCCGGCTGGCTGCCCCTGACGGACAGCCTGGCCAGGGACGGCGAGGAGATCCCCGTCACCGCGCTGGCCATGGACCGGGACAAGCTGGTGGTGATCGAGGGCGGCAGCGTGACGATCAGCGCAATCGTCTCCCCGGTGGACGCCACGGACAAGAGGGTGAACTGGACCAGCGGCAACCTGGCCGTGGCCACCGTGTCCGGCGGCACCGTGCATGGCGTCGCCTCCGGCACGACCACGATCACAGCCTCCGCGAACGGCCTGACCGCCAGCTGCGAGGTGAAGGTGCTGCCCGCCGAGGGCGCCAAGAAGCTGAGCAGGACCGGCGGCAACGGCACGGTAAAAATGTGCCCGGGCCAGAGGCTTGTGCTGAACCCCACCTTTGCCACGAGCCGGGGCTGGAAGCTGAAGAGCGCCTCCTCCTCCAGGCCCGGCGTGGCCACGCTGGACAAGACCGGCGTCGTCACCGCGCTCTCCGCGGGCAAGACCACGATCACCGTGAAGACCAAAAACGGCAAGAAGGCCACGCTGACCGTGAAGGTCGTCGATCCCTTCGAGGCCACGGGCGTCAAGCTCAGCAAGTCCGGCACGCTGAAGCTGAAGGTGGGCGGTACAAAGCGGCTGTACGCCAAGCTGACGCCGGTCACCGCCATCAACAAGCTGACCTGGAAGACCAGCAACGCCGCCGTGGCCACCATAGACGACGAGGGCAACGTGGTCGCGAAGGGCAAGGGCGCCTGCTATGTCGGCGCGGTCGCCGACAACGGCGTGTACAAGCGGATTAAGGTCAAGGTATCGTGATCATTGGGGCTGGCTCAAGTCATTGAGACAGCCCCTTCGCTGTCAGCGGGAAAGTGTCGCGGCGCCGGCGGAATACCGGGCCGCCGGGTGAAAAACACGGTTGGCAAAACGGGAAATCCGTGTTACAATGTTAGCATCAATATGTACGGGAGGATTGCCCATGCCGCTGGAAATGGTGAGAAACGATATTACGAAAATGCATGTGGACGCCATCGTCAACGCAGCGAACAACAGCCTGCTGGGCGGGGGCGGCGTGGACGGCGCGATCCACCGGGCCGCGGGTCCGCGGCTGCTGGAGGCCTGCAAGGCGCTGAACGGCTGCGAGACCGGCCAGGCCAAGCTGACGGAGGGCTTCGACCTGCCCTGCAAATACGTGATCCATACCGTGGGGCCCATCTGGCAGGGCGGCGCGGCGGGGGAGCGCAGGCTGCTGGCAGACTGCTATCGCAACGCCCTGGCCCTGGCGAAGGACAAGGGCTGCGAGACGGTGGCCTTCCCGATGATCTCCACCGGGGCCTACGGCTATCCGAAGGCCGAGGCGCTGAAGGTGGCCGTGGATGAGATCACCCGCTTTTTGATGCAGGAGGACATGACGGTGTACATCGTGGTGTTCTCCAGGGACGCGGTGGAGCTGGGCGGCAAGCTGTTCGGCGAGATCGTGTCCTACATCGACGACGTGTACGTGGACGAGCGCTACGAGCCCAACGCCGAGGCCCGGCGCAGCCTGGACATGGAATCGCTGCGCGCGCCGAAGGAAGCCGGGGGGCTGTTCCGACGCCGCCACCGGGAGCCGGACGCCCGGAACGAGACGCTGTTTTCCGACGGCGAGGCCTTCGCCCAGTCCATGCCGTCGGCCGGAGCCGACCTGCGCAGCATGATCGAGAACGTGGACGAGAGCTTCAGCGAGATGCTGCTGCGCAAGATCGACGAAAGGGGCATGAGCGACGCCGAATGCTACAAGCGGGCCAACATCGACCGCCGCCTGTTCAACAAGATCAAGAACAACCCGGCCTACCGCCCCGGCAAGCCCACCGCCCTGGCCTTCGCCATCGCGCTGCAGCTGCCCCTGGAGGAGGCCCGGGACATGCTGCTGAAAGCGGGCTACGCGCTGTCCCACAGCAGCAAGGAGGACATCGTTGTCGAATACTGCATCATGACCGGCAACTACAACCTGATCGAGATCAACGAGGTGCTGTTCAAGCTGGACCTGCAGCCGCTGGGATACTGAGCCGCGGCTGCATCATAGAGGAGGAGGGACACATATGTTTTGCACGAACTGCGGCACGCAATTACAGAACGGCGCGAATTTCTGCCCGAACTGCGGCACGAAGGTGAAGGTCGTCACGCCCGTGACTTCGGCGGCGAATGCCGGCAACATGGTGATGCTGGTGGGGCTGGGCGACTGCGGCCGGACCACGGCGGCGGCGCTGCTGGCGAAGATCTGCGGCTATGACAGCGACGACGCGCTGCTGATCGTGGACAGCGCGCCCATCACCATCGCCCGGGGCCTCAACGACGCCCAGGCGAAGCTGCTGGCCCAGGCGCTTGCCGAGTACGGGCTGGAGATCTCTGTGTACGACGGCGCCGGCTGGCGGGAGCTGGAGTCCGCCTCCACCTCGGTGTGGGACCAGACCGGCGCGCTGATCGCCAGCGTGGCCAGCGCCCTGGGGCTGATCGCCGTGAACAACCGCATCAGCCGGGACATGATGCACCGCATGGACTATCCCTATCGCTATAACGGCGCCCGCCCGCCGGTGGTCCGCCTGAACAGCACGCTGCGCGCCGCGCCGGTGCGCAGGGTGCAGCCGATGCCCGTGCGCCCGCCGGTGCACCATGCCGCGCCGGCACCGGCCCCGAGGCCCGTGCCCCGTCCGGCCCCCGCGCCCAGG
>JBGUQG010000294.1:0-5087 GCA_045130815.1 Christensenellales bacterium
GGGGCGATGGTGATGACCTACGAGAACGCCCTGCGCTTCCTGGCGGACCATCTGGACGGGGACATCTACTTCACGGACGTGGATTACCCGGAGCACAACCTGTCCCGCGCCCGCTGCCAGATGAAGCTGCTTGAGGACATGGAGCAAAAGCGCGCCGACATGGACGGCATCGTGGCCAGACTGATCGAAAGGACCCGGTGAAGCATGGATTATCGCATTGAACGGGATTCCATGGGCGAAATGCGCGTGCCCGCGGACAGGTATTGGGGCGCGCAGACCCAGCGCAGCTTCCAAAACTTCAAGATCGGCGGCGAGGTCATGCCCCGGGAGATCACCCGGGCCTTTGGCATCCTCAAAAAGGCGGCGGCCATCGCCAACCATGAGATCGTTCCCGACAGGATGACCGGCGATAAGCTGGCCGCCATATCCGCCGCCTGCGACGAGGTGATCTCCGGGGCGCTGAACGACCACTTCCCCCTGGTGGTGTGGCAGACCGGCAGCGGCACCCAGAGCAACATGAACGCCAACGAGGTGATCGCCAACCGGGGCAACGAGATCGCCGGGAAGCGGCTTTTGCACCCCAACGACGATGTGAACATGTCCCAGAGCAGCAACGACACCTTCCCCACCGCCATGCACATCGCCGCGGCGCTGGCCATCGAGGACGGACTGATCCCCGAGCTGGACCGGTTCGTCGAAACGCTGCGGCGTCTGGAAGCTGAGAACCAGGATGTGGTCAAGTCCGGCCGCACCCACCTGCAGGACGCCACGCCCATCCGCTTCAGCCAGGAGATCGCCGGCTGGCGGGGCCTCGTTGAGGGGCCGCGGGGCATGCTGGAGGACGCGCTGCCGGGTCTGCGCCGGCTGGCCCTGGGCGGCACCGCCGTGGGCACGGGCCTGAACGCCCCGAAGGGCTTCGACGTGAAGGTGGCCGGGGCGGTGTCCGAACTGACGGGCAAGCCCTTTGTGGCCGCGGAAAACAAGTTCCACGCGCTCACCGGCAAGGACGAGCTGGTGTTCGCCCACGGCGCGCTGAAGGCGCTGGCCGCGAACCTGATGAAGATCGCCAACGACGTGCGCTGGCTGGCCTCCGGGCCCCGCTGCGGCCTGGGCGAGATCCACATTCCCGAGAACGAGCCCGGCAGCAGCATCATGCCCGGCAAGGTGAACCCCACCCAGTGCGAGGCCATGACCATGGTGGCCGTACAGGTATTGGCCAACGACGTGGCCGTGGGCATGGCCGCCAGCCAGGGCAACTTCGAGCTGAACGTGTTCATGCCCGTGCTGATCTACAACTTCCTCCAGTCGGTGCGGCTGCTGGGAGACGGCATCCGGTCCTTCAACGACAACTGCGTGTCCGGCATCACCGCCAACCGGGACAGGATGCGCCGCAACCTGCGCGACAGCCTGATGCTGGTGACGGCGCTGAACCCCTATATCGGCTACGACAACGCCGCCAGGACCGCCAAGCTGGCCTTCGCCGAGAACATATCGCTGAAGGAGGCCTGCGTGAAGCTGGGCTATCTGACGCCGGAGCGCTTCGACGCGGTGTTCCACCCGGAGGAAATGGTCTGAACATGCACACCCTCACCAACCTGCAGGCGCGGCAGCTGCTGGTGCGCTATCACAACCTGGACGGGCGCGACGGCTTTCGGGGCGTCGCGGGCGTCCGCGCGGTGATGGACCGGCTGGGCACGCTGCAATTCGACCCGCTGAACGTGGCGGGGCGCAACGCCGACCTGGCCCTGCAGGCCCGGGTACGCGACTATCGCCCGGAGCTGCTGCGCAGGCTTTTGTATGAGGAGCGCTTCCTCGTGGACGGCTACGACAAGGAGATGTGCATGTACACCGCCCGGGACTTCGGTGCCTTCGCCCCCCAGCGGGCGCTGCACGCCGCCGACGCCCGCAGATGGCTTGCGGGCCGGGGCCAGGGCGAGGCCTTCGACATGCTGGAGGACATTCTGTCGGCCGTCCGGGAGCGGGGTCCCCTGTCGCTGAACGACATCCCCATGGGCGAATCGAAGGACTTCGGCTGGGGACCGCGCAGGCCCTCCGGCGCGGCCATCGAGTATCTGTTCCGCGCGGGCCGGCTGTGCGTGTCGGACAAGGCGGGCACTCAGCGCCGCTTCGACCTGACCGAACGGGTGCTGCCGGCGGAATGCCTCGTCGCCCCGCAGCGGGACAGCGCGGCCTTCGCCGACTGGTACGCGCTGCGCCGGGTGCGATGCGTGGGGCTGCTGTGGGGCCGCATGGGCGGCGCGTGGCAGGGCTACGTGGTGTCGGACAACGCCGCGAGAAGAGCGGCCCTCGGGCGGCTCTGCGACGCCGGACGGCTGACGCCCCTTCGCGTGGAGGGCCAAAGGGAACTGTTCTACGCGCCGCCGGAGGCGCTGGACATGCTTCAGGACGCGGGCGGTTCCCCGCGTATGCGCTTCATCGCCCCGCTGGACAACCTGATGTGGGACCGGGCGATGGTGGAGGCGCTGTTCCGCTTCCGCTATCGCTGGGAGGTCTACACCCCCGTCGATAAGCGGGAATACGGCTACTACGTGCTGCCGGTGCTGTACGGCAGCCGGTTCGTGGCCCGCTTTGAGCCGGAGAACGTCACAAAGGCGGGCCGCCTGCGGGTGAAGGCCTGGTGGTGGGAGCCGGGCGTCCGCGTCACCGGCGCAATGCTCCGGGCCGCCGAGGCCGCCCTTGGCCGTCTGGCCCGCTGCCTGGGCGTGGCCGCGGACTCAGCCAATATCGATCTCATTCGAAATGCGTCGGAATCGTGACCGGGCGCCACAGTTTTGGACGCGATTCGGCATAAATAAACCAAATCTTCATATTTACTAAACATTAACCGGAATGAAGTTGTACTTCACTCCGGTTTGTACTATAGTAATATGGATAGTATATTCAATGCTATGGAGGTATCCGTTATGAAGAAACTGCTTTCCCTGGCCGTCGCCGTGCTGCTGGCGCTGTCCGCGCTGGTTCCCGCCGCCCTGGCGGAGGAACCCGGCAAGGTGCTGCGCGTGCTGTACAAGGAGGATCCCGAGACCCTGGACGTGCAGATGACCACCGACAGCTACTGCATCCCGCTGAACTGCTTTGACCGCCTGGTGGAGATCGAGAGCGTGGACGGCCTGCCCCAGCTGGTGCCCGGCCTGGCCGACAGCTGGGAGGTCACCGAGGACGGCCTGACCTACACCTTCCACCTGCACGAGGGCGTCACCTTCCAGAACGGCGATCCGCTGACCGCCGACGACGTGGTGTTCACCGTCACCCGCATGATGGATCCGGTGGAGCTGAAGTCCAACACCGACGTATACGAGCGCGTCGAGGGCGCGATGGACTACTACAAGGGCGAGGCGGACAGCATCTCCGGCGTCACCGCGCTGGACGACCTGACCGTGCAGTTCAGGCTGGTGGAGCCCTGCGACTTCTTCCTGAGCCTGCTGGCCACCCCCGCCGGCGCGGTCTACAACCGCGAATCCACCGAGGGCGTCGCCGACTTCGGCACCAACCCCGCGGTGTGCTTCGGCACCGGCCCCTTCCAGGTGACCGGGTGGGAGCTGGGCAGCAAGGTGACCATGGTCGCCAACCCCAACTACTTCAAGGGCGCGCCGGCCATCGACGGCATCGAGATGGCCATCATCCCCGATGAGAACACCATGCGCATGGAGTTCGAGCAGGGCAACGCCGACGTGTTCGACTTTGACTTCGGGCGCACCCAGCTGGAGTGGTTCCTGGCCAACGGCTATGAG
The DNA here is from genome assembly GCA_045130815.1 of Christensenellales bacterium. Taxonomy (GTDB): domain Bacteria; phylum Bacillota; class Clostridia; order Christensenellales; family Aristaeellaceae; genus UBA2862. The sequence goes on from JBGUQG010000294.1 coordinate 3,753, forward strand.
GACCAGATCGTGTCCGGCCGCCGCCTGGGCACCTACTATCTGATGTTCAACACCGCCATCGAGCCGCTGGACAACCCGAACGTGCGCAAGGCGCTGCAGATGTCCATCAACCGCCAGGCGCTGCTGGATTCCTTCTACAACGGCAGGGGCAACCTGCTGAACTGCTTCCTGTCCGTGGGCGTGCCCGGCCACGACGACAGCGCCGCCGAGATCCCCTACGATCCCGAGCAGGCCAAACAGATCCTGGCCGACGAGGGCTATGCCGACGGCTTTGACATGGAGCTGGCCGTGACCGCCAATTCCTCCGACCTGCCGGTGTACAAGGCCATCAGCAGCGAGCTGAAGAAGGTGGGCGTGCGCGCGACCATCAGCGAGATCGACTCCGCCGCGTTCTACGACATCCGCCGGGACGGCCAGCTGCCCAGCTACTACAACAACTGGTCCGCCGACTTCAACGATCCCGACAACTTCCTGTACACCTTCTTCTCCAACAAGAACAACGTGACCCGCTCCGTGAACTACGGCAACGAGGAGATCAAGGCCCTGCTGGACGAGGCCCGCCTGATGGCCAACCACGAGGAGCGCATGGCCGCCTACACGAAGATCGACAACGCCGTGGTGCACGAGGACCACGTGGTGCTGCCCATGTACCAGACCGAGCACATGTTCTGCCTGAGCCCCCGGGTGAAGAACTTCCAGGTGTCCTGGAACGGCTGGAGCAACATGAGCTACTACACCGTCACCATCGAGGACTGAGTAAAGCCTTCCATTCACCTGTAGGGGCGGCAATGCCGCCCCTATCGATGCTTTTCCCCGGAGGACGCCCATGGGCAAGTACATCGTCAAGCGCATACTGACCATGATCCCGGTGCTGCTGGGCATCATCCTTCTGATCTTCTTCATGCTGAACGTGGTCCCCGGCGACCCGGTGGCCGTGATGATGAAGGAGCATTTGAAGGTCGATGTCATCGAGGACCTGCGCGAGAGCATGCACCTGAACGACCCCTTCTTCGTGCGCTACTTCCGCTACATCTGGGACGCGCTGCACGGCGATCTGGGCATGAGCTGGAAGCTGAAGCGCCCGGTGACCGCGCTGATCGCCACGGCCTTCCCCTACACGCTGCGTTTGGCCGTGGCCTCGGCGCTGTTTTCATGGATCATGGGCATTCCCGTGGGCATCATCTCCGCGGTAAAGAAGAATTCCCTGACGGACCATCTGAGCATGGGGATCTCGCTGTTCGGCGTGTCGATGCCGGTGTTCTGGATCGCGCTGATCCTGCAGAACACCTTCAAGAGCGTGCTGCCCGTGTCCGGCGCGGACCGCTGGCAGTGCTA
>JBGUQG010000295.1:0-3833 GCA_045130815.1 Christensenellales bacterium
AGACTATATCATAATCATTTTTGAATGTCAAGCCCCGTCCGGCGGCGATTTATCCGCTTTTCCTCCGAAAATCCGGAAAATCCCTCAAATTTAACACGCCGTCGATCCGTTTTCCCGCCAGCTTTATGGTAGGCAAAGAAAAGCTAATGCGAATTGACTTTTGTCAATTCGCATTAGCTTTTGCAGGAAATAATTCAGTTTGTGGACGCCCGGCGTCCCTGCTCCCTTGCACGGGCGGGCGGCGTATCCAACAGTATTCTCATAGACTTTCACCCATAAACATTGCCGCAATCTCATTATTCAAATCGTCAAAGCGCTGGTCAAAATCAGCCGGAAGGGCAAAATCGGATCTGCCCTTCCGCTTAACCCGGCTTCATGGGCATTCGGCATAACGGGAGATTCAGAAAGACTGCTCAGCATTTTAGCAAATCCACTGCGACCTGCTGGCTACTTACCGGCAGCTTCTCCATCATCGTTGTTGCTTGTTGCACCAACGTCATGATAACTCCTCCGATTTGTTCACCGCCCCCGCCGGACCTGACAGGGTATGCCAACCCCGTCAAGTCCGACGGTTATCCGTCGTCAATACAGTGTTCAGTTTCGCGCGCCCCGCAGCCGCAGAACGCAAAAAGGGCGCTATATAGGCCTCTGCTCTGCTCACGGGCGGAATACCGTCATTTGCAGTCCTTCCACCACTTTGTAATGCTTATCGTTTGCCGTAACCAATGTTTCGTTCTGTTCCATACAGGTTCCGGCAATCAACGCATCCGCCATTTCCATCGAATGACTCAATGCGTACATCTCGACATAATCCGAAGCGCGCAAGGATATGCCTTCAGACAATGGGATGACTGCCACTTCCATTTCCTCGAACGCCTTCTTCATTTGGGCCAGCTCCCGTTTGTCACGCATTCCCTGCACAAGCTCCATATACGTTACAATCGAAATGGAGAAGGGCATTGCTTCCATAATAAAATCGATTGCCTTTTGATTTCCTCTCAGAAACCAAATGAGAACATCTGTATCAAGTATCAAAGGAACGCCCCTTTCTCATATCCCGAACCGTTTCTTCTACGGACAGCTCATTTTCATGACCCTCCCACAGTCCGGCGAGGTCCATCATCGCAGCCCTCATTTTTGTCTCATTATTCTTTACCGGCTGCTTATGGAACGTCGACGGGCTGCTCATCGCTCTTAATAGATCCAACACGATTTGCTGGTTTTTCCTCGGCATCGTCTCCATGATGCTCATCGCTTCTTGTACCAGAGTCACAGAATCACCTCCGCAATGTTCCCTTTTTCCCCGCTGGGCCTGACAGGGTATGCCAACCCCGTCATGTCCGACGGTTATCCGTCGCAAATACAGTGTTCAGTTTCGCGCGCCCCGCAGCCGCAGAACGCAAAAAGGGCGCTGCCTCAGAGCATATGCTCCTTAAATCAGTATCGGCATAATCCTGGAAAAACCTAACGCCTCCGAGATGGCATAGGGGTACGAATCGATTATACCAAAAACCCGGCTCGCAATCAACGGATTCCGATGGATTTTCGTGAACAAAAAAAAGACGGGAAGCATTTCCTCGCCTGAGCAGAGTGGTTCACAGGTATAGATATGAGCGCAAGAGCGGATTGCTCATGTCGTCAAGAGGCCGGGCCGGCCATATACGCAAAAATGCGGGCAGCCATACCGCCGTTTCACGGTGATATGCCGCCCGCGGCACTTCTCAGATTCCAGACTCTCCAGTTCGCTGCAGCCTCAGCGGCAGCTCCAGCCGGTTCTGCTCCAGCAGCGCCCTGTCCCGCAGGATCTCGTCCGCGGGGCCGTCGCAAACGATCCTGCCGCCGTTCATCAGGATCACGCGGTCGCAGGTGTCCAGGATCATGTCCAGGTCGTGGGAGGCGATCAGGCAGGTGGTATCCAGGCCGTGGATGATGTTGATCACCAGTCGGCGGTTATAGGGGTCCAGGGCGGAGGTGGGCTCATCCATCAGCATGGCCTCGGGCCGCATGGCCAGGATCGTGGCGATGGCGGCCATCCGCTTTTCGCCGCCGGAAATCCGGTGGTTGTGGCGGTGCTTCAGCTCCGCCATGCCCAGCCGGGCCAGCGCCTCGTCCACGCGCTTTTCCGCCTCGGACCTGGGCAGGCCGTAGTTCAGCGGGCCGAACAGCATGTCCTCGTACACGGTGGGCATGAACATCTGGTTGTCGGAGTTTTGCAGCACCAGGCCCAGCTTTTCGCGGACCTGAGGCAGGGTGTCCTTCCCCACCGGCGTGCCGTCCACGGTCACGCGGCCCTCGACCTCCACCAGGCCCAGCAGCGCCTTCATCAGCGTGGACTTGCCCGCGCCGTTGCCGCCGATCAGGCCCACGGCCTCCCCCGGGCCGACGCGGAAGGAGACGTCCTTCAGCGCGGGATGCGCCCCGTCATAGCTGAAGCGCACGCTTTCACACACGATCATGTCCGTCACCTCATCACCGCCCCGCCCAGCAGGGCCGCCACGTCCACAAACCGGAGCAGCCCGCAGGCGCCCAGGCCCAGCACCAGCCAGGCGGCGTCGCCGGGGGCAAAGGGACGCACGCCCGCGTAGTGGAATTCGCCGCAAAAGCCCCGCAGCTGCATGCCGGCGTACAGCTCGCCGGCCCGATCCATGCTGCGCAGCAGCAGCTGGCCCAGGAACGAGCCCCAGGCCCTGTGGTGGATGCCCCTCTGCCCCGGCGCGCGCAGGCGGTAGGCGTCGGTCATCACCGCCAGCTCGCCGGTCATCACGCCCACATAGCGATAGGTGAGCAGCAGCAGCGTCACCAGCATGCCCGGCACGCGCAGCATCCGCAGCGCGGCGCACAGCGCGTCGATGCCGGTCGTGGCGATCAGCAAAAACGAGGCCGTCAGGCACAGCACGCCCTTGAGCATCAGCGTGAGCATCGATATCACGCCGCCGGACACCGCCACGCCCCCCACCGCCAGCAGCGGCGCGCGGTCAAAGAAGGGATTGAACAGCCCCACCGCCATCACCAGCGGCAGCACCACCCGCAGCTTGCGGAAGCAGACGCCCACCGGGATGCCGCCGAGCGAAAACAGCGCCGCCGGGTACAGCGCCATCACCAGCACGCCGCTGAGGGCATACTTGCCGAAGGACACCACCAGCGCGATGTAGCCCACCGTCAGAATGAGCTTCGTCAGCGGATGCAGCCGGTGGATCGGCGAATCCAGCGCGGCGAGGTCGTCCATCTGGCTCAGCTCGCCCAGCGCCCGGTGCATGTCGGCCATAGCGCACCCCCCTTTGGGAGAGCGGAGAGTGGAGCTGCAGAAACTCCACTCTCCACACTCAACTCTCAACCCTCATCTCTCATTTCGCCGTTTTTCGCTTGCGGAAGAAGCCTCCCGCCAGGCAGATCAGCACCGCCACGCCGGCCACCATCGCCGAGCCCACCAGGCCGGACACCGTGGTGCCCGCGGCGCTGTCGCTGCCCGCGAAGGCGTAGTCCGGCAGGAAGGCGGTGGCCTCCTGCACACTGCCCGCCGCGTCGGCCAGGCCGCTGGTCACGCCGAAGCTCTCCTCGTCCAGGCCCATGTTCTCGCTGTAGCCCGCCTCGGCGTTGCCGAACAGCGCCCACTCCAGCCCGTCGGGGTTGGAGCTGGCCAGCAGCGACAGCCCGCCGCCCACCAGCGCGGCCACCACGGCCAGTATCGCCACCACGGATTTCAGCGAGCGCTTCGCCTGCACGCCGTCGGCGGCGGTATCCACATCCTGCAAAAGCTCCGGCCTGGCCTCGTACACGAACACCAGCACCGCCGCCGTCACCAGGCCCTCCACCAGGCCGATGGCCAGGTGGAT
>JBGUQG010000296.1:0-4784 GCA_045130815.1 Christensenellales bacterium
TCACGGCCTGATCGGCGTGGGCGAGCTGGCCAAGTCCAGCCGGGCGCACCAGGCCTTCTTCATCAACGGCCGCGCCGTGCGCTGCGCGATGCTCTCCAGAGCGCTGGAGGAGATCTGCCGCAGCCGCGTCACCATCGGCATGTACCCGATGTGCGCGCTGAACCTGGTGATACCGCCCGCCAGCGTGAACGTGAACGTGCACCCCAACAAGCTGGAGGTGCGATTCAAGGACGAGATCACCATGCGTACGGCCGCCGAAAGGCTGCTGGCCACCGCGTTTGAGGGCGAACGGGTGCTGATGCTGGGCAAGGATCGCACCGGCCCGGTGCAGGTGGACCGGGTGGCCACCGTGCGTGAGATCGTGCCCGCGCCTGTCGAGTCCTCCCATCCCGCCGCCGCGCAGCCGGAAGCCAAAGCGCCTGACGCGGAAATGGCTCCGCCGCCGACGGAAGCGCCGCCGCTGCCCGCGGAAGCGCCTGTGGAAGCGCCTGTGGCCATTGAAGCGCCGATCCCGCCGCAGGATGAGCCGCCTTACAGGCCTGTGAAGCGTGAAAAGCCCGTGCAGATCAGCGCCTTCCAGCAGGTCATGCGCCAGGAGCTGGAAAAGCTGGGCGATTCCTCCGGCACGTCGCTGCGGGAGGACAGGGTGACCTTCGTTCGCCCGGAGCCGAAGGACGTTAAAATACAGACCACGGTCGATGATTCCGAGGGATCCACTTCAAAACCGACTCCGGTCGTAAGTGACAAGCCGGTGTACCGCGTAATCGGCGTGGTGTTGAAGTCGTATATACTGATCGAGGCCGACGATTCGCTGGTGATGATCGATCAGCATGCGGCCCACGAGCGCCTGCAATACGAAAAGCTCATGGCCCAGCTTGAGGCCGGGCGCGGCTCCCAACAGCTGCTGACGCCGCTGGTGGTGCGCCTGTCCGCCCGGGAAATGGCGCTGGTGCTGGACAACATCGATGTGCTGAAGGACTCCGGTTATGACGTGGAGGCCTTCGGCGAGCAGGACATCCAGGTCCGCGCGGTGCCCTTCATACTGGGTCGGGCGGAGCAGAGGCCCGCGTTCATGGAAACCGTCAACGCGCTCAATCGCCTGAGGAACGCCACCATCGACCTGCGCCGCGCCGAGGTCATGCAGATGGCCTGCAAGAGCGCCGTGAAGGGCGGCGACCAGTTGAGCGCGGATGAGATCGACGCGCTGATCACGCAGATGCTGCAGACCGGCGCGCCGCCGACCTGCCCCCACGGACGCCCGGTGATGAAATCCATCTCCCGGCGCGAGCTTGAAAAGATGTTCAAGCGGATTCAGTGATGGATAAGAACGTCGTCAAGCCGATACTGCCCGTGATCGTGGGGCCGACCGCCTCCGGGAAGACCGCCTGCGCCGTGGCGCTTTGCCGCCTGGTCGGCGGCGAGGTGATCTCCGCCGACTCGATGCAGATCTATCGGGGCATGCCCATACTGTCAGCCATGCCCACGCCCGATGAAATGGCGGGCATACCGCACCATATGTTGGGCTTTATGGACCCGGGAAAGGGCTATTCCGCAGACGCCTATCGAAGCGACGCCCACGCCTGTATCGCCGATATCGCGTCGCGCGAGCGCGTGCCCGTGCTGTGCGGCGGCACCGGCCTGTATGTGGACGCGGTGACACGGCCCATGAGCTTCTCCCGCCAGCGCAGCGACGAGGCGCTTCACGGCGAGCTGCTGGAGATCGCGGCCCGGCCCGGCGGGCATGAGCGGCTTCACGCCATGCTCGGGGCGGTGGACCCTGCCTCCGCCGCACGGCTGCACCCCAACGACGTCCGCCGGGTGGCAAGGGCCATCGAGGTGTACCGGCTGACGGGCCTCACCCTGACCGAACACAACCGGCTGGACCAGGGCAGGGAAGGGGACTACCGGGAGGTATTGTTTGCCCCGGAATGGCCCAAGGAACTGCTCCACGAGCGCATCGACCGCCGGGTGGACGCGATGCTGGCCGCGGGGATGGTGGACGAGGTGCGCGCGCTGATGGCCGACGCGCGCAGCCATCCCACGGCGACACAGGCCATCGGCTACAAGGAGATCGCCGCGGCGCTTCGGGGTGAGATCAGCATGGAGCATGCCGTGTACCTGATCCGGAAGGCCACCCGAAGCCTGGCCAAGCGCCAGATGACCTGGTTTCGCCGCGACAGCCGCGTGATCTGGCTGAAGGTGGAGGGGGAGAGCGCCGACAGCCTTGCCCGGACCATGCGCCGGATCCTTGCCGAACGCTTCGGCGGGGAGGCGCCTTGAAGGAAGTGAAGCTCTTGCGCCGTATGCTTGCCCTGGCGCTCGCGCTGCTCGTCGCGCTTACGATGGCGGGCTGCGGGCCGATCGTCGAAGACGATGTGCAGACCCTGTCCGTCTACGCCACGTTCTACCCGATCTACGCGCTGACGGACGCGGTGATGGACGGCGTGCCCGACGCCGAGCTGCACTGCCTGGTCCAGCCCCAGGACGGCTGCCTGCGCAGCTACAGGCTCTCCGACTGGGACGCCGCGCTGCTGGCCGCCGGTGCCGACGCGGTGATGCTGGGCGGGCGCGGGCTGGAGAGCTTTGAGAGCGCACTGTTCGACTGGGGCGACGACGGCCCCGCGGTCAGCGCCATACTGTACAACCTCGAGCTGCATGACGCCGGAAGCGAGGGCAATGCCGAGTCGGAATCCCATTTCAGGGGGCAGAACCCGCATTTGTACATGTCGCTGGATGGCGCGAGGCAGATGGTCTCAAGCATCGCTGCGATGCTGCAATCGATGGACCCAAGGTACGCTGACCAGTACGCGGCCAACGCGGCAAAGGCCGACGCCGCGCTTCAGGCGGCGATGGATGAAGCCCGTGGGATCCTTGAAGGCTGCAGGGACCGCCGCGTGGCGGTGCTGAACGAGGCGCTCATATACTGCGCCGTGGATTACGGCCTTGAGATCGCCGAAACCATCGAGCGGGAGAGCGGCGACGGCATGAGCGGCGAAGCCCTGCAAAAGTGCACGGACAGGTTGTCTGACGCCGAGATCGACGCGATCCTGATCGAAAAACAGGCCCCGCAGGCCTTTGTGGAGGCCATTGAGGCCGCGGGCTTTTCCGTGGCACGGCTGGATGTGATGTCGACCCACGCCGAAGGCGAGGGCTTTGACGCCTATCTTCAAATACAACTCGGCAACGCGCGCGCCATCGCCGAAGCCCTGGCACGCGCAGCGGTGGGAAAGGATTCGCATTGAAACAGGTCATCATCTACACCGACGGCGCCTGCTCCGGCAATCCCGGTCCGGGCGGCTGGGGCGCCATACTGATGTACAGGGAAAAGAAGCTGGAGATCTCCGGCTATGAGGCCCATACCACCAACAACCGCATGGAGCTGATGGCCCCGATCCAGGCGCTTTCCCGGCTGAAGGAGCCCTGCGAGGTCAGCGTATACTCTGACAGCGCCTACCTGGTCAACGCCTTTGAAAAGCGCTGGCTGGCCAGCTGGCAGCGCCACAACTGGCTGAAGAGCGACAAAAAGCCCGTCGAGAATCAGGACCTTTGGCAGGAACTCCTGAAGCTCGCGGGCATACATCGCATCCAGTGGATCAAGGTCAAGGGCCACGCGGACAACCCGTACAACAACCGCTGCGACGAGCTGGCCACCGGCGAGATCAAGCAGCATCACATCAGGCTGTAGGCCTACTCTTCGGTGCCTTCCGGCTTTTCATCCGTACGCAGGTGAACCTTCGTGGCAGCCATGCGCCTTCGGTCATCCGACATGGCCGCGTAATGCCGCCGGGTGGTATTCACGTCGCTGTGGCCCAGCACGTCGGCCACAAGGTAGATGTCGCCGGTCTCGTGGTAAAGGTTTGTGCCGAAGGTGCTGCGCAGCTTGTGGGGGCTCAGATGCTTCTTCAGCGGCGCGGCCAGCGTGGCGTATTTTTTGACCATCAGCTGCACCGCGCGCACGGATATGCGCTTGTTTTGCAGCGACAGGAACAGCGCGTCCTCGTGTCCGGGCGCAGGCGACAGCGTTTCGCGCAGCTTCAAATAGTCCTTCAGCACCTGGGCGACCTCGTCCGGGAAGTAGAGTATGGCCTGGTTGCCGCCCTTGCGGGTTACCAGGAAACCGTTGATCGAAAAGTCCACGTCGTCCACGTTGATGCCCACCAGCTCGCTGACGCGGATGCCGGTGCCCAGAAACAGCGTGAGTATCGCCAGATCCCGCGTGCGCGTGTGATCGTTGTATTTTCTTTGGCGCTCGGACTGCAGCTCTCCGGATTCCACCAGGTCCAGCATCCGGGCGACCTCGTCGATCTCAAGGCGTATGATCGGCTTCTGATGGCGCTTTGGCATGTCCACCAGCGCGGCGGGGTCCGATTCAATATAGCCATTTTTATACAGGAATTTGTAAAAGCTGCGTAAAGACGACAATTTTCGCATTTTGCCTAAATCCTGGTTAGAATATTCGGCATCGTCCTTTACGTAGAAGCCCAAAAAGTCCATGTACATGTATATGTCGCGGGAGGTGACCCTGGAGAGGTCCGTCACGTCCATCGACTGTGGCGTCTTGTCCGAGAACTTCGGCAGTTCGCCGGTCAAGAATGAAAAGAACAGCTTCAGATCGGATACATAGGCGTATCGCGTCAAAGGCTGTGTGGTGGAATCGATGGCGTTGATAAAATCGAAGCACACCTCAGGCAATTCACGCAGCGCGGAACGGGTCAGCAGCTGCAATTCCTTGGCGCGCTGTTCAGAATAGACTGACATATATGGAAGAATACCTCCAGAATTAA